>NZ_FYEK01000032.1 GCF_900187885.1 Thermoflexus hugenholtzii JAD2 | reverse complement strand
TTCGCCTCCCGATCCCGCACTTCCGCCAGACGCAGATAGGCGTTGCCCAGGTTGTTCTGGAGCATGGCAGCCCGCCTTTCATCCCCCTCTTGCTGCCAGATCGTTAGGGCCTCCCGATAAGCTTCCACCCGTCGCTCCAGATGGGCCGGGGTCTTGAAGGGGTAATCCTCTATGCGGTTGCCCAGCCTGTTGGCCGTGTAGGCGCGGATCGGCGGGGAGGCGGGAAGGGCCTGGGCGGCGGCGTGGTTCAGCTCGGCCAGCACGTAGGCGCGGACGCGAGCCTGGATAGGGCGGGCGGGGTCGCGGGAGAGGGCGAGGATGTAGTCGTCGAGCCGCTCAATGGCGCGATCATCCAGCGCCTGCAGGGTATCCGGGGCGGTGGCCTGCCGGAGCGCGGCCTCCAGGCTCCGTTCGCCCCGCATCACGCTCTCGGCCAGCCGATAAAGAGGGTGCTGGCGCATCTCCTCCTCTGACGGGGCGGCCGGCTCTGTTTTCTCCCGGAACGCCCTTTCCACCCCCACCTCCCGGCAGCGGCGCAGGAGAGCGCGGCGCTCCTCCAGGTAGCGGCGGGCGTTGGCATCCTCCTGGGCCGCGATGAGTTGCCCGAGCAGTGCGTCGGCCTCGTCGCTCAGCAGCTCCGGGTGCTCCTCCACCACGCGCCGGGATTCCGACCAGGTGCGGGCCTGGAGGAAGGCAAGGATCGCCTGCCGGAGCGGTTCCGGGTCGGGGCGGGCAGGTTTCCGACCGAACAAACGAGGGAGTCGCATTGGGCACCTCCGATAGGGAGCCGCGACCTTTGCGCCATCGAAGACCCAAAGTTCGGGGCGAAAGCCCCTCCTATAGAGTGTGTCGGAGTAGTTGGTCAACCGGGCGCTGCCTGGCGTCTCTGAGAAAAATTATAGTCGAGTAGAGAAGGAAGGCTCGCGAGCAGGGCTTCCTGGTTTTACCACAATGTGGGGGAACGGCTCGCTGTTGTCCCCCTCATCCCGACCCCCGATCGGCGGGAAGGCCTTCGTCGGGGAGAGCCGCGGCCGTCCGCATGGCGTGGACGAAGGCGGCGAGGGCGGCCTCGTCGAACCCGCAGGCCTCGGCATGCCGGATGAGGGCGCTGCCCACCACCAGCCCGTCGGCCTCCGGGGCCAGTCCGGCCGCGTGATCCGGCCGGGAGATCCCGAACCCCACCGCCACCAGGACGCCGCCGGCCTGCCGGCGCGCCCGGCGCAGATGCTGCACTACTTCCTCCGGCAGCCGATCCCGCACCCCGGTGATCCCCGTGACCGAAACCAGATAGAGAAACCCGGTGGCGGTGGCGGCAATGCGGGCCAGCCGCTCATCCGGCGTGGTGGGCGCCGCCAGGGGGATCCAGGCCAAACCGGCCGCCCCTGCCGCTCCCCGCATGGCCTCCGCCTCCTCCAGCGGGAGATCCGGGACGATCAGCCCGTCCGCCCCCGCCCGCGCCGCCTCCTCCAGAAACCCCGGAAGCCCCGCGGCGAGGAGCGGGTTGACGTAGCTCATCAGGCAGAGGGGGATGCCCACGCCTCCCGCCCGCAGGCGGGCGAGGACCTCCAGGATCTGGGGCGTTCGGAACCCCGCCTGCAGGGCCCGGTGGACCGCCCGCTGGATCACCGGGCCGTCCGCCAGGGGATCGGAGAACGGCAACCCCAGCTCGATGAGATCGGCGCCCGCCCGGGCCAGGAGGCCCACGATCCGGATCGAGGCCTCCAGGTCCGGGTAGCCGACAGGCCAGTAGAGGATGAGCGCCGCGCGCCGCTCCGCCCGGGCGCGCCGGAAGGCCTCCCGCACCGCCTCCACACCCCTCATCCGATCGCCTCCCCCAGGGCCCTCGCCACGGTCTCCAGGTCTTTGTCCCCCCGCCCGGAGAGGTTGACCAGGATCCACGCGCCGGGCCGCTCCCGGGCGATCCGCATGGCCTCGGCGACGGCGTGGGCGGACTCCAGGGCCGGGAGGATCCCTTCCAGCCGGGCCAGGGCCCGGAAAGCAGCCAGGGCCTCAGCGTCGGTGACGGCGGTGTAGCGGACGCGCCCCCGCTCCCGCAGATACGCGTGCTCTGGGCCCACGGCCGGGTAATCCAGCCCGGCGGAGATCGAGTGGGTGTCCAGGATCTGCCCCCACGGATCCTGGAGGACGTAGGTGCGGGTTCCGTGCAGGACGCCGATGCGGCCCCGGTCGCCGTCGGCGAAGCGGGCGGCGTGGCGGCCGGTGGGGATCCCCTCCCCGCCCGCCTCCACCCCCACCAGCTCCACCGGATCCTCCAGGAAGGCCGCGAAGAGGCCGATGGCGTTGCTCCCCCCACCCACGCAGGCCACCGCCACGTCCGGCAGCCGCCCGAAGGCCTCCCGCATCTGGGAGCGGGCCTCAACGCCGATCACCGACTGGAAGGTGCGCACGATGGCGGGATACGGATGGGGCCCCAGGGCGGAGCCCAGCAGGTAATGGGTCGTGCGCACGTTCGTCACCCAGTCCCGGATGGCCTCGTTGATGGCGTCCTTCAGGGTGCAGGAGCCGGCGTCCACCGGGCGCACCTCGGCGCCGAGCAAGCGCATCCGGAACACGTTGGGCCGCTGGCGGGCCATGTCCGCGGTGCCCATGTAGATGACGCACTCCAGCCCGAGGAGGGCGCAGGCGGTGGCCGTGGCCACCCCGTGCTGGCCGGCCCCGGTCTCGGCCACCACCCGCCGCTTGCCCAAGCGCTTCGCCAGGAGGGCCTGGCCCAGGGCGTTGTTGATCTTATGGGCCCCCGTGTGGGCTAGGTCCTCCCGCTTGAGGAAGATCCGCGCGCCGACGGCCTCCCCCAGCCGCCGGGCCTCCGTCAGCGGCGTGGGGCGCCCCACATAGGTGCGCAGCAGGGCCTCGAACTCCCGGAGGAACTCCGGATCCCGCAGCGCCTCCTCGAACGCCTGCTCCAGCTCCTCCAGGGCGGGAATCAGGGTCTCCGGCACATACCGCCCGCCGTAAGGCCCGAAGTAGCCCGGCCGCTCCGAAACCGGTGGGGGAATCAGCGCGATCATCCGCCCTCCTCCTGGAGTTCCACAGGGATGCCCTCCTGCAGGGCCCGGAAGGCGGCCCGCGCCCGGGCGATGAAGGCCCGCACTTTCTCCGGGTCCTTCCGCCCGGGGGCCCGCTCCACCCCGGAGGAGACATCGACGCCCCAGGGCCGGACGCGGGCGATGGCCGCGGCCACGTTCTCCGGCGTCAGCCCCCCGCTCAGAAGCAGGCGCTCCGCCCGGGCCCACCGGGCCGCCTGCTCCCAGTCGGCGACCCGTCCGGTCCCCCCATAGGCCGTGGGATGCCAGGCGTCCACCCCCAGGGTCGGCCCGTCGGGCAGCCGCCCGCGGTAGGGCGCGGGATCGATGGCGCTCCCGGGGCGCAGCCGGAGCACCCGGTAAGCGCGGTCTGCCAGGGCCTGCACCACCTCCGGGGGCTCCTCGCCATGGAGCTGGGCCCAATCCAGGCCGATGCGCGCCAGCAGCGTCCGCACCCGCTCCGCTGGCTCGTTCACGAACACCCCTATGTAGCGCACTCCAGGCGCCTCCCGGCGCAGCTGCGCCACCAGCGCCGCCGCCCGCTCCGGCGGCAGATACCGGGGGCTCTTCGGATAGAGGACGAAGCCCAGGGCGTCCGCCCCCGCCGCGACGGCCGCCCGGGCGTCCTCCAGGGTCGTGATCCCACAGATCTTGATGAACACCGCCGCCTCCCCTCGTCCGGGCTCACCCTTCTTCGCCACCGGCCAGCGCCCGGGTTGCGCGAACCACCGCCTCCAGATCGAAGCCGTCGGGGCGCCGGCCGGCCTCCACCAGCGCCTCGCCGACCAGCACCGCGTCGTAGCCCCGCGCCCCCATCTCCCGGACGTCGGCGGGGGTCCGCAGCCCGCTCTCCGCCACCGTCCGGATCCCGGCGGGGATGCGAGGCCGCAGCCGGGCCGAGACCGTTCGGTCCACCGTCAGGGTGTGGAGGTCCCGATGGTTCACCCCGATCACCCGCGCCCCGGCCTGCAGGGCCCGTTCCAGCTCCTCCTCCCGATGAACCTCCACCAGGGCCGTCATCCTCAGCTCCGCCGCGAGGGCAAGAAGGTCGGCCAGACGTGAGGGCTCCAGGGCGGCGGCGATGAGGAGCACCGCGTCGGCTCCTGCCGCCCGGGCCTCGTAGATGTCGTAGGCGTCCAGGGTGAAGTCCTTGCGCAGGATCGGCACCTCCGGGAAGGCCTGGCGGATGGCCTGCAGGTGGGCCAGCTCTCCGTTGAAGAAGCGGGCGTCGGTGAGGACCGAGAGGGCGGCCGCCCCGCCCCGCCGATACGCCCCGGCCAGGGCCACAGGGTCCACCGTCGGGGCCAGGTCACCCCGGGAGGGGGAAGCCCGTTTGACCTCGGCGATCAGGGCGGGGCGATCGCCCCGGCGGACGAGGGCGGCGGCGAAGTCCCGTGGGGGCGGCATCGCCTCCGCTTCCGCCCGCACCAGCGGGAGCGGGCGCTCCCGCATCCGCCGGGCCTGCTCCTCGCGCTTCCAGGCCAGGATCTTTTGCAGCACGGACATGCTCAAGTCTCCTGAGCGCCTCGCTGGGTGAAGGCCACGTAGTCCTCCAGGACAGCCAGGGCCGCTCCGCCCTCGAGGGCTTCCTCGGCCCGCGCCAGTCCCTCCCGCAAGTCCTCCACCTGCTCCGCGGCGCGCAGGGCGAAGGCGGCGTTGAGGAGGACCGCCGCCCGCAGCGGGCCGTTCTCCTTCCCCTGGAACAACCGCCGCAGCCGCTGGGCGTTCTCTTCCGGCGTGCCGCCCCGGAGGGCCTCCAGGGGCGCCCGCGGGATCCCGTAGTCGGCCGGGTCGAAGATCCAGGATCGGACCCGGCCGTCGGCGTATTCGGCGACCCGGGCGGGGCCGGCCGGGGTCACCTCGTCGACGTTGCCCACCCCGCACACCACGAAGGCCCGCCGGCTGCCCAACGCGCCCAGGACCTCCGCGAGAGGCTCCACCAGGGTTGGGTCGAACACGCCCATCACCTGATAGGGGACCTCGGCCGGGTTGCAGAGGGGGCCCAGGATGTTGAAGACCGTGCGGACGCCGATCTCGCGGCGGGGGCCGATGGCATGCTTCATCGCCGGGTGAAAAGCGGGGGCGAAGAGAAAGGCGAAGCGGACCTCCCGCAGGGCGCGGGCGGCCTGCTCAGGGGTCAGGGTGAGGGCCGCGCCCAGGGCGGCCAGGAGATCGGCGCTGCCGCTGGGGCTGGAGACCGCCCGGTTGCCGTGTTTGGCCACCGGCACCCCCGCTCCGGCGACGACGAAGGCCGCCGCCGTCGAGAGGTTGAAGGTGCGGGCCCCATCGCCGCCCGTGCCGCAGGTGTCCACCGCAACCCCCTCATAGGGCACCCGCTGCATCGCCCGGCGCATCGCCCGGGCGCATCCGATGATCTCGGGGATGGTCTCCCCCTTCATCCGCAGGGCGATCAGGAAGGCCCCGATCTGCGCCGGCGTGGCCTCCCCTTGCATGATCGCCCCCATCGCCGCCTCAGCCTCCTCCAGGGTGAGATCCTCCCGTCGCACCAGCTTGGCGATCGCTTCCCGAATCATCGCGAACCTCCTCCCCTCAAGGATCCGGAAGAGATAGCGGGCGCCGGATCCAAGTATCCGGCGATCCGCAGGAAGTTCCGCAGCAACCGCACGCCCTCCGGGGTGAGGACCGACTCGGGATGGAACTGGATCCCGAAGGTGGGATGGTGGCGGTGGCGCAGCGCCATGATCTCCCCCTCCGGGGTGCGGGCGGTGACCATCAGGGGCTCCGGAAGGGGCTCGGCCACCAGGAGGGAGTGGTAGCGGCCGGCCATGAAGGGGCTGGGCAGCCCGGCGAAGAGCGCATCCCCCTGGTGGAGGACCGGCGAGGCCTTGCCGTGCATCAGCCGTCCCGCTCGCACCACGCGGCCGCCGAAGGCGGCGGCGATGGCCTGGTGGCCCAGACAGACCCCTAAAAGCGGCGTCCGCCCGCTGAGGGCCCGGATCACCGGGATGGTGATGCCGGCCTCCTCCGGCCGCCCCGGCCCCGGCGAGATCACCACCGCTGAGGGTTCCATTGCCATGATGTCCTCCAGATCCACCGCGTCGTTGCGGACCACCCGGAGGGGCACATCCGTGCGCCCGGCCTCCCGGAGCAGCTGCCCCAGGATCTGGACCAGGTTGTAAGTGAAGGAATCATAGTTGTCGATCACCAGCAGCATCGCGACCCCCTTTCGTCCTCAGCGCCCATCCGCCCCATGGCTCAGATCGACCGCCAGCTGCATCGCCCGGGCCTTGTTGCGGGTTTCCTCCTCCTCCCGCTCGGGGATGGAATCCGCCACCACCCCGGCGCCGGCCTGCACCATCGCGATGTCGCCCTGCACCATCACCGTGCGGATGGTGATGCACCAGTCGGCGTTCCCCCGCGGGTCGAAATAGCCCACGCCCCCGGCGTAGGGCCCTCGCGCCTCCCCCTCCAGCTCGGCGATGATCTCCATCGCCCGCACCTTGGGGGCCCCGGAGACCGTTCCCGCCGGGAAGGCGGCCGCCAGGGCGTCCAGGGCGTCACAGCCCGGCCGCAGCCGCCCTCGCACCGTGGAGACCAGATGCATCACGTGGGAATAGCGTTCCACCACCATGAACTCCTCCACCCGCACCGTCCCGTAGTCGCACACCCGCCCTAGGTCATTGCGGCCCAGATCCACCAGCATCACGTGCTCCGCCTGCTCCTTGGGATCGGCCCGCAGCTCCTGCTCCAGAGCCTGATCCTCTTCCGGGGAGCGGCCGCGGGGGCGCGTCCCGGCGATGGGGCGGAGGGTGACCTCCCCGCCTTCCACCCGCACCAGCATCTCCGGGGAGGCGCCGATCAGCGCCAGATCCTCCCCGTTCCGCCCCAGGCCCGGCAGGTTCAGGAAGAAGAGATAGGGGGAAGGGTTCAGGCGCCGCAGCGTCCGGTAGATGGCAAAGGGTGGGGCGGCGATGGGACGGCTCCAGCGGCGGGCGAGGACGATTTGGAAGGCGTCGCCGGCGGCGATGTAGGCCTGGGCCGCCCGCACCATCTCCCGAAACCGCCCGGCATCCACCCGGGTCTTCCAAGAAGCCCCGGCGGCGGGGGTGGACGTTGGGATGGACGGGGCCGGCACCGGATCCCGGAGGCGGCGCTCCAGGGCTGTTAGCCGCGCCTCCGCCTCGCCCTCGGCGCCGGGTTCGGCTAAGGCGAACAGCGTGAGGGTCTGGGTCACGTGGTCGAAGACCAGCAAGGTCTCCACCTGCATCAAGATCGCATCCGGGAAGGCGAGGGCATCCCCGGGGGCGCGGGGCACGCGATCGAAGAAAGCGGCCATCTCATAGCCCAGGTAGCCTGCCAGCCCCCCGATGAAGCGGGGCAGGGGCTCCAGAGCGGCCTCCGGGGCCAGTGCCTCCAGGGCCTCCCGCCACACCGCAAAGGGGTGGACCTGACGCAGATCATAGAGGCGGCATCCCTCCGGCCCGCGCTCCTCCATCCGCCATCCGTCCACGCGGTAGACGCGGCGGGGCATCAGGCCGATGAACGAATAGCGGGCCAGATAGGCCCCGCCCTCCACGCTCTCGAAGAGGAACGAGGGCCCCTCCGGGCTCAGGGCCTGGTAGAGCCCGATGGGCGTCCAGAGGTCCGCCGGCATCGTCCGCCGGATCAGGCGTCGCATTCTCCGCTCCTTTCGAGGTGAAAGCCCCCTTTGGATCGACGGAGGTGTGGATAAAAAAAGCGCCCGCCCCTCGCTGAGGGACGGGCGCCGGATGGCCCGTGGTGCCACCCTCCTGAGGCCGGCCGCCGAAAACAAAAACCCCTCGCCGGTGGGACGAGGGGTTCGTCGGCCAGCCCCACTCTTTCGCGGGGACAGGAAGCGTGGACTTCCGATCCCCTCCGCCCGGATAACGGTGGCGACTCCGGCCGGGACTACTGAGGGCGGTTCCCGCCCCGTTCGTCCGGCGACTCCCGGGCCCATTCAGCCCTGGCGTGCGCAGCGGGCTTCCACCTTCCCCCGCCTCTCTGGGCGCCGGCCCAGGGCCTACTCCTCCCGTTCTTCGTCTTTGGCACTATAAGATTTCGGCGCGACCTCCGGCCGCGCTCCCTGCACATCGTCCATTGCGTGCTTGGCGCAATTATAACAAATGGGCGGCCTTGAGTCAACCGGAGAGGAGGCTCATCCGTCGGGAAAGGACAAGCGCAAGCCGACGGCATCGGCTGCTCGAAGGACCTCCTCTCCCAGGCTTTCCTCCAATCGCTTCAGCGCGCTCCTCATCTGGTCCACCGGGACCATTATCAGAGCGCATTCCAGCGCGCGCTCTAGCAGGCCACGGCATGCTTTGGCATCTTCGAGGAGATCCGAGAGGGATTCCTCCGAGCAGACAATTGAGCCGAACCGGCGGACGAACTGCTGCCCGACCGCCTCGCCGCCGAAACGGACACACATTATAGCGAGGAGTTGAAAGACGGCCTGGACGTATACTTTCCTCAACTCTCCTGGCGATCGGGCAGCCCCGCGCATCGCCTGAGCCAAAAGCGCTTCCAGAGAAACCTTCCCCCCGGGCCGGATCTCCAGGCGGGCATCTCCGGGGGTCAGCAACCAGTAGACCTCACGGAAGGACGTCTCCTCTTCAGCCACAGCCTGCAGGACATGCGATCGGCCAGCGATCAGAACCGGGCGCGGCCGACTGCTTCCATGAGTTAGCGCTTCCCTCAGGATCTCGAACTCCGTGTTTGGCTGTAAACCCAGGATGGCTCCGATAAACTCTCCGGTCATTTCCCCAATGTCGGCGGCTCCCAGGGCCCGGGGAAGGCGCGGATCCACAAACAAAGCCCGACCGCTCTCGTCGGAGATCAGGACCCACGTCTCCTGCGGACGAAATTTCGAAGCGACCATCAGCACCTCTTCGGCCCTGACAGCCGGGAATGGCAACGCCCACCGCAGATAGAGCCCGTTCAGGATGATCACATAAGCGGCTATGTAAAGGAGGTTATGGAGCACGCTGAGCGGCGTAACCTTGCCGCCGGGGTAGTAGAGGTCGTTCAAACCCAAATAGATGAAAAGCAGATCCGTGAAGGCGATCCACCACATCCCCACAGCCAGGATACTCCAGCTGATCCCCAGGATCCCCTTATAGACCGCGAGGGTAAGGAGGGTCGCGCCGACCAGGAGGAGAAGATACTGAGTTTCATACAGAAGGCTTACAGCGAATTCCAGCCAGTCCGTGGGCGGCTCGACAAGCATCGGCGCGTAGATAGCAGCGCCCGCCACAACAATGAACAACAGAATCAATCCGACTGCCAGAAATCGATTCCACCCCTGGATAGCCGGGGACAGGAAGCGGAGCAGAAGCGCGTAGAAAGCGATCAGAAAGCCGTTGCCGATCAACCAGAACAGATCCATCCAACCAAAGTCGGGCGGGGTGGCAAAAAGTCCATATACGGCCCATACGATTTCACCGATCGCCCAGAATCCTAATCCAGCGGCTAGCAACCCCCATATCCGGCTCGCCAGATGTTTCCTCTTCAGAGAATTCTGAGAAAGATAAATCTGACAAGAAAACCATACGCATAGAGCGCTCAGGATCACAGGATAGAACTCGGCGATCCATCTAGCGATGCGATCAGGGAAAAGAACAAAGGCTGACGCCGCGCTCAGGAGAACCACAGCGTCGAAGACAAGCATGCGGAGGATGAGGGAGCGGATGCTTACTTCTCTCTCCATCCTAAGCCTCCCGGCCTATGACAACCGCAAGGGAACAGTAGTAGTCAGTTGGATGAAAAATATAAACCGGTAGGGGCGAAAGATTTTTTGCCCCGGTCGTCTTTCTCCCCCACCGTCGCCCCTCCCGGTGGGACTCTCAGGGTTGGCCGGCCCGTAATGGCGAAGGTAGATGGTCGTGTGGAGATCCCAATCTGTCTCCCGCCCGCAGGCCGGGCTGTTGAGCACGCGCCGGATCAGTGGGCTCCCGATTCGCCCCAGCACGTATCAGAAAACGCGAGCATGGATGCTACTACAAACTCCGATTCTTGTCAACTCAACCTAACTGCTCCCGACGAAATGAGGACACATCCCCTGCCTTGCGGCCCGCGGAGCGCTGTTGTTCCAGAGCGATCCGTAGGCGGGTGTGCCCCTGGTCAGATTGCGCCGGAGAAGATGGTGGCCGAGGCGCTTGGCTTGATAGATGCAGGAGGAGCCGCTTGAATGGGCGAAGGCGCATCCGTCGGAAAAGCGGGTTCAGGAGCGGAAGGGCCATGCCGGGGAACAGCGGCCGGAGATGACGGTGGCGGCCCAGGGGAGGGAGAGGATGGGTCGAGGGGCGATGCGCCTGCGGCGAGTCATGGGCTCTTCATGGCCATCCAGAACAATCAGCGCGGACCTTGCTGGGGGTGATCCGGAGCGATGTGGGCAAAGGACTTTTCCTCCCCGGATTAGGAGAAGGGGATAGAGGCACCGGAGCGATCATGCGGTCTCGAAGACGGAGGTTCGGGGCGAAAGCCCCTCCTACAGAGGGATCGATGTTTGGTAGGAGCGGCTTTCGCCGCGACCCTCTGCGTCATCGAGAACCGGAGGTTGGGAGTTAACGGAGCAGCTTCCGCCGCGATCCTTGCGCCATCGAAGACGGGATGTCGGGGCTGAAGCCCCTCCTACAAAAACCGCTTTTCGAACGACTCGCAGTTGTCCTACGATTTGGGGACACACCCCGGGGGCCGGTTGGGACCCTGGGGGAAACCCCGTGGGGAAGCCCGGGTTTGACGCTGGCCCGAGAGCCCGATATAATGAAAATGCTTCAGCCGCCTGAGGCATCGTCCCCGAAGCTAACCCTGTAAGGCAAGGATCCAGCGGGCGCACTGCCGTCTCCCGGTCCGGCCCCCGGCGGGCGCGATGCACAGCGGTCATCTATCCTCATCCTGAGTGGAAGGACCATGGACATGGAACAGGCGCAGGTTCAGGTTCCCATCCTGGATTTCGATTACATCCATCTGGAATCCAAGACCCTGGATGAGCTCCGTGATCTGGCCCGCTCCCTCAAGATCCCGAGCTACAGCCGCCTGAAGAAGCAGGACCTCATCATGCGGCTGCTCCAGGCGAAGGCGGAGCAGCAGGGTTACGCCTTCGGCGGCGGGACGCTGGAGATCGTGGAGGACGACTCCCTGGGGATGATCGGCTTCCTCCGGGTGAACCCCAACTTCCTCCCCAGCCCCAACGACATCTACGTCAGCCAGTCCCAGATCCGTCGCTTCGGGCTCCGGCGGGGAGACTTCGTCGTCGGCCAGATCCGCCCGCCCAAGGAGACGGAGAAATACTACAGCCTCCTGCGGGTGGAGGCCGTCAACGGGCTGGACCCGGAGCAGGCCCGCCAGCGGCCGCGGTTCGAGGAGCTCACCCCCATCTTCCCGAACCAGATGTTCGATCTGGAGACGGACCCCAAGAACCTCACCACGCGGCTGATCAATCTGGTGGCTCCCATCGGGCGCGGGCAGCGCGGGCTTATCGTCTCGCCCCCCAAGGCCGGCAAGACCACTGTCCTCAAGAACATCGCCAACGCCATCTCCACCCGCTACCGCGACGTCCACCTGATGGTCGTGCTGGTCGGCGAGCGGCCGGAGGAAGTCACCGACATGGACCGCTCGGTGGAGGCCGAGGTGGTCCACAGCACCTTCGACGAGCCGCCGGAGAACCACATCAAGGTGGCCGAGCTGGCCCTGGAGCGGGCCAAGCGCATGGTGGAGGGGGGCAAGCATGTGGTGATCCTCCTGGACTCCATCACCCGGCTCACCCGAGCTTACAACCTGGTGGTGGAGCCCAGCGGCCGCACCTGGACGGGCGGGCTGGACCCGGCCGCCCTGTATCCGCCCAAGCGGTTCTTCGGCGCCGCTCGAAACATCGAGAACGGGGGCTCGCTCACCATCCTGGCCACCTGTCTGATCGACACGGGGAGCCGGATGGACGATGTGATCTATGAGGAGTTCAAGGGGACCGGCAACTGGGAGCTGCACCTCTCCCGCAAGCTGGCGGAGCGCCGCCTCTTCCCGGCCATCGATATTGAGCGCTCCGGGACGCGCCGGGAGGAGCTGCTGCTGGACCCGGACACCCTGGAGAAGGTGTGGCTGCTGCAGCGGATGATCGCCCGGATGATGGCCCCGCCTCCTGACGGCGGTGGTTACGACCTCACCCAGGTGATGGAATCCCTTCTGGGAGCCCTGGGCAAGACCCGCAGCAACGCCGAGTTCCTGGCCCGCATCAAGAAGGGCGACTGGAGCTGAGGGCGCGGCCAGGCCTTCTCAGGAGAAACGAAAAGGGGGCGGCCCTACAGGTCGCCCCCTTTCGCTGGCTGTCGCCGAGCGCCGCTATGAGTGGATTCCCTCCACCAGAGCCGCTTCCCCCTGGCCCACGCCCACGCACAGGGCGGCTATCCCATAACGGGCCCGGCGCCGGCGCATCTCATACAACAGCGTGGTGAGGATGCGGGCCCCGCTGCATCCCAGGGGATGCCCCAAGGCGATGGCCCCGCCGTTGACGTTCACCTTGTTGAGGTCCAGCCCCAGCAGCTTAATACAGGCCAGGGTCTGGACGGCAAAGGCCTCGTTGATCTCCACCAGATCGATCTGATCCAGGGTGAGACCCGTCCGCTCCAGCAGCTTGCGGATGGCGGGGACCGGGCCGTAGCCCATCACCCGGGGGTTCACCCCGACTGCGGCCGAGGCGATCCAGCGGGCCATCGGCCGCAGGCCCAGGGCCCGCGCCTTCTCCGCGCTCATCAGCAGCAGCGCCGCGGCGCCGTCGCTCAACCCCGAGGCGTTCCCCGCCGTCACCGTCCCCCCTTTCCGGAAGACCGGGGGCAGCCGGGAGAGGCGCTCGAGATCCGTGTCCAGGACGATCTCTCCGTTCTCGAGGCGATAGCGCGGCCCCTCATCGACATCGATGACCAGAGGGGACTGCCCCGGTCGCTCGATCACCACCGGCACGATCTCCTCGCGGAACTTCCCGGAGCGGATAGCCTCCACCGCCCGCTGATGGGAGAGCAGGGCGAAGCGGTCCTGCTCCTCCCGCGTGATCTCCGGATGCTCCTCGGCGATGTTCTCCGCCGTCTCGCCCATGGACTCGAGGGGGAACATGGCCTCCATCTTCGGGTTGGGGAACCGCCACCCCAGGGCGGTGTCGTAGACGGTGACGTTCCCCCGCGGGAAGGGGACAGGGGCCTTGGGCATCACCCAGGGCGCCCGCGTCATGCTCTCCACGCCGCCCGCCACCACCACATCCGCCTCGCCGCAGCGGATGGTCCGGGCCGCCAGGTTGACGGCGGTGAGCCCCGAGGCGCACAGCCGGTTCACCGTGACCGCCGCCACGTGGTAGGGGAAGCCCGCCAGGATCGCCGCCATGCGGGCGACGTTGCGGTTATCCTCCCCCGCCTGGTTGGCGCAGCCCATGTAGACCTCGTCCACCATCCCCGGATCGATCCCGGCCCGCCGGACCACTTCCCGAATCACCAGGGCGGCCAAGTCGTCCGGGCGCACATCCTTTAAGGCCCCCCCGTATTTGCCCATCGGCGTCCGCACCGCAGCGACGATGACCACCTCCCGCATCATGCCCCTCCTCCCTGCGCTTCCGGATCCGTGAAGACCGGAGATCTCACTTCCCGCCCACTACTGCAGCCGGTTGACGTCCACCCAGATGGAGCCGCTCATCACGCGGGCCGGATAGGACGGCAGCGGAGCCGCGCATGGCCCGGCGATCGGGCGGCCGTCGGCCCCAAAGCGACACCCGGCGCATTCCGCCCACAGCTCCGTCCCCTCGATCTTCAGCAGGCACGGGATGCCAGGAGGCTGCATCGGAAACGCCCGCATCCGATCGCCAGCCCGCACCAGAATCATCGGATAAAGCCGTCCGCTCCGGTCGGAAAGGGTCAGGGGGAACGGCACCCCCTCGCTCAAGCGATCCGGCGGCACCCCCGTGTCTAACCAGCGCGGCGTCCAGGGGGCGCCGAAGACCGCCAGGGCGAAGAGCGCACAGAGGCCCACCACCAACACCCCCCCGAACAGCACAAGGAACACTCGTCCCTTCCGCCCCGCAGCAGACGGGATGCCTTCCTCTCCCTCCACCGGGAAGGGCCATCCCTCCCCCTGCCCATCCCCCGGCCAGGCCATCCGTCCTCACCTCCCTTTCGCGCTCCGGCGCGCCGCCCCGGGAGAACAGAGGCCGGAGGGATGAGCCGCTCACCCCTCCAGCCCTGGGATCCCGAGGTCCTGCCCATTATGGAGAACGAGGATTAGGCGCGCCCTTCCACCTCGATCACCTGCACGCCCCGATACGTCCCGCAATGGGGGCAGACGTGGTGGGGAAGGATCCGGTTCTTGCACCGGGGACACGGCACCAGGTTCGGACGCCGGAGCGCATCATGCGCCCGACGCATCCCCCGCCGCGTGCGGGTCACCCGGCGCTTGGGCAACGCACCCATCGGAACCACCTCCTCATCGAAGACTGTTTCCCACGGCGTTCCCCCGCATCCCCGATGGAAGCGACATAGATCCTCACGGAAGCAGGGGGATCGGCCGGCGCTTCATGCTAACCGGAAACCGGATCTACCGCAACCGGAGACATCCAGGCCTGGGGCCTTCACCTCCATCGTCGAGCCGATCCGGGCCGAAAGAGATCTTCCGGGTGTGTCCCAAAATCGTAGGACAACTGCTCGCAGTTGTCCTACAAGGCGGCCAGGCCCGACAAAATCGGGACACACCCGATCTTCCCGTTTCAAAGCCAAGAAGCCTCGCCTCCGGGTAAAATGGGGTGGAGCGCCCGGAGCGAGGCCATGCGGCTGCGGGACTGGATGGAGGCCCTTCCTCAACGGCTGAAGCCGCTGCTGCCGCCGGACCTGCAGGGGTTCCGCTGGTCCGCCCGGCCCTGGCTGGTCCAGGTCTACTACCGGGATCCGGCCTTCCACTATGAGGTCTGGCATCTGGGGGAGCGACGGGGGCGGATCGAGGTGGGCCTGCACTTCGAGAGCCGGGATCCGGTGCGGAACCGGGCGATGCTGATGACCGTCTGCGCGCACATCTGGGAGATCCGCGCGCAACTGGGCCCCTACGTGGAGGCCGAGCCCTGGGATCGAGGATGGGCCAAGGTCTTCGAGACCCATCCGCTGACCTCTCTGGATGAGGACAGCCTGGAGCGCTTCGCTCAACGCCTGGCGCGGTGGATCCAGACCCTGGAGCCCCTCCTGGGGGATCCGCCCCGGCGCACTGGTGGCCGACGGCAGGACGCTTCCAAGACCTGATGCGGATCGGAGGACCATGGGCAGGGATCTCTCCTTCCTGGAGGAGCTCAACCCAAGCCAGCGGGAGGCGGTCACCGCCCCCGACGGGCCGATCCTGGTGCTGGCGGGCCCGGGCAGCGGGAAAACCCGGGTGCTCACCTACCGCATCGCCTATCTGCTCACCGCCCGCCGGGTCTCTCCCTTCCATATCCTGGCGGTGACCTTCACCAACAAGGCGGCGGAGGAGATGCGCTCCCGGCTGGAGGCTCTCTTCGGCGACCGGGTCGGGGAGCTCACCCTGGGGACCTTTCACGCCACCTGCGCTCGGTTCCTCCGGCGGGAAGCCTCCCTCCTCGGGCTCCACCCTCAGTTCGTAATCTACGACGAGGAGGACACCCTCGAGGCCATCCGCCAGGCCCTGCGGGACCTCAACCTGGATGAGAAGCGCTACCGACCGGGCGCCTTACGGGCGGCCATCTCCCGGGCCAAGAACGAGTTCATCCGCCCCGAGGCCTATCCCATCCGGACCTACTTCGACGAGATCGTGGCTCGGGTTTACGCCCGCTATGAGGAGCGCCTGCGGGCCGCCGACGCCCTGGACTTCGACGATCTCCTCCTGCGGGCGGTGGAGCTCTTCGAGGAGCACCCCGACGTCCTCGCTCGCTATCAGGAGCGATATCGCCACATCCTGGTGGACGAGTTCCAGGACACCAACACGGTGCAGTATCTGCTGTTGCGCTTGCTGGCCTCTCGACACCGCAATCTGTTCTGCGTGGGGGATGAGGACCAGAGCATCTACGGCTGGCGCGGCGCCGACTTCCGCAACGTGATCCGCTTCCGGGAGCACTTCCCCGACGCCCGCATCATCGTCCTGGAGGAGAACTACCGTTCCACTGAGACCATCCTGCAGGCCGCCCAGGCGGTCATCCGCCGCAACACCGAGCGCTATAACGAGAAGCGCCTGGTCGCCGCCCGGGGCCCCGGTGCCCCCATCACCCTCTACGAGGCCTTCGACGAAGAGGACGAGGCAGCCTTCATCGCCCGGCGGGTCCAGGAGCTCATCGAGGCCGGCCGCATCCAACCAGGGGAGATCGCGGTGATGTATCGGACCAACGCGCAGTCCCGCGCCCTGGAGGAGGCCTTCCTACAGGCGGGAATCCCTTATCGGCTGGTGGGCGGCGTCCGGTTCTATCAGCGCCGGGAGGTGAAGGATCTCATCGCCTACCTCCGGCTCGTCCTCAACCCCCACGACGACCTCAGCCTGGTCCGCGTCCTCAACGTCCCGCCGCGGGGGATCGGACCGGCGACCATGGCCCGGCTCAGCGCCCTGGCCCTCCAGGAGAAGACCTCCCTCTTCGCTGCCGTGGAGCAGGCCGTCGCCGGCGCCCCGGGGATCTCCCTGGGCCCGAAGATCCGCCGCGCCCTGGCGGATTTCGTCGAGCGCGTCCGGGCCTGGCGGGCGGACCGCGCGCATCTCGGCGTGGCGGAGCTCCTGCGACGGATCATCGACGAGATCGGATACGCGGAATACGTGGAGTCTCTGGAGGAGGGAGGGCGCGAGGTTGGCGGCCGCCGCTGGGACAACGTCCTGGAGCTGTTGAAGGTCGCCGGGCCTTACCGCCCCGGCGCCTTCGAGGATCCCCTGGCGGCCTTCCTGGCCGACGTCGCTCTGCTGACCGATGTGGACACGCTGGAAAGCGATGAGGAGGCCCCCATCTTGCTCACGTTGCACGCCGCCAAGGGCCTGGAGTTCCACACGGTGTTCATCGCCGGCCTGGAGGAGGGACTCCTCCCCCATAGCCGCTCCCTGGACGAGCCGGGGGCGCTGGAGGAGGAGCGCCGCCTGTTCTATGTGGGGATGACCCGGGCCAAGGACCAGCTCTTTCTCACCTACGCCTTCCGCCGCTACGATGAGCTCCGCACCCCCTCCCGGTTCCTCCGGGAGATCCCCCGGGAGCTGCTCACTCCCGCCGTCGCCCGAACCACTGCCCGTTCCCCGAGCGCCGCCGGCCGTAGCCGCCGGAAGGTCGAAAGGGAGGAAGCGCCTGCCTTCACACCCCCCAGCCCCCGCTTTCGCCCCGGCCTGCGGGTCCGGCATCCGCGCTTCGGCGAGGGGCTGGTGGTGGAGTGCCGGCCCATCGGCGCGGATGAGGAGGTAGTGGTGATGTTCGAAGAGGCGGGCCTCAAGCGGCTGCTGGCCTCCTTCGCCGGGCTGGAGGTCCTCTCTTAAAAACAGCGGAAGCCGGGATCATCGCCCCGCCGCGCGCCGCCGTCGGTAGAAATCGCAGTCGCGGCGCACCGGACAGAGGTCACAGCGGGGCCGCTGGGCCTTGCAGATCTCCCGGCCGTGGCGGATCAACAACAAATGAAAAGGGAGATAACGATCCGGAGGAACCAGGGCCTCCATCCATTCGTGGGCTCGCTCCGCCGACATCCCCTCCGGGATCAGCCCGAGCCGTGTCCCCACGCGGTGCACATGCGTATCGACCGGGAAGGCCGGCTTGCCCAGCGAAAAAAGAAGCACGATGGCCGCCGTCTTCGGACCCACGCCGTTCAGGCGCCGCAGGTAAGCCTTCGCCTCCTCCACTGGCCAGTCGGCGAGGAAATCGAGCGACAGCTCCCCGCGCTCCTCGGTGATCCGGCGCAGGATCGCCTGGATCCGCGGAGCTTTCTGAGCGGCCAGGCCCGCCGGACGGATGGCTTCCTCCACCGCCTCCACCGGCGCGTCCCGCACCGCCTCCCAGGTGGGGAAGCGCTCCCGCAGCCGCTCGAAGGCCCGCCAGCTGTTCACATCACTGGTGTTCTGGGAGAGGACGGTCAGGACCAGCTCGGAAAGGGGATCCAGATGCCAGCGGGCCGGGATCCCGTAATACGCCTCCAGGGCCCGATCGATCCGTTCCGCTTTCCGGCGCAGCGCCGCCCGGGGTCGCTCCATCCCCTCCCCCCAACGGATGGCGCAGGTCAGGCCGCTGCGTCCCCGAACCAGGTCCGCAGGCGTTCGGCCTCGAAGCGCTTCTTCTCTTCCAGATAGTTCGGCGAAGGCTCCGTGAGCTCGATCTCCGGCGCCGGCTCGACGAGGAAACGGCCGCGCACCAGCATCGCCTCGCCCCGGCCCAGCTCCAGGTAGCAAAAGCCCTCGCCGGAGAAGGAAGCCTCGGGCTCCCGTCCCGCGAAAACGGCCGCGATCCGCTCCGCCACCACCTCCCCTTCGGCCTCGGCGAAGACGCCCGCCTTGGGCAGCGGCATGCCGTTGGGGAGGAGGATCTCAGTGATGTCCCCGATGGCGTAAACCCCGGCGAAGCGGGTCTCCAGTGTGCGGGGGTGCACCCGCACCCACGCGCCGCCGTCGGTCAGGCCGCTGCGGACCACCACCTCCGGGCAGCGGTGGGGAGGGACGCCGAGGAGCAGATCGAAGGGCCGCCGCCGATCGCCGAAGATCACCGCCCCCGCCTCCACCGCCGTGGCCTTGTGGTTCGGGAGGAAATCGATCCCGCGCTCGGCCAGGCGCCCCTCCAGCACCGAGCAGCCGGCCGCCCCCAGGACGGGGAGGGACATCGGTTGCGGGGTGAAGACGGAGATACGCGCCCGGACGCCGCGGGCCTCGAAGAAGTCCTGAAGGAGGAAGGCCATTTCGTAAGGGGCCGGCGGGCACTTGTAAGGCGCCCCGAAGATGCCGATCATCACCTGGCCGCCGCGGAAGGCGCGCACCGCCTCCATCGCCCGGGGGATCTCCTGGGGATCGTAGACGTTGAGGGCGTGCTCCCGGAAGCCCGGGATCGCCTCCGGGGCCAGCTCGGCCCCCAGGGCCACCACCATGGCATCCCCCTCCCAGCGCCGGCCGTTCACCTCCACCGCCCGGTTCGCCGGGTCGATGGCGGTGATGGTGCCGGGGAGGACGCGGATGCCGAAGCGCTCGAGGGCCTGGAGGGGACGTCGTCCTTCCTCCAGGGTGCCCCGGCCGATCAGGGCCCACGTCTTGCGCAAGCCCAGCATGAAGTAGGGACGCCGCTCCACCACCACGATCTCGTCCTCCGGGGGGAGCCGCCGCCGCAGGGCATGGGCCGTAGCCACTCCCCCGAACCCGCCTCCCAGGATCAGCACCCGTCGCATCGTCTTCCTCCATACCGGGGTGTTCTCCAGAGCCTGTGGGGAAAAGTTTACACGGGAAGACCGCGGGCCTGCCATTGTTCCGCCGCCGCCGCGGCGATCGCCTCGGCCTCCTGCTCCAGGCGCACCCCCGCGTAGCGGCGGGCGAGGTAATCGCGCAGATACGCCCACAGGAATCCCAGAACCCCGCGCTCCCGCCATTGACGCACATGGATCAGCTCGTGGACCAGCAGGCGGAACCTCGAGAGGCGATCGGGGGGCCAGTAAGCAGGGTCCATGAAGATGTGCCGGCCCAGGGTCACCGCCGCCGGATCCACGCCCGGGAGCGGGTCGGGCATCGCGCGCAGGATCAGACGGGCCAGGGGGGTCCCCACATGCAGATAGGCCCGCTCGAGATCGGGCTCGGGCAGCCAGGCCCCCGCCAGCTCCCGCAGCTGGGCCCGCACAGGCTCGGGGATCGGGCCGCGATAGATCGGCATCCGCCGCCTCCGATCCGGATATGTGGGGGAGCCATCTCCACGCCTCAGGGGAAAGGTCGTCGCCATGGGATCCGGGTAGATCCAGCCGTTCAGCCCGCTCGGATCAGCCAGCCCGGACAAAGGGGATCAGGCCTCTTCCGATTCCGATCCTTCCTCGGGGATCTCTGGAGGGGCGAAGGCCCTCCCGTCCTGCAGCCACCACACCCCCCGCGTCCGGGCCATCCGCCGCGCCGGCGCCGTCAATTCCTTCGCCGCCACCACCGGGATCACCTCCACCCCCAGCGCCCGGGCGAAGATGGCCGCCCGCTCCGCCGCCCGGGCCACGTCCTTCGTGGTCCCCTGCCAGGAAATCTCCACCGCCAGAACCACCCGGCGGTCCTCCCGCCGGTGAAAGCCCTCCACCAGCGCGTCCAGAGGGGCAGCCCGGCTCGCTTCCTCCTCCGTGATGCGCCCGGCCGCCTCCGCCTCCTCCAGGATCTCCATCTTGCGCGCGCCGGGGACGACAGCGGCCCGCCGCAGCAGAGGGCGGAAGAGGCCCGGATTCTCCCGGTAGAGGGCCTCCAGGCGCATCGACTTGAGCTCCCCCAGGTCCCGGCTGTGGTCCTCCTGGCGACGCTCCACCCGGTCCAGGCGGGCTTCCACCCGATCCAGGCGGGCTTCCACCTGATCCAGGCGGGCCTCCACCCGGTCCACCCGCTCGGTCAGGATCCGGAGGGCCTCGGCCAGCTCGGCAAACCGACGATCGGTCTCGACCCGGTAGGCGGCGAACTCCTCGTAGTGACGGCGTTGGGCTTCGGCCAGCTCGGCGAAGCGGCGGTCGGTCTCGGCCCGGTAGGCGGCGAACTCTTCGTAATGGCGGCGCTGGGCTTCGGCCAGCTCGGCGAAGCGACGATCGGTTTCGGCGCGGAATTCCAGGAACTCCTGGCGGTGAGCGGCGAAGGCCTCGGCCAGGCGCTGGAGGGATTCCTCGGTGCGGCGCTGGGCCTCGACCAGGGCGTGGACCTCCATCCTGAGCTCAGCGAGGTGGGCATTGACCTGGGCCTGGTGGGCCAGGAACTCCTGGCGATGGGCGACGAAGGCCTCGGCCAGGCGTTGGAGGTTCTCCTCGGCGCGGCGCTGGGCCTCGGCCAGACCGAGCTGGGTCTGGGCCAGATTGCCCACGATCTCGCTTAGGTGATGAACAGTTTCAGTGAGGTGATGAACCGTCTCAGTCAGGTTACGGACCGCCGTGCTGAGCTCTTCGAGGCGGGCGTTGACCTGGGCCTGGTGGGCCAGGAACTCCTGACGGTGGTTCACAAAGGCCTCAGCCAGGCGCTGGAGGTTTTCCTCGGTGCGGTGCTGGGCTTCGGCCAGGTCGTGCACGGTCTCGGCCAAGTGGCGCACGGTCTCGCCCAGCCGGTGGATGGCCTCGGCCATCTCCGCCAAGCGGGCGTCGGTCTCCCGAGCCTGCCGCCGCTGGGCGCGGTAGAGGGCGAGGATCAGACGGGCGGCCCGCCGGAAGCCCTGCTCCATCCGCTCGGGCATCCGGCGCACTTCCTCGGAGGCCAGCAAGGCCCACAGGGGCTCCCGCCACTCGGGATGCGCCCGCAACAATTCCGCCAGATCCCGCAGATCCTCCACCGTCCACGCCATCGCATACCTCCCCGCGGGCATTATAAAGGCAAATCATTGGATTGAGCAACGAAGATCTGCCCCGCAGCAAAGCCGGGATGCCCGCCTCCGCGCCTTCCGTGTGGCTATCGGGCGCTTCCCTGCCAGAGGAGGAGCAGGATCCCCCCCACGACCAGGGCCCACAGCCACATGGCCGCGGGATGGCCCAGGAACTCCAGCGCCTGTTGCAGCGCCGCGGCCGGACGGGAGATCCGGTGCGTCAGGCCCGCATACAGCCAGTCCAGGGTCAGGAACGGACGCACCCGCGCCCACCGCCGGGCCGCCTCATGCACCCGGTGGGCCTGCATCTGGATCCCGACCGCAAGCCCCAGCCCGACGACCAGGACCACCCGAAGGGGTGGAGACAGCTCCTCCCGCCAGGCTCTTAGAGCGAGGCCCAGGCCGATCAACCCGGCCACCCCCAGGGTAAGCCCCAGACCGTAGAGAACCCGCCAGACTCGCTCCGAGGGGAGCACCTCCTCCATCGGGCGAAGCCATCCCCGCACCAGGGCGCTAAGCAGCAGGCCGTGTGGGAGCAGCAGAATCGGCCATGCCCATGCCGGCGCAGCGCGGAACAGTCCGGCGAAGAGAGCGGCGCCGGGCATCAGGGGAACGCCCGCCAGGGTCAAGATCGCCGCCAGGGCGGGCAACCCCCACGGAGAAGCCGGGTGAAAGGAGGGCGCGGTGAACAGCAGGGCGAAACAAACCGGCCAGAGGGCCGCCGCCAGCGGGGCGAGAGCCGGCTCCATCAGCGCGACCAGCGCCCACCACGCCGCGCTCCCCCAGGCCGCCTCCACCAGCCCGGCCCTTGGATCCGGCTCCGCCCACGCCCATAGCCCTCCGAGCACCGCGGTGAGCCCCAACGCTCCGGCCACCCAGGGGGTCCCCGGCCACCCCTGCAGCATCGGAACCCGATGGGCCCAGAAGGTCAAGCCCACAGCGGTGGGAAGGATGTAAAGCAGCGCCGCGCGGTCCACTTCATCCGCCAGTTCAGGGGGACGCCCCACGTGGAAGGGATAGATGTCCAGGCGGATGAGGGTGGCCAGGACGAAGAGGGGCAGCGCCGCTTCCCCTCCCATCCGGCTCCAGAAGAGGCTGTCGCCGGCGCGCCAGAGCTGCCAGGCCGCCGCCCACAGGGCCAGGAGCGCCGCCCCATTCACCAGCCCGGCCAGCGCCGCGCGGTCGACAACGGCCTGCCCCCGGCGGACCAGCAACAGGGCCAGGAACATGGCGTCCAGGGCGGCCCAGGTCATCAGAAGGGTGAAAAGATCCGCCGCCAGGACCGCCCCGGTAGCGGCCACGAGCATCCCCAGCGTCAGGACCCGAGGCCACCGCCGGCCCTGTCCTGGGCAAGCCGTCCACATCCATCCGACCAGGAACCCGGCCAGGAGAGCTCCCAGCCCCTGGCTCCAGAGAAACGGAGTCAGGCGGAACACCCAGGCGGTCTGGAGAACCGAAAAGGGTCGCTCGATGCGCAACGCAGCCTCTTGAGGCGGCTGTCCGGCTGCCGCCAGCCAGAGCCCCAGGGCGCCCGTCAGCGCCATGGCCATCGCCAGGCTGGGCCCGCGCGGGCCCAGCAACCGCCGCGCCGCCGCCACCGCCGGGATCCCCAGGATCAGCGCGATCCATGCGAGAAGCACCTGATCCACCGCATCCCTCCCGCTCTCGATCGGACGCGGCCTGATTGTAGCATGGGCGGTGCCCGGGCTTGACAACCCTTTCCCTTCGCACTATCATTGGCCTGTGTCGGACAACTGAATACGGCCGAGGTGCCCGACGCCCCGGATGGCAGGGCTGAAAGGCGAAGTCCGGTGAAAGTCCGGCGCTGTCCCGCAACGGTAACCATGGCCGCCACCGCGGACCATGGAAGCCCGGTCGCCCGCCTCGGCCTCCTCCGAGCCTCGCGGAAGGGGTAGGAGCGCCGCCTGCACCGTCCCGACTTTCCCTCGGGCCTCACGCGGCCTCCCTGTCCGTTCCGGCAGGGAGGCCGCTCGTTTCCGGCCCCCGTTCGGGATGGGCACGCCTCGCCCCTTCCGGCGAGGCGCCCATCCTGAACCGGGAGGTTCCCGATGCGACGCGCTGTGATCCTCTTCTTTATCCTGATGCTCCTGGCCGGCTGCGCGGGGGCACCTTCCCCCACGCCCACCGCGACCCCTGCTCCCACGTTCACCCCCGCACCCACGGCCACGCCCACCGTCACTCCCACGCCGGCGCCCTTTCTGAACATCGTCGACGACCACGGGCGGACCGTGGTGCTGAAGGACCGTCCCCAGCGCATCGTGACCCTCGCTCCCTCGGCGACGGAGATGATCTTCGCCGTCGGGGCCGGCGATCGCCTGGTCGGACGGGACGAGCTGTCGGATTATCCGCCGGAGGCCAAGCAGGTCCCCAGCATCGGCCACACCTATCCGACCCTGAACACCGAGGCCATCGTTGCCCTGCGGCCGGATCTCATCCTGGCGCCCGGGGTGATCAGCCCGGAGCAGGTGAAGGCTCTGGAGGACCTGGGTCTGATAGTGTTCCATCAAAGCACCCCGAAGGATCTGGAGGGGATCTTCCAGCAGATCCTGACCGTGGGAAGGCTCACCGGGAACACGGCTCAGGCGGAGAAGGTGGTGGCCGATCTGCGCGCCCGGGTCGCCGCCCTGGAGGAGAAGGTCCGCTCCGCCTCCAGCCGACCCAAGGTGTTCTATGAGCTGGACGCCACGGATCCGGGCAAGCCCTGGACGGCGGGGCCGGGCTCCTTCATCGACCGGCTGATCATCATGGCCGGTGGCCAGAACGTGGGGGCTGTCCTCCCCAGCGAGTGGGGCCAGCTCAGCCTGGAGGAGCTGCTCCGCCAGGATCCCGATCTCATCATCCTGGGGACGGCGAACTACGGCGAGACGCCGGAGAAGGTCCGACAGCGGCCGGGCTGGAACCGCCTGCGGGCGGTGCGGGAGGGGCGGATCTACCCCATCGACGCGGATCTGATCTCCCGGCCCGGCCCGCGCATCGTGGAGGGCCTGGAGGCGATGGCCCGGATCATCCACCCGGAGCTGTTCCCGCAGCAGGTCCGGTCGCCGCGCCGGCCCCTTGGTCTCTCCCAGGTTGTCCCGCTGCCGATCCGGCCGTGAGCGGGGGAGAGTGGGAATCCCGCCGGGGAGCATCCAATGGCCGGTGAGACCCTTCGCCTGCTTCGACACCGCGCTCGCCCGATGCGGATCGGCCTGTGGGCCGGCCTGGCGCTGGCGCTGGGGATGAGCCTGGGGATGGGGATGGCCCTGGGGCCGGTGAGCATCCCTTTGCCGGAGCTCGGCCGGGTTTTGATGGCGCGGATCCGGCCTGGGGAAGGGGTGGATCCCACTCTGATGACCATCGTGTGGGAGGTGCGCATCCCCCGGGTGTTGCTGATGGCCCTGGCCGGGGCCGCGCTGGCCGGAGCGGGCGCGGCCTATCAGGGGTTGTTCCGCAACCCCCTGGCGGATCCTTATTTGATCGGCGTGGCGGCGGGGGCCAACCTGGGCGCCCTCGCGGCTGTGGCCCTGAACCTCCCCAGCGCCTTCGCCGGCCTGCTGGCCCTCCCTCTGGCTGCCTTCCTGGGGGGGATCCTGACCGTAGGGCTGGTCTACCGGCTGGCCCGGGTCGGGAAGACCCTCCCCCTCACAACGCTGCTGCTGTCCGGGGTGGCGGTGGGAGCGATGCTGAACGCCCTGAGCCTCGGGCTGCTGATGCTGATGGTCGGCCGCATCGCCCCTTATCGAGCCTGGATCTGGATGCTGGGGGGCTATGCCCTGGGCGGATGGCCAGCCCTGTGGGGGGCGCTCCCCTACGTGGCCCTGGGCCTGGGGGCGCTGGTCGCCCTGGGCTACCCCCTGGATGTGCTGCAGTTCGGGGAGGAGCAGGCGCTGCAGCTGGGCCTGCCGGTGGAGCGGGTGAAACGGCTGGCCATCGCCGCTGCCACCCTGGCCACCGCCGGCGCCGTGGCCTTCACCGGGATCATCGGCTTCATCGGGCTGATCGCCCCGCATCTGGCCCGCCTGCTGATCGGCCCACGTTATGCCCGGGTGATCCCCGCCTCGATCCTCCTGGGGGCAACCCTGCTGGCCCTCGCCGACCTGCTTAGCCGCACCCTGATACCTCCGCAGGAGATCCCCCTGACCCTGCTCACCGCCCTCCTGGGCGGGCCTTTCTTCCTATATCTGCTCAGCTCCACCCGACGGGGGGCGTTCTTTTAAGGCCCGTTCAGGCGGCAAAACAGGTCCCTCAATCGCGGCGAAAGCCGGTCCCACGACGTTCGTTTTGTAGGAGGGGCTTTAGCCCCGAACCTCCGTCTTTGATGATGGGAGGTCGCGGCTTCCTGTAGTTTGTGACCGAAATGAATCTCGGCCTACAGAGGCAACGGGTCGCGGCGAAAGCCGCTCCTACGGGAGGATCTCCTTTGCCCTTGGTTTTCGGACAGGCTTTTAGCGGGAAGCCTCCGCGAATACCCCAGCCTTCCGCTGCGCCTGTGCGTGGATGGGCTTCAGGACCGCATAGATGAACGCGTGGGCAGGGGTGGGAACCCCGTAACGCGCTCCGATGCGGACCACCGCGCCGCTCATGGCTTCGATCTCCAGCGGGCGGCCCGCTTCCACATCCCGCTGCATGGAGGAGGTGGCCGTCGGCGCCAGGCGGTCGATGAAGGCCATCGTCTGCGGCACCACATCAGGGTCCAGGGGCACGCCCGCCGCCCGGGCCACCGCTTCAATCTCCCGCATCGCTTGCTCCAGCAGCGCCCGGGTCTCCGGGACCTCCCGCCACGCCCCTACCGGCAACCGCACCAGGCTGCCCACCCCGCCGATGGCCGCGATGAAGAGGAACTTGGTCCAAAGCACCTTGCGGATCTCCGCGGTGGCCTCCGCCTCCGCCCCCGCCGCTGCGAAGGCGCCGGCGATCGCTTGAGCGCGGGGGGTCAGCCGTCCGTCCAGCTCCCCCACGACGACCCGTCGGAAGGCGCTCTCCTGCCGGATGACGCCGGGCGCCTCGATCTGCGAAACCACCCAGACAGCGCCCGCCAGGGTCCGCTCCGTCCCCACCACCGCGGCCACCTGATCCGGGGCCTCCACGCCGTTCTGGGTGGTCAGCACCACCCCCTCCGGGGCGAGCAGTCGAGGCAGAACCCCCACCGTCTCCGGGATGTGATAGGTCTTCACCGCGTAGAGGACGAGATCCGCCGGCGGGGCCTCCTCCGGGCGGTCCGTGGCATGGACGGGGCGCAGGTGGAAATCCCCGTGGACGCTTTTGATCTGCAGGCCGCGGGCGCGCATCGCCTCCAGGTGGGCACCCCGAGCGATGAACGTCACCTCGTGGCCGGCCCGGGCGAGCAAGGCCCCGAAGTAGCCTCCCACGCCGCCGCTGCCGAAGACGGTGATGCGCATGGTCTCGCCTCCTTGCCGGATGTCGGAACAGGCCGGGGCATCCGCGGCCTATGCGACCGCGTCGTCCGTGATCTCCAGCCCCCGATCGATGATCTCCAGCCCCTCCATCAGCTCCTCCTCCCGGATGCAGAGGGGAGGGTTGGTGAAGAAGGTGTTCCAGCGGATGAAGGTGTAGAGCCCGTTCTGGAGGAAGAACTCTTTCAAACGGTTCATGATCCCCATCTCACGGGGCTGGGCGTTGAAGGGGACCAGGGGCTCGCGGGTCTCGCGGTTTTTGACCAGCTCCACCACCCCGAACAGGCCGATGCTGCGCACGTCCCCCACGCTGGGATGGCGCTCCTTCAGCCGGGCAAGCTCCCGGGCCAGGATCTCCCCCATGCGCCGGGCGTTCTCAATGAGGCGATCCTCCTGATAAACCTGCAGGGTGGCGATGGCCGCGGCCAGACAGAGGGGGTGAGAGTTATACGTGAGCCCGCCCGGGAAAGGCCGATCCCGGAAGAACTCAGCGATGCGCTCTGAGATCAGCACCGCGCCCAGGGGCAGATAGCCCGAGGTCAGGCCCTTGGCCACCGTCATCAAATCCGGAACCACCTTCCAGTGGTTCACGGCGAACCATTCTCCGGTCCGCCCGAAGCCGCTCATCACCTCGTCGCAGATCAGCAGGATGCCGTAGCGATCGCAGAGCATCCGCAAGCCCTCCAGATACCCATCGGGCGGGATGATGATCCCATTGGTCCCCGTGACCGTCTCGATGAAGACGGCGGCGATGGTGTGCGGGCCTTCGAACTGAATGACGTCCTCCACATGATTCAGACAATCCAGAGTGCAGCGCTCCTCGCGCATGCACCAGCGGCATCGATAGCGGTAGGGATCCATCACGTGGATGACGCCGGGGATGCCGGGCTCGGCGGGCCAGCGCCGCGGGTCGCCGGTGAGGGTGATGGCCCCCGCCGTGGCCCCGTGATAGGAGCGATAGCGAGCGATGATCTTGTGACGCCCGGTGTAGAGGCGGGCGATCTTGATAGCGTTCTCATTGGCGTCCGCCCCGCCCAGGGTGAAGAAGACCTTCTTCAGATCCCCGGGGGCGATCTCCGCCAGCATGCGGCCCAGCCGGGCACGGGGCTCCGTGGCCATGAAGGGGTTCACATAGGGAAGCCGGGCGGCCTGCTCCTGGATAGCCCGGATGACCCGCTCGTCGCCATGGCCGATGTTCACGTTCATCAGCTGAGAGTTGAAATCCAGATAGCGCCGCCCTCTGGCGTCCCAGAAGTAAACCCCTTTCGCCCGCACCACCGGGATGGGATCCACCATCCCCTGGGCGGACCACTCATAGATCGTATACTGCCGGCAGAGGGCCACGATCTCCTCCGCCGTCATCCCCGCCTCGAGGAACGCCTCCGCCATGCTCACCTCCCGTCTGCAAAGGATTCCGGATCGGAATAGGGGGACGTCCGCCCGCATCCTTCGAGCTCGATTTACCTTATCACCGTTTTCGCAAACCCGGGAACCGCGCCAGGGCCCGGTGGCTCCGGCGCCCTCCCCCTTGCGGATCGATCCCGGCTGAAGGGATGCCTGAAGACGGAGAAGATCGCGATGGGAAGATCGAGCCCGGTGTGATAGAATGAGAAAGGGTTGGGAACCGACCCGGAGGGCTCATCGATCCTCGACCCGGGAGGTGGATCCCTGAACACGCTGGATCTGGCGCATCGGATTGTGGACGCCATCCTGGACAAAAAAGGGATGGACGTGGTGTTGATGGACATCCGGTCCCGGGCGACTTTCGCCGATTACTTTATCATCTGTACCGGGACCTCGGAGCGGCAGCTGAAAGCGATTGTGGAGGGGATCGCGGAGGCCACGGCCCGGGGATATCAGGTGGACCCGGCGCGGGTGGAGGGAGATCCCGCCTCCGGGTGGGTGCTGATGGATTACGGGGACATCATCGTCCACGTGTTCGCGCCCCCGCAGCGTCGCTACTACGACCTGGAATCCCTGTGGCGCGGGGCGCCGATCCTGGTGCGGGCCCAGTGAGCCGCCGCGTCGGAATCCCCATGGGAGAAACGAACCGGTGACTCTGCACTACGAAGACGCCCTGGAGCGGCTGGATCGGATCCTCCGGGCGCTGCGGCCGGAGCCCGCTGGGGGAGAGGCAGCGGAGGAGGACATCCTGGAGGGGCCTCCGGTGTTGATCGTGGGCCTGGGGAATCCGGGGCCGGAGTATGCCCACAACCGCCACAACGTCGGCTTCCGAGCGGTGGACCTCTTCGCCCAGGCCCATCAAATGGCCTTCCGACGTATCCAGCATCAGGCCCTCCTCGCCGAAGGGCGCCTGGCCGGCCAGCGGGTGATCCTGGCCAAGCCGCAGACGTTCATGAACCTGAGCGGCCGCTCCGTGCGTCCCCTGGTTTCATCCTACCGTGTGCCGCTGAACCGGCTGCTCGTGGTCTACGATGACATGGACCTCCCGCTGGGGGCGATCCGGCTGCGGCCCCGGGGCAGCCCGGGCGGCCATAACGGGATGAAATCCATCGTCCAGGCCCTGGGGACCACCGAGTTCCCGCGCCTGCGCATCGGCATCGGGCGCCCTCCGGGGCAGATGGACCCAGCGGATTACGTCCTCCAGGACTTCCGGCCGGATGAGGAGGAGATCCTGGAGGGGGTGTTACACCGAGCGGTTCAGGCGATGCGAACGTTCATTGAGGAGGGGCTGGAGGCCGCGATGAACCGCTTCAACACCCAGCCGGCGACCCGGCCGGCGGGGAAAACGGGCGAGTAGCTCAGGGGTGAGAGCATCCGCCTTACAAGCGGAGGGTCGCAGGTTCGAGTCCTGCCTCGCCCATGGTGGAGAAGGGGCGCGAAGGCCGCGCCCCTTTTGCACGCCGAAGGAATTGGGCCCAGGGAGGCTTGCGCGTCGAATGAATTCGACCTGGGGAGGCCTTCGGCCGACGGTCGGCCCACGGGTCGAATGAATTCGACCTTTGGAAGGCCTTCGGCCGGCGGTCGGCCTGCGCCGACCGAAGAATCCTTCTTTGCGTCGGCGAAGGCCGACGCCCGGCGCACAGCGCCCGGAGAGGCCGATTTCAATCGGCGTCAAGGCCGACGTCCGGCGCGGTGGAGCGGACCCAGATCCGGACCCAGGACGAGGAAGGGGCGATGGAAAGCCGGTATGCCGTGGTGCATTATGCGGAGATCGGCCTGAAAGGCCGCAACCGGGGCTTCTTTGAGCAGACCCTGGCCCGGCGGATCGAGGAGCGGCTCCGGGACGTCGGGCCGGCCCTCGTGGAGCGCCTCCCCGGCCGCTTCCTGGTCCGGCTTCCGCGCCCGATCCCGGAGGCCCTCTGGGCCGAGCGCCTGCGCACGGTCTTCGGCATCGCCTACTTCGCGCCGGCCATCCCCGCTGCGAAGGATCTCCACGTCCTCACGGAGATCGTCCTGCGCCACCTCCCCTCCGAGCCCGTCCCCTCCTTTTGCATTCGGGCCTCCCGGGCGGATAAATCCTTCCCCTTCACCTCCCAGGAGATCGAGCGCCACATCGGCGCGGAGGTCCAGCGCCGCACCGGCTGGCGGGTGAACCTGGAGGAGCCCGCCTGGGTCGCCTACATCGAGATCGCCACCAACACCGCCCTGGTCTACTTCGCCCGCCATCGGGGTCCCGGCGGACTGCCGGTCGGGGTCAGCGGGAAGGTGGGGCTGCTGCTCTCCGGCGGCATCGACTCCCCCGTGGCCGGCTATCTGATGCTCAAGCGGGGTTGCGAGGTGATCCCCATCCACTTCCACAGCGGGCCCTTCGGAGATTGGGTCGCCTCGGAGGCCAAGGCCGCGGCCCTGGTGCGCCAGCTCCAGCCCTACGGGATGAACCCCTGGCTCTACATCGTGCCCATCGGGGAGCCCCAGCGCGCCATCGTCCTGGCCGCCCCCGCCCCCTATCGCCTCATCCTTTACCGCCGCCTGATGGTCCGGGTGGCGGAGGCCCTCACCCGCCGGGAGGGCGGGCGGGCCCTGGTGACCGGCGATTCCCTCGGGCAGGTGGCCTCCCAGACCCTGGAGAGCCTGTCCGTCATCGAGGACGCGGCGACCATGCCCATCCTGCGCCCGCTCATCGGGATGGACAAGGTTGAGATCATCGAGCGGGCGCGGGCCATTGGGACCTATGAGCTCTCGATCATGCCCGGGGAGGATTGCTGCCAGTTCCTGATGCCGCCCCGGGTGATCACCCGACCTGCCCTGGAGACCGTGCGGGAGATCGAAGCGCGGGTGCGGATGGAGGAGCTGGTCGCGCAGGCCCTGGAGCAAGCGATGCGGGTCCCGGCCTCCCGCGCCGCTCCGGCCCCGGTCCCAGACCCGAAGGGCCTGGCCCCATAAAGGTGAGTCCCATCCTGATCCATCCAGGAGGCATCCATGTCCGCTCAGACGCTGCTTCGCTCGATCGATTACATTGAGATGGAGAACACCTACAGCGCCCCGAACTATCAGCCCATCGACGTGGTCATCGCATGGGCGGAAGGGGTCTGGGTGTATGATGTGGAGGGGCGCCGCTATCTGGACGCCCTGAGCGGCTACTCGGCCCTCAACCAGGGGCACCGACATCCCCGCATCATCCGCGCCCTGATCGAGCAGGCCCAGCGGGTGACGCTGACCTCCCGGGCCTTCCGGAACGACCAGCTGGGGCCCTTCCTGAAGGAGCTCTGCGAGCGGCTCGGCTATGAGATGGCCCTGCCGATGAACACCGGGGCCGAGGCGGTGGAGACCGCCATCAAGACCGCCCGCAAGTGGGGATACCGGGCGAAGGGAGTCCCTCGGGATCAGGCGGAGATCATCGTCTGCGAGGGGAACTTCCACGGTCGGACCACCACCATCATCAGCTTCTCCACGGTGCCGCAGTATCGGGAGGACTTCGGCCCTTACACGCCGGGCTTTGTGATCATCCCGTATGGGGACGCGGAGGCCCTGGAGCGGGCCATCACCCCGAACACGGTGGCCTTCCTGGTGGAGCCCATCCAGGGGGAGGGCGGGGTGCGGGTGCCGCCGCCCGGCTATCTCGCCCGCGCCGCCGAGATCTGCCGGCGCCACAATGTCCTCTTCATCGCCGATGAGATCCAGACCGGACTCGGACGGACCGGGAAGCTTCTGGCCTCGTGGTGGGAGGATGTGCAGCCGGATATGGTGATCCTGGGCAAGGCCCTGGGAGGCGGGGTGGTGCCCGTCTCGGCCGTGGTCTCCCGTCGGGACATCCTGGGCGTCTTCCGGCCGGGGGATCACGGGAGCACCTTCGGCGGCAACCCCCTGGCCGCGGCCGTGGCCCGGGAGGCCCTGCGGGTGATCGTGGAGGAGGGTCTGCCGGAACGGGCGGCGGCCCTGGGGGAGCACGCCATGCGGCGGCTGCGGGCGATCCGGAGCCCATATATCAAGGAGGTGCGCGGCCGCGGCCTGCTGATCGGGATCGAGCTCCATCCTGAAGCCGGTGGGGCCCGGCGCTTCGCCGAAGCCCTGAAGGAGCGGGGCGTGCTGGTCAAGGACACCCACGAGCACATCCTCCGCTTCGCCCCGCCCCTGGTGATCTCCCCGGAGGACCTAGACTGGGCCCTGGATCAGATCCAGGCGGTGATGGAAGGCTGAGGGCCAGACGCCGATCCGTTCATCAATGAGCAGAAGGGGATGTTCCGATCAGGACATCCCCTTCTTCTTCACTTCTGCCCCATCCCAGGCCCATCGGATGCCCCCGAGGATCCCGACGGTGAGAAGGAGGGTGAGCAGGCTGATCACCAGGGCGAAGCCGTGGCTACCAGCCGTGAAGGGGCTTCGCATCAGCAGCAGGCGGTGGACCCAGATGTGCGCCTGATACAGGGCCATCGCCCCCAGGGCCCACCTCAAAGCCCGGCGCCCCCGGCACCACCAGAGAACGGCCAGCCCCCCGAAGATCACGGCCCACAACCCGGCCGCCCCCGCCAGATAGCCCCACGGGCCGTGGATCCCTTCCTCGGCCCACGCCGGCGGGATCGCCAGCCCGTAATACAGGGCCCGCAGGGCGTTGAGCAGGGCGAAGTAGGCCAACCACAGCGCCCCCAGGGCGTGCCGCCGCGGGCTCACCGCCCCTCATCCATCCGGAAAACGATCTTCCCGAAGACCGCCCCGCCCTCCAGCAGGCGATGGCCCTCCCGCACTCCCTCCTCGGTGAAGGGCAACACCCGGTCGATCACCGGCCGCAACCGGCCGGCGAAGACCAGCCCCATCACCGTCCGGAAATCATCCCGGGTCCCCATCGTGGAGCCCAGGATGCTGATCTGCCGGGAGAACACATATCGGATGTCGAAATCCTCCGGGTTCGGGCCGGAGGTGGCCCCCACCACCAGCAGGCGCCCGCCCGGCCGCAGACAGCGAATGCTCTTCATCCACGTGGCCTGCCCCACGTTGTCCACCACCACATCCACCCCCCGCTTTCCCGTCCACTGCCAGACCGCGCGGGACCAGTCCGGCTCCTGGGAGCGATCGATGATGTGATCGGCGCCCAGGGCGCGAACCCGCTCCGCCTTCTCGGGGTTCGAGGCCACCACCACCACCCGAGCGCCTGCCAGCTTCGCGATCTGAAGGGCCGCGGTGTTCACCCCGCCCCCGGCCCCCACGATGAGCACATCCTCCCCCGGCCGCAGCCCGCCCCGGGTGATCAGCATGTGCCAGGCGGTGAGGAACACCAGGGAGGCCGCCGCCGCTTCCTCATAAGGGAAGCCCTCCGGCAGCTTCAAGACGTTGCGGGCCGGCACCACCACGTATTCCGCGTAGCCCCCTCGCACGTGCTCGCCCAGGATGGCCCCCCGGCGGCAGCGGTTGTCCTCCCCTCGTAGGCAGAACTCGCACTCCCCGCAGCTCAGGGTGGCGTTCACCACCACCCGATCCCCTACCTGAACCCCCGAGACCTCCGGGCCCACCTCGGTCACCACCCCCGCCACATCCGAGCCCGGGATGTGGGGCATCTCCAGCCGCAGGGAGGGGATCCCGCGCCGCACCCAGAGATCGAGATGGTTCATCGCGCAGGCGTGGACGCGGACCTGCACCTCCCCCGGCCCCGGGTGGGGCGTGGGCAGCTCCGCCGCCTGCAACACCTCCGGACCCCCGTGCTGATAGAAGACGACGGCCTTCATGGGTGGATCTTCCGCTCCCTGGAGGATGTGGCGCTCAGACGCTGCTCTTGAACCCCAGGATCTGACGGGCGATGACCAGGCGCTGGATCTCGCTGGTGCCCTCGTAGATGGTCGTGATGCGGGCGTCGCGGAAGTAGCGCTCCACCGGCATCTCCCGGCTGTAGCCCATTCCGCCGTGGATCTGGATGGCCTCATAGGTGATCCACTGAGCGGCCTCGCTGGCGAACAGCTTGGCGATGGCCGCCTCCAGCGTGTAGCGCTCGCCGGTGCGCTTGGCCCGCTCCCGCTTCCAGGCCGCCTGCAGGGTGAGCAAGCGGGCCGCCTCCAGCTTCACCCGCATGTCGGCCAGCTTCCACTGGATGGCCTGGAACTCCCCGATCTTGCGGCCGAAGGCCTCCCGCTGCTTCGCCCAGGCCAGGGCCGCCTCATAGGCCGCCTCGGCGATCCCCACCGCTTGGGCCGCGATCCCCACCCGCCCGGCGTCCAGGGTGGTCATGGCGATCCGGAAGCCCTCGCCCTCCTCCCCCAGCCGGTTCTCGACCGGGCACTCGTAGTTGTCGAGGTAGATCTCACAGGTGGCGCTGGCCCGGATGCCCAGCTTCTCCTCCTTCTTGCCGCGGCTGAACCCGGGGCGGTTGGTCTCGATGATGAAGGCGCTGATGCCGTGATGCTTCTTCTCAGGATCGGTCATCGCGAAGAGGACAATGTAATCGGCCACGGGGCCGTTGGTGATCCAGGACTTACGCCCGTTGATGATGTAGACGTCCCCTTTGCGCACCGCCCGCGTGCGCATGCCGGCGGCGTCGGAGCCCGACTGGGGCTCGGTGAGGGCGTAGGCGCCCATGGCCTGGCCGGTGGCCACCGGCGTCACGTATTTGCGCTTCTGCTCTTCGGTCCCGAAGGTGAGGATAGGGAAGCAGAAGAGCGTGTTGTTGACGGACATGATCGCGCTGTGGGCAGCGTCGGCTTTGGCGATCTCAATCATCGCCAGGGCGGAGGCGATGGCGTCCAGCCCCTGGCCGCCGTATTCCTCGGGGACCTCCAGGCCCATCAGCCCCATGGCGGCCATCTTGCGCACCGTCTCCCAGGGAAACTCCCCCGTCTCATCGTAGTGCGTGGCCACCGGGGCGATCTCCTTCTGGGCGAACTCCCGCACCACCTGCTGGAACATCCGATGCTCCTCGGAGAGCTCGAAGTTCAACCCCGCCTGCGCCAGGATCTCCACCCCCATCGGAAACCTCCTTAAAGCTCAGGATGGGCCCGATGTCCAGATCGAACACCACCGGGTCTGCTGAAGGGCTTGCAGCAGCTGCTCATCTTTCGTCCAGAAGGGCAGATCCAGACGTCGAGCCAGCGTAGAGCCTGCGGCGTCGGCTAACGAGATTGAAGCAGCCGCTTTCAGCCTTCCTACTGCCTTCCAAAATTCCCAATCGCAATCAAAACGGATCGTCACCAGAAGAGGAAGCTGAGACAGCACCGTCTCTGCAACACTTTCACTGCGGCGGAGAAGGAAATAATATAATTCGCACACATTGACAACATGCATGATCACACCATCTGTTCCAAGGAGGTATTCTTCGATTCCCTCCCATCCTTTCTCTTTTTTGAGATAAGCAATTAGTATGCTTGTGTCGATAACAAGCATTATGGGGACTCCTCACGAGCGATCTCTGTCTGCTTCTCTTGAAGATACTCCTCCAGGGACGGGATCACAGGTTCCACAGCCTTCTGGAGCGCGCGCCACTTCTCCTGTCGGATGGCTGTAGACAAAGATGGAGATCCAGGCGCGGACGCTCCGGCTGAATGTTCGGCGAGGAACTCCAGAAAAGACCAGGCAAGATCCCGCCAGCGCTCTGGAATCCTCCGCCAAATGACGAGAAGATCTTTTTCCTCACGCATTCGAAGTATCCTCCCGAAGAAACCTTGAGTCTAGGGCCAAGAAGCCCGCCTCCCTCATGCCGCGTACGTGTAGAACCCCTTCCCGCTCTTGCGGCCCAGCCAGCCAGCGGCCACCATGCGGCGCAGCAGAGGCGGGGCCGCATAGCGTGGGTCCTTGAACTCCTCAAACATCGCGTCGGCGATGAAGAGCAACGTGTCCAATCCCACGAAGTCCATCAGGGTGAACGGCCCCATGGGATGGTTCAGGCCCAGCCGGATCGCCGTGTCGATGTCCTCCATGGTCGCCACCCCCTCCTCCAGGAGCCGGATGGCGTCCAGGAGGTAGGGGATCAGCAGGCGGTTGACGATGAACCCCGGGCGGTCCTTGGAGATCACCACCGTCTTGTTCAGGCGCTCGGCCAGGGCCCGGCCCAGGGCCACCGTCTCCTCCGCCGTCTGCAACCCGATGACGATCTCCAGAAGCGGCATCACCGGGACCGGGTTAAAGAAATGGAATCCGATGACTTTCTCCGGTCGCCGGGTGACGCTCCCCAGCTCAGTGATGGAGAGGGAGGAGGTGTTGCTGGCCAGGACGGCATGGGGCGGGCAGATGCGATCCAGCTCCGCGAAGACCTGCTTCTTGGTCGGCATGTCCTCCACCACCGCTTCGATGACCAGGTCGCAAGCGGCGAAGTCCTCCATCCGCAGGGTGCCCCGGATGTGTCCCCAGGCCGCCTCCATCTCGGCGGCGGACAGCTTGCCCCGCTCCACCGCCTTCGCCATCGAGGCCCGGATGCGGTCCAGCCCCTTGCGGAGGAGCTCCTCGTTCACCTCACGGACGATGACCTGAAAGCCGGCCCGGGCGCATACCTCGGCGATCCCCGAGCCCATCAGGCCGCAACCCACCACGCCCACCGTTCGAACATTCTGCAGCGCCATGGCGATCCTCCCCATTGATGGGGTGCGTGATCGGTTTTCCTGTAGGAGGGGCTTCAGCCCCGAATTTTTGCCCTCCATGACACCATCGGTCTCGCCCGACATGAGGAGATCCAAGATCGGTCGCGGCTGAAGCCGCTCCTACAGCAGGATTACGCAGGGGAATTCAGCCCCGAACCTCCGTCTTCGAGACGGCAAGGTCGCGGCGAAAGCTGCCCCTATTCGATCTCCACGGCCATGGCGACCGCCTCGCCCCCGCCCAGGCACAGGGTGGCGATGCCCCGACGCAGCCCGCGATCTCGCAGAGCGTAGATCAGGGTGACCAAGATGCGGGCGCCGCTCGCCCCCACGGGGTGCCCGAGGGCGACGGCCCCGCCGTTCACGTTCACCCGGCTCCAGTCCCACCGGTATCCCTGTTGTTCCATGGCCTTCGCGTCGGCCAGGACCTGGGCGGCGAAGGCCTCGTTGATCTCGATGAGATCGACTTCCTCCCAGCGCCAGCCCACCCGCTCCAGGAGGCGAGGGATCGCCTTCGCCGGCGCGTAGAACAACCACTGCGGATCCACTGCCGCCTGGGCGTAGCCCACGATCCGAGCCAGGGGTGGGATCCCCAGGGCCTCCGCCTTCGCTCGGCTCATCACCACCACCGCCGCCGCCCCATCGTTGAGCCCGGGGGAGTTCCCCGCCGTCACCCGCCCGTTGGGCCGGAAGGCCGGCTTGAGACGGGCCAGGGCCTCCATGGAGGTATCCCGCCGGGGGCCTTCATCCGTGTCCACCACCCGGGTGCCTCCCTTGCCGTCGGGGACCTCCACCGGGACGATCTCCGCCCGGAATCGACCGGCGTCGATGGCGGCCACGGCTTTGCGATGGCTCTCCAGGGCGAAGGCGTCCATCTCCTCGCGGGTCACTTCGAACTGGTCGGCGATGAACTCGGCCAGCTCCCCCATCAGCACCTGGTGGAAGGGGCAGCGCAGGCCGTCGGCGATCAGGCTGTCCTCTGCCTGGAGGTGGCCGTAACGCATCCCCGCCCGCAATCGGATCAGGTGCGGGGCGTTGCTCATGCTCTCCATCCCCCCGGCCACCACCACGTCTGCATCCCCCGCCTTCACCGCCTGGGCCGCCAGCATCACCGCCTTCAGCCCTGAGCCGCAGACCTTGTTGACCGTGACTGCCCCCACCTCGACAGGGATCCCGGCGGCGACCGCGGCCTGCCGGGCCGGGGCCATGCCGCTGCCGGCCTGGACCACCTCTCCCATGATGACCTCGTCGATATGGGCAGGATCGACGCCCGCCCGACGGATGGCCTCGCGGATGGCCACGGCGCCCAGTTGGGGCGCCGGGAGGGGCGAGAGCGCCCCCAGCAGCTTTCCGATGGGCGTACGCGCCGCCCCCACAATCACCGGATCCCGACCGTCTTTGCGCATGGCGATCCCTCCGTGAACAAGGCATCCCATCCATCCCGCCTTGCCGGGGATCCCCCTTCCGGGCCAACGAACGATCGTTCCCCTCCGCCGGGATGGGCCTCCCCATCCGCTCCGTTCGGATCAGGGATCCCCGGATGGCCGCTGAAGGGAGGAAGCCAGCTCTTCGAACAGCGGCCGGAGACGGCGATAGGTGTCGTCCAGCCATTCGGGGAGCACGCGGGTGTTGCCGATGACCGGCATGAAATTCGTGTCCCCCGTCCAGCGGGGGACGACGTGGATATGGACGTGATCGGCCACCCCGGCGCCGGCGGGCCGGCCGATGTTGGCCCCGACATTGAACCCCTCCGGCCGGTAGGCCTGACGGAGGGCCTTCAAGGATAAGGCGACAAGCTGCATCACCTCCAGCATCGTCGGAGGGTCCAGGTCCTCTAGGCTGGGCACGTGGGCGTAGGGGATGACCATCAGGTGGCCGTTGTTGTAGGGGTATCGGTTGAGGGTCACGTATACGGTGCGCCCGCGAAAGAGGATGTGTTCCACCTCGTCGGAACCGTTGATCTTCCGGCAAAAGATGCAACCCTGAGGCGCCTCGCCCTCCCCTTTCAGGTAAGCCATCCGCCAGGGGGTCCAGAGCCGTTCCATCGTTGCTCCGCCTGAGGGCAGGTTCCCCCCCATTTTATCCGTTTTGTCGGGGATCGACAAAGCGGCCCGGCCGTCCAGGGCCGGGCCTTGTGATCAGGATATGCAGCCGGGGAGAGCCTTACCTCCGCCTTCCCGGAGGGCCCTTTGGGCCTTGATCCCCCGGCGGAGCGGAATCCTGGCCTCGGGGAGGGCCCGGCGTGTCCTTTTTCTCCTGGCCCGGAGGGGTGCGGACCGGGCGAGGCGTTTCTTTCTTCTCCTGGCCCGGTGGCGTCTTCTCCTGACCCGGTGGGGTGCGCGGCGCAGAAGGCGTCTCCCGTTTCTCCAGGCCCGGCGGGGTATGGGTCCGCTCCCGCAGGATCTCCGCCGTCGGCTCCGGCAGGACCGGCGTCTCCACCGCCCGGGTCGGTTCGGGGATCCCCCCTTCGGGCCGGCCGAGGACCGGGGCCAGCCCGGCCCAGCGCTGGCGCGCGCGGGTCAGGGCGGAACGGACATCCGGCGGGGCGACCGCTGCGGCCTCCTCCAGGAGGACGCCCTGACGCTCGTAGAGGGCGCGCAGCCGCGCCGCGGGCCCTGCAGGGCCTTCCGCCCCCAGACGGGCGGCCTCTTCCAGACGGGCCAAGCTCTCCTCGGCGAGGTCGGGGAGCCAGCGTCCCCGGGCGGCGCTCGCCTCGAACTCCGACCAGCGTCGCTCCGCCAGGTAGAGGGCCCGCTCCTCCGGCGACATCCCCAGGGTGACCAGACCCTCCACGGCCCGTTTGACCGGATACAAGGGCTCGCCGGGCAGGCTGGCCTCCGCCGCCCCCACCGCGCTCAAAAGGACCAGGATCAAGCCCAGGGCGGCCACCAGCGCCCACCCCCAGCGGAGGGCCGGCCGGGACGCTTGCGGGGCAGCCGCTCGCCGGGCTGCGCGGAGCTGCCCCTGACGGATCAGCCGTCGGCGCGCTGCGGGAGAGAGGGCCACCTCCTGGCCGCGCTGGAGCCAGAGGGCGGTCTCCAGAAGCGGGCGCAACGGGATCGCCTCGGGGACTTCCCGCAGGCACGTCTCCAGGTCCGCGCCCTGCTCCAGCCGGCACAGGCATCGCTCCAGGAGCTCGATCTCATGCGCGTCTCGCTTCGGATCCATCACCGGACCTTCTCCAGATAACGGGCTAAAGCGCTCAGGGCGCGATGCTGGAGGGCCTTGACAGCGCCCACGGATTTCCCCATCGCCCGGGCCACTTCCTCCAGGCTCATCCCGACCAGGAAGCGCAGGACCACCACTTCCCGCTGCTCCTCGGTGAGCACCCGCAACGCCCGCTGGATCATCTCCGAGACCGCGATCTCGTCCTCCGGGATGTCCTGGCTGAGCTGCGGCCCCGTCTCCGTGTCCTCCAGCGCCACGAGGGGGCGCCGCCCCTGCCGCCGCCAGTGATCGATCAGGCGGGCCCGGGCGATGCGGAACAGCCAGGCGCCGAAAGGAAGACCTCGCTCCTCATACCGCGGCAGGTCCTCGATCATCTTGAGGAACACATCCGCGGTGAGATCCTCTGCCAGCTCGGCGTCGCCCACCCGGTAGAGCAGATAGCGGTAGACGCCATCGGCGTAATGCTGATACAGGGCCGCGATAGCCTCCGGATCTCCCTTCCGCGCCCGGGCGATCCAGCGTCGCTCTTCGGGATGAGGGGTGAGCAGGCCCATCCCTCATCCTCCTATGAAACCGTCTGGAATGAGACAAACGTCACGCGTATCTTCTCCGAACCCTGAAGCGGTTTCTGATGAAGAAGATCTGCAGTCAGACCGCTCTGACCATCTCCGCTTGTGGATCGGAAATTGCCTTCATCCGGTCCCGGGCCTCCTGTCGACCCGGAGGCACCCGGGGCTGGAGCGGCGCTCGTTCTCCCACTCCCAAACCGGAGGGATCTGCGATGCGACAAATCGCGATCAGGATGGTTGGCAATCTGTTGGGCATCGGGTTGGCCCTGGGCCTGGGGCTGGCGATGGCTTGGGGGGCCGGCGCGGCGGCGCCGGCGGAGGAGTCCACGCTTACACCGACGCCCACGCTCACCCCGACGGTGCCGGTGACCCGGATCCATCCGGTGGCCCTGGCCCTGGCCCGCTGGATCAGCCAGACGTTTCCGACCTTCGGGCTCACGCCGACGATCTCCGTCACGGATCTGATGGGCCTCCACGCCCAGGGCTTCGGCTATGGCGAGATCGCCCGAGCGCTTCAGCTGGTCCTGGCCTCTCAGAGCGACGCCGATCCCACGAACGATCTCTCCCTGGAGCAGGCGCTCCAGCTGGGGCGCCAGGTCGGCTGGGGCCAGGCCTACCGCGCCTACGGCCTGCATCCGGGCGGCCGGGGCCTGGGCGCCATCATGCGCTCCGCCCGGTCCAGGGCCTTCGCCACGCCCGCGCCGTCCCCCACCCCGGCGGCGGGTCCGGGCTCCACCTCTTCGAAGAAGCCGAACCCGAGCGGCAAGATGCCCAAAGGCCGGGGCCGGTGAGCCCCTCCGAGGCCATGGGCGGGCCTGTCCCCTCATGGCTCCCGTCCGAACTGATGGGCCAGCTGGCCCAGCGGGAACCGCAACACCGTCGGCCGGCCGTGCGGGCAGGTCCAGGGCATGGCGCATCGCTCCAGCGCCCGCACCAGATGCTGCATCTGCTCCATGCTGAGGACCTGCCCGGCCTTCACGGCGGCGCGCTTGCAGATGCTCCGGATCCAGCGGGCTTCTAAAGCCACCTCCATCGGCCGTCGCGCCTCGTGCAGATCGAACAGGAGGTCCTGGATCACCGCCCGAATCGCTTCGGCGGAGAGGACGGCCGGGATGGCCCGCACGCGGACGGCGCGGGGGCCGAAGGGCTCGATCCAGAACCCCAGTTCCTGCAGCGCCTCCTGGTGTTCCTCCAGCAGGCTCCCCTCCTCCGGTGAGACCTCCAGCAGCACCGGCTGCAGCAGCGGCTGGGCCGGGAGCGGCCCCTCCTGACGCCGGGCCATGAGCTCCTCATACAGCACCCGCTCGTGCGCCGCGTGCTGGTCCAGCAGGTAAAGGCCATCCGGCCCCTCGGCGACGATGTAGGTCGCCTGGAGCTGCCCGATCACCCGGAGCGGGGGAAGGCCGGTGGCCTCCTCCCCGAATGGCTTCGGAAGGACATCCGCGGGCTTCCCGGGCGGGAGGGGACGGGCAGGCATCGAAGCGGGTGCCATTGGGGAGGCGACGGGCTGAAAGACGCGAGGGGCCGTCTGGCGGAGGGCTCGGTGGGCGGCCCGCTGGACCAGCCGGAACACCCGATCCGGATCCCGGAAACGGACCTCGATCTTGGCCGGGTGAACGTTCACATCCACCGCATCGGGGGGGAGATCGATCCAGAGAAAGCTCCAGGGGAAGCGGCCGGCGGGAAGCAGGGTGTGATAGGCCTGCAGCACCGCCGCCGGGAGCATGCGGTCCTGCACCCAGCGTCCGTTCACGAAGAAGACCATCTCCTGGCGGTCCGGGCGATCCATCCCCGGCGGGCTGATCCATCCCGAGATCCGCATCTCTTCGTCCGCTTCGTGCACCTCCAGGAGGGCTTCCGCCACCTCTGCCCCGTAGAGGGCGGCGAGGCGATGGCGGGGCTCGCGAGCGGCAGGGAGCGTCAGGGCCTCCCGCCGGTCATGCCGGAGGAAGAACGCGACCCTCGGGTAAGCCAGGGCGTAGCGGCTGATCCAGAGGTCGATGGCCCGCCGCTCCGCCCCTTCCCCCTTCAGGAACTTCCGGCGGGCCGGGGTGTTGAAGAACAGGTCCTCCACGATCATCTCCGTGCCCGGGGGACGCGCCAGGGGCCGCTGCTCCCGGATCTCCCCTCCTTCGATGCGAACATAGGTGCCCAGCTCTTCGCCGACAGCCCGGGTCCGGCAGGTGACCCGGGCGACGGCGGCGATGGCCGCCAGGGCTTCGCCCCGGAACCCCAGGGTGGCGATGCGGAAGAGGTCCTCGGGCGCGGAGATCTTGCTGGTGGCGTGGCGGGCGAAGGCGAGGGCCACTTCCGCGGCCGGGATGCCGCACCCGTCATCGGCGACCCGGATGCGCGAACGGCCGCCCCCCTCCGTCTCCACCTCGATCCGCGAGGCGCCGGCGTCCAGGGCGTTCTCCACCAGCTCCTTGACCACCGAGGCCGGGCGCTCGATCACCTCCCCGGCCGCGATCTGAGCCACCAGCTCCGGGTCCAGCACCCGAATGGGCATACCCGCGCTCCACGCATGATCCAGGCCGAGCGTCCGCTGCGTATTCCGACGAAGGTATTCTGCTTCTCATCGTCGAGAGACGCAACTCGCCCCTGACATTGGCGCGCTCTAAGGAGGTCTCTTGACGGCGCCTCGTAAAAAACAGCGGGAGCCTCCGTTCGGAGGCTCCCGCTGCCCCGGGTCGGGTGGAGCCGGCACCGCGTTCACTCGGACAGGCGCACGACCTGCTCGGCCTGGAGGCCCTTGGGGGTCTCGCGGATGGTGAACTCCACCCGCTCGCCCTCCTCGAGGTTGCGGAACCCCTGGCCGACGATAGCCGTGTAGTGGACGAAGACGTCGCGGTCCCCTTCGTCCGGCCGGATGAAGCCGTACCCCTTGGTCCGGTTGAACCAGCGGACGGTGCCCTTGACACGCTGACCAGCCATCTCTGCAACTCCTTCAGAAAGATTTTTGAAGCCCGCGGGGGGCGGACTCCCTGCTTCAGGTTGCGGAACGATCCGACCGGAAGAAGGGGATCCGAGGGAGGGAGGCGCGGCCTCGGGGGTGAGCAGGCGCCTGGGCTTCCAAACAAAAAGCCGTCGGGCGAGTCCTGCGTTGACCCGACGGCCAAACCCTCAGAACATCCCCCTCGCGCTCCGGTTCTGCGTTCCGATTTGCTTCTATCATAATCGGATCGGGGATTTTGTCAAGTTTCGCCGGGAGCGTAGGGCAACTGCTCGCAGTTGCCCTACATGTCCTGCGGGGCGGGGGCAGGGCGCTGCGTTGCTGGTTTCCCGCCCGTCGGTTATAATGGCGGCCAGATCAGCAGGACTCCGGAGCGTGCCGCCGATGCCGTTGGCCCTCTACCGCAAGTGGCGCCCCCGACGGTTCGAGGAAGTGGTCGGCCAGGAGCATGTGACCCGCACCCTGCGCAACGCCCTGCGCCTGGGTCGTATCGCGCACGCGTATCTGTTCGCCGGGCCGCGGGGGACCGGCAAGACCACCACAGCCCGCCTGCTGGCCAAGGCGGTCAACTGCCTGGCCGAAGCGGTGGAGGAGCGACCGTGCGATCGCTGCCGGATCTGCCAGGCGGTCCACGAAGGGCGCCTCATCGACCTGATCGAGATCGACGCCGCCTCCAACCGGGGCATCGATGAGATCCGGGATCTGCGGGAGCGTGTTCGCTTCTCCCCCAGTGAGGCCCGGTATAAGGTCTACGTCATCGATGAGGCCCATATGCTGACCACCGAGGCCTTCAACGCTCTCCTCAAAACCCTGGAGGAGCCTCCGCCGCACGTGATCTTCGTCCTGGCCACCACCGAGCCCCATCGGATCCCCGCCACGATCCTCTCCCGTTGTCAACGCTTCGATTTCCGCCGCCTGACGACGGCCGAGATCGTCCGGCGGCTGGAGGAGATCGTGGCCGCCGAGGGGCTCTCCGCCGAGCCGGAAGCCCTGGCCTGGATCGGGCGCCAGGCGGCCGGCAGCCTGCGGGACGCGGTGACCCTGCTGGATCAACTCGCCGCCGATGAAGAGCCCATCACGGTGGAACGCGTGCAGCGGACCCTGGGGGCCGGGCGCTGGGATCTGGTGGGGGAGATCGTGGAGGCCCTGAGCGAAGGGGAGACGGCCCGCGGGCTGACCCTCCTCGCCCGCGCCGTGGAGGAGGGCGCCCATCCGCCGCAGCTGGCCCGACAGCTGGTGGAACACCTGCGTGCGGTCATGTGGCTGCAATGGGGGGATGCCAGCGGGGCGGATCTCCTGCCGGAGCAGCGCGCCGCGGCCCAGCGGCACGCCCGCGCCTTGCCCCCGGAGGTCCTCCCTCGTTTGATCCGCCTGTTCATGACCGCGGCGGCGGACTTCCGGAGCGCCTGGTCGCCGCAGCTCGCCCTGGAGCTGGCCTTCGTGGAGGCGGCCCTGGCCTGTCAGCAGGCCCGAGCGGCCCGGAGCGTCCCTCCTGTTCCTCCCGCTCCCGCGCCGGCGCCCGCGGCGGCGACCCCCGCGCCCCCTTCGCCCGCGCCTCCGGGCCCGG
>NZ_FYEK01000031.1 GCF_900187885.1 Thermoflexus hugenholtzii JAD2 | reverse complement strand
CTTTCCATCGCCTTCTGGTTCAGAAGGCGAGGTTTTACGGGGTTCCGGTGATTTTTGTGGATCCGCAGAACACGTCCCGGGCGTGTCCGGTATGCGGCAAGGTGGGTGAAAGGCTAAGGGGACACGTCCTGACGTGCCCTTGCGGGGTGAGGATGAGCCGTCACGCGGCGGCGGCGGTGAACATCGCCCGCAGGGGGGTGGAATTCCTCGGGGGCTTGGGCCTTCGAGGCAGGGGTCGGTGGGCAACCCCGGTGGCCGGTCCTCTGGCCTCGGGCTAAAACCCAAGGCCACGACCGGAATACCCAGGAAACAACGTAAGTCCTAAATGGGTGGGTGCTCAGACCTCAATAGAGAGGAGGGGTCATCGATGCCGCGCGCGTGGAACCGATGGCTCAGCCGCGGGGTCGCCCTCCTGCTGGTGGGCTTCCTGATCTGGCAGTTCGCCCTCTTCCAGCAGGAGCTGCAGCGGATCCCCCGGACCTGGACCGTGGCCGGGCTGGCTGTGGGCGGACGCTCCATCGAGGAGGCGCTGGACGCGGTGGAGCGCGCCCTGGCCGCTCCGCTGCGCGTGCAGTATCAGGATCACACCCTGATGCTGGACCCCGCGGATGTGGAGGCGCGGCTCGATCGGGGTAAAAGCCGGGAGCTGCTGCAGCAGGCCTTATCCGAGCGCCAGCGCCCGGGCGCTTTCCTGCAATTCCTCTTCCGCCAGCCGCCCCCACCCCGGGATCTCCCGGTGGCGATCCAGGCCTCCCCGGAGAAGATCCGCCTGTGGCTGCTGGAGGTCGCCCGCCGCTTCGATGAGCCACCGGTGGAGCCCCAGCCGGACCTGGAGCGCTTCGCCTTCACGCCAGGCCGCCCGGGCCACGTGCTGAACATCAGCCGCTCCGCGGAGCGCCTCCAGGCCGCCCTGGCCCAGGCGGCCCCCCGCGAGGTCGCCCTGGTGGTGGACGAGAAGCCCGCCCCGCCCCTTTCCCTCTCCGCCCTGGGTCGGTTCTTCGAGGCTTACCTGAGCGCCTTCGACGGCACCGCCGGGATCTTCATCAAAGACCTGCGTCGGGGGGAGACCTGGATGCACAACGGGGACCTGCCGTTCTCCGGAGTGGGGGTGATGCGCCTGCCCGTGGCCCTCGCGGTCGCCCGGGCCCGGGACCTCATCCACGACGAGGCGCGCCGCCAGACAGTGTTCCGGATGCTAACCGATGAAACCGCCCTGCCAGCCGTGGACACGCTCCTAACAGACCTCGGGGAAGGTGACCCAGCGAAAGGGGCGGAGCGGGTGACCGCGCTCCTGCGGGAGCTGGGGCTGGTGAACTCCTTCATGGCGTGGCCCTTCGACCAGCCGGGCACCCCGCCTGCAGTGGTGACCCCAGCCAACAGCCGGCCGGAGCTTCCCACCCATCCCGATCCGCGCCAGCAGACCACCCCGGAGGACCTGGGGGTGCTCCTGGAGATGCTCCGACAATGCACTCAGGAGGGCGGACCGCTCCCCCTCGTCTCCGAGGGCGCCGTTCAACCCGGGGAATGCCAGTTCATCCTGGAGGCGATGACCCAGAATCGCCTGCTGGATCCCCAGGGTCAGCCCACCCTGCTGGCCGCCGGCCTCCCCCCCGGCATCGCCTTCGCCCGTCGGCCTGGCTGGACGAACGAAACCCGGGCGGACGCAGGGATCGTCCTCGCCGGGCGCGCCGAGTATGTGTTGGTGGTCTTCCTGCACCGCCCCATCCTGATGGAATGGGAACAGGCCGTACGGATGATGGGGGATCTCTCCCGGATCACATCCCAGTTCTTCCTGGGGACGCCCTCGGAGTAAAAGTCAGGGGATCCCCTTCCATCAGAGCGCTTCGTCGGCCCCGCGGGAGCTCCAAAGGGAGAGGAGATCCTCGACGCGGCGTCGGGCGGCCGCGAACTCGGGCCGGGAGGATCCCTCGGTGCGGCGCAGAAAAGCCCGGATCTCTTCCCACAGCGCATCGACCACATCCAGATAGCGCTCCCGATCCCGGGGCTTGAACCCCTGCAGCTTGCGCGGGCCCTCCCGCCACCCCTCCGCGATGGACCAGTCGCGGATGGGGAAGGCGCACCCGGCATAGAACAAGCACATCCCCAGCGGGGTCAGGATCGGAGGGATCCCCAGCCGGAGGGCCTGCTCGGTCTCCCGATGGATCGGCTGGCTCTCGCCGAACGTCTCGTAGGCCAGCCCCAACCACCCTCCCGGCGGGATCAACTCGCCGATGCGTCGGAAGAACGCTCGCACCACCCGCTCCGGAAGCGCCACGGGCACGCCCTGGAAGCGAACCGGGTTCTGAAAGAAGCCATCGAGCCAGCCGGGGATCGGCTGCGGACGCGGACCGGCGGAAAGCCCCCGCAGGATGGGGCGCTCCGAAAGGAGGCCCTCGCGCTCCAGGTAAAACGCCACATAGCGCTGGCCGGCTGTGACGCTCCGGCCCTCCTCTCGCACCCGGATCCGATAATCCCCTGCCATCATGCCATCCAGGGTCTCCCAGCGCATGTTCTGTCCTCGGAGGGGAATCCCTGAGCGGAGGATAGGAGAGTGGACCTCTCCCGAGGTCTCACGCAAGGTCAGGCCGACGTCCTGGACCGCTCATTGCCTTCCGCCAGCCCGGAAGGGACGGGGGCCTTGGGCCACCCGGAGAGGCGCAGGCGGGGCTCGGTCCCCTCCCGGAGGCGCCGAAAGTTCGGGCGCAGGGCCCAGACGATCAGCCCGAGGGTGCCAAGCCCATACAGGACCTCCGCCCATGGCCCCCCGAAGGCCACCGCGCGCAGGGCGAAGAGCCCAGGGACCACAAAAGCGAGGATCAAGGAAGTCATCGATGCGTATCCGGTGAGGGCAGCAAGGAGAGGAACCAGAGGCAACAGCACGGCCGCGACCAGGGGCCAGAGGGCGATGGCCGTCCCCAGGTTCGGAGCGGTCCCCGCCCCGCCCCGGAACCTCAGCCAGATCGGCCAGTTATGGCCGGCCACGGCCAAGATGCCCGCCACCGCCCCGGCCAGGGGCTGGCCCGGAAACAGCATCCGGGCCCATTCGATGGCCAGGAATCCTTTGACAAGATCTCCCAGGCCGGTGAGCAAGCCGGCCGGGAGCCCCCCGGCGCGCATCGCGTTGGTCCCGCCCGTCCGGCCGCTGCCGATCCGCCGCACATCCTGCCCGGTCAGCAGGCGAACCACCAGCCAGCCTGTGGGGAACGATCCGATCAGATACGCGCCGAGGATCAGCATCCACACGGACCCCATCCCCTCCTCCTGTTGAGCGCTTCTCGCTCTGCCTCACGCGGGCGTTCGCGGGGCCAGGCCGCAGAACACCTCGTAATCGATGGGCTCGAAGAGCGTGGGGTGATCTCCGCACACCGGACAATCCCGACGGCGCTCCACCTGAACGCTCAGCCATTCCGCCCGGAGCCCATCAAAGACCAGCAGCCGGCCGGCCAGGGAGGTCCCCAGCCCGAGCAACCACTTCAGGGCCTCCAGGGCCTGGAGCGCCCCGATGGCTCCGGGGACCGCGCCCAAGACGCCTGCCTGCTGGCAATCCGGGATCAGATCCGGAGGCGGCGGAGTAGGCAGCAGACAGCGATAGCACGGGCGCCCACCCGGCGGGACCATGCTGACCTGCCCCTCATATTGGAAGATCGCCCCCCAGATCAGCGGCTTCCGCTCCCAGACACACACGTCGCTGGCCAGATACTTCGTGGGGAAGTTGTCGCTTCCATCGATAATCAGGTCGTAGTCTGCAACCAGCTGGCGGGCGTTGGCAGCCGTGAAGCGGGTCACATAGGGGATCACCTGCACATCCGGGTTCAGGGCCTGAAGCCGCTCCCGAGCGACCTCCGCCTTCGGGCGCCCGAGGTCCTCTGTGCGGAAGAGGACCTGGCGCTGCAGGTTGCTGAGATCCACCACGTCGGGATCGATGATCCCGATGGTGCCCACCCCGGCGGCGGCCAGATAGAGGGCGATGGGGGATCCGAGCCCCCCTACCCCGATGAGCAGCACCCGGCTTTGCAGCAGCCGGCGCTGCCCACGCCCGCCCACCCCTGGCAGGACGATGTGCCGAGCATAGCGGCGGATCTGCTCCTCGCTCAGCGGGAACATCCTCACCGACTCCGGCGAAAGATCCTCCCCTCCCGATCGGCCGAACGTCCTAATGCGGGAGGGGAGCTGGGGGCTTGCAAACCGCAGGAAGACCTACCCCCGATATCTTATCGCCGTTCGGGGCGTTCCGGAAAGCGCTGTTTCTCAGCGGGACGCCCCGAATCGGGGAGGCACCGGCCGGTGGGAGAAACGCGATCGGCCGGAGATCAGCCCTCGTGGGGATGGCCGTGCTCCAGCTCCTCAGGGGTCGCCGGACGCAGGGCCAGGATCTTCACCGTGAAATGGAGCTCCTCCCCGGCCAAGGGGTGATTGAAATCGAGAGTGACCGTGTCCGGCCCCACCTCTGCGATGTAGGCCGGGAACGCCTCGCCGGTTTCGGTGTAGACATACAAGCCGACGCCCGGGGCCAGCGGGAAATCCTCGGGGAACTCGCTGCGGGGAACCACCTGATAGGCGTCCGCGCGCCGTGGCCCATACGCGTCCTCAGGGGCCAGCCAGACCTCCTTCTCCTCCCCCACGGCCATTCCGTAGAGGGCTTCCTCCAGGGCGGGGAGGATCTCGCCGGCACCCTGGATGAACGTGATGGGCTCGCTTTCCTCGGACGACTCCACCACCCGGCCGTCCTTCAGGCGAAGGGTGTAGGCCAGGGTCACCACCATGTTGTCCTGGACCGTCAATCGCTCTTGCAGCATGGGTTTGAACCTCCGGAAAAGTTAAAAGGGGCGCCTCCCGGCTTACGGAAGAGCGCCCCTCTTGCGAAAAGCCCCTGCCGCAAAACCGGCAGCGCGGTTGCCCTTATCATAACCGAAGCTGCTGTGAAAAGCAAATCACGCGCCTGGGCCATGCGCGAAGATCCATGCGGGATCGCGCCCTCGGCCCTCCGGATCGTGTCACCCCTTCAGGCCTTCGGGCATCTAAAATATTGAGAATTCATCCGGGCGATCGGCCGCTCTCGACGCCCCTCTGGGCGTGGATGGCCCGTCCGGAGGCAAACCTTCTGGTTTCCGAGGAGGAGCCGCGATGGCGGGGACCGGGAAATGGCCTCGGGTGATCATCTTCACCACGCCCAATTGCCCGTGGTGCCGGGCCGCCAAAGAATACCTCCGACAACGGGGGGTGCCCTTCAAGGAGGTCGATGTCAGCCGGGATGCGGCGGCGGCCCGCGACCTGGTGCGCCGCACCGGCCAGATGGGCGTGCCGGTGCTGGATATCGGTGGTAAAATCGTCATCGGCTTCAACCGACCCCAGATCGACGCGTTGCTCGGGTTGAGGAAAAAGTAAACGACGCGCTGTGCGATCTCCTGACGCCGCAAAGAAGCCGGGATCCGGAGAGGAAGCATGCATCGCTCCGGATCCCGGCGGTGGATCTTCAATGAAGAGGAGGGAACAGCGATGGCGGAGGAGCGCTTCCCGTGGCAACCCCTCGGCAGCCGGGTGGTCATCCGCCCGGTGGAGCAGGAGAGCCGCACGCCGAGCGGCCTGATCATCCCGGAGACCGCCAAGGAGAAGCCCCAGGTCGGGATCGTGGTCGCCGTCGGCGACGATGAGTCCATTAAGGTGCGTGTCGGGGATCGAGTGCTGTTCCCCAAATACTCGGGGAACGAGGTGAAGGTGAACGGCGTGGAGTATCTCATCCTCGACGCCAACGACCTGCTGGCCTACGACGCGGAGACGCGGGCCACGCTGCCGGAGCCGAAGCCCGCGCGCAAAGGCCGGCGCAAGGCATAAGGATCGAGCCCCCTGCGGCTCCCAGTCGGGCAGATCCCATTCCGATGGCGCAAGACCCCCAACCCGGGCGCCGAGGCCTCCGGCGCAGGCGCCCGGGCGCTTCCGTGACCCAGGCACGGAAAGGAGCCTTCGCATGCGCCTGAAAGTTGTGCTGGAACCCAGCGATGAGGGTGGATATACGGTATATGTGCCCTCATTACCCGGATGCATCAGTGAGGGAGAAACGATTGAAGAGGCGCTGCGAAACATTCGGGAGGCCATTGAGCTGTATCTGGAGCCCGTGGAGGATGACCGGGTTCCCCTCCTTAGCGAAGCCGCGCTGCTTGAGGAGATCGATCTGTGACAAAGATCCCCAGCCTCCCTTACGATGGGATCATCCGCGCGCTTCAGCGGGATGGATGGACTGTGGTTCGCCAGCGCAGGAGCCATATTCGTCTGCAGAAAAGGGTAGGTGTTGAGGTGTTGAAGATCACAATCCCAGCTCACCGCCCCGTGAAACGTTCAACCCCCGCTCATATCCGGAAGCAAGCTCGATGGAGCGTGGATGGCTTTCTGAAGCTCCTTTGAGGCGGGAAAAGCCGGCGGGGGGCGGACCGATGCGCATCCGCCCCCCGCCCCAGACCCCGCCTATGGGCCCAGGCGCTCCCGCACCCGCGGGGGCGGCTCCTCCCCAGGTCGCAGCGTCCGATATCGCCGGTAGAACTCCCGCGCCTCCTCCTGCTTCCCCAGGTCCCACAGGGCATCGCCCAGATCCAGATACGCCGGCGCGTAGTCTGGAGAGAGGACGATCAAACCCCGCAGGATGGGCTCCGCCTCGCGGGCCCTTCCGCTTTGGGCTAAGTAACGGGCGTAATGGGCCAGGGTCTCCCGATAGAGCGCTGGATCCAGAGCGGGGCCATAGAAGGCTTCTCGGGCCCACTCCTCCAGGGAACGCGACCGAATGGCCCAGTCCTGGGGGAGGAAGGTCGGCCCCTCCAGCTCATAGGGGATCGAGGCGAGGGTGAGGGCGGCGTGAAGGGCCCGCGCGGCCCCCGCTGCGTCCCCGGCCTCGGCCCGTCGCTGGGCCACCGCCAGCCCCTGGCGCAACGCCTCCGTGGCCAGCTCGGGATCCTCATCCACCCGACGGGTGAAGGCTCCCGCTTCATACGCCCGCAGGGCCTCCTCGAGCTCCCCGGCTTCCACATGTCGTCGGACCTCCTGATAGGTGTCCGCGGCCGGGTTCGCCCGTTCCACTCCCATCGATCGGAAGCCCTTCCCGTCCCACTCCGCCTCCAGGGCTGTCCCCCTTCCTCCGCTCATCGCGTTCACCCACTGGATGCGATCCGCCTCGCAGAGCACGTAATACCGTTCGGGATCCCGCTCCTCCTCTTGCAGCGCCGACAGCCCGGGCGCCTCCCCCTGAAACGGGCCGTCCAGCTGGAGGATATAGAAGCCCACGACCAGGAAGAGGTGATCGGCGATCGGACAGATCTGCACGTCCACCAACGGAGGGATCGTGGACGGCTCTCGGCCGAAGCGCGCGGCGATCCACTTCCGTCCCCACTCAGGTAGGGGCTCGGTGCCTCCCAGCGCCGCGCCTCCCGGCCGTCCCGCCAGAGAGAGGGCCAGGACCCATTCCACCCGCAAGCCGGCGGGCGCAGCATCCGGGCGGAGGCCGCCCTGGGGATCCAGACACCGGCATCCCTGGCCCAACAGAGCGAGGGCGTCCGCCTGGATGCGATCGGCTTCCTCGTATTGTCCCTTCTTCTGTGCTCGGATGATCTCGCGAAGGGCCTGTTCCATCCATGCGTTGAGGCGCTCGGCTGGCAATGGCGGCGCGCCAGCGGCCTCATACGCCGTCCGAGCCGCCGCCCACTCCCCCCTTCGGATCGCCTCCTCCAGCGCCTGCAGCCTCTCCTGCGTCAGGGAGGCCGGGCTCTTCACCACAGTGGGTGTTCCCCCTATCTCTTCCGGCCCTGGCGAAGTCGTGGCTTTCACCACGATGGGCGTTCCTCCCTCGGGGGAGGAAGGCCACCCACAACCAACGAGCACGCTTATGGCGATCAGGCTCAAAAGGATCGTTCGCATCACTTACCTCCTCCACATCCTGCGGAAGCGCTCCAGGATCGTCGCATAAGCGGGATCTTCGGCGGCCCGGGCCTCCAGGGCCTGCTCCACCTTCCGCTCAAAGGAGGCCGCGAACTCCGGTTCCCCCGTAGCGGCCTCGGCCAGATCCCGCAGCCGGTTCAGCCAACCCGCGAGGAACTTCCGCTGGGAAGGGTACTGATCGGCGATCTCCAGGTAGCGGTTCAACCGCAGATCCAGATAGGCTTCCACCATCTCCCGAGGGCTGGAACGACCCCCCTCCTGGATCCGCTGGAGGAACTCCCGGGCGCGCCCCACCCCCATGTTCACCGCCGTGTCGAAGTGGATCATGGCCAGGGCTGGAGAAGGGATGGTGGCTGCCCCGGATGACGCCCAGTATCTCTCCAGGTAAATGGCCCGGGCCTCCTCCGGCGTGAGGGCGCGGACGTCCTGAGGAGGTAACCCCTTCTCGCGGCGCCAGGCATCATAGGTGCCCTGGGTGATCCCCATGTTCGTGGCGCCGCCGGGATCATCGGGGTCGTGGACGTATCCGCCTTCCCATCGGCGGACGAAGGCGTAGGCCTCCTCGAAGGACGCCGAGAGGGCGGCCGTGGGGAGCGCCCCCTCCCCAACGCTTTCCCCCGCGCGCTCCACCATCTGGGCCGCCTGCAGGAAGGCCGCCTCCAGGTGGAGGAGGGCCTGCTCCATGGTGTCGGCCAGGATCCGCACCCGCTCCGCCGCCTGGCTCAGACGTCCCTTGGGGCCCTCTGTCTCCTCCTCGAACCGCCGCCCGGGGACCGCGCGGACCGTCCGCACCAGGGCGATCCCCACCCGCTGGGCCCGCCGGAAGGTCTCCTCCCAGACGGGGGCCCACGCCCGCAGCTGCCGGATCACCTCCCGTATCCCCTCCAGATCGATCTGCAGACCCTTTTCCATAACCGGCCTCCCTCAGAGCGTTTCCCAAAGTCGGATCTCGCAAGATGCGTTTTCGCTCATAAAAATGATAGGCACCACGGTCGCTCCATCTTCCCGGCTCGGGGCCGGATCAGGGGTGCGGGATGAGGGATGAGGAGCAGCCGGGAGGGGAAAGGGTAGGGCGCTTTTTCACTGCGCGGTCAGGCTCCGTTCAGCCCATCGCCTCGATGACGCTCCGCATCCGCCATGTGATCCAGAGGACGCGGGGATAAGCCCAGAGGAGGAAGGCAGCGCCATCGAGGAGGTTATACTGCGATGTCGGAAGAAGAAGGGCCAGAGGGGTGAACAGGGCGCCAAGCCCCAGTTGGACCTTCACCTCTTTCCTCAGAGAGATGAGCCCCCTCCTGTCCATGCCACGACGCCGGGCCTCTTTCCCCAGGGCGAAGAGATAGGCTGCAAAGGCGTAGAAGTTCATCGCCCGCAACAGGTTCGGAACCGGATGGGGCAGGGCCACGCCCGCCCACAGGTTCACCGACCACAAGGGCCAGAGGATCCCCACGCCATCGAACCAGGCGAGCAAATCGGGGAGGATGTGTAGCCCCACGCTTCCCAGGAGCCATCCTCCAGCGAACGCCATCTGTGCGCGATCCCCGCGAAGGCGGGCGCTGCCGGCCAGCGCCAGGGCGACGCCGATGGCGAAAAAGAGGGAGTGGGTCAGGGTGCGATGGAACAGCGCCTCTGCCCGAGCCGGATCCATTCCCAGCACCACCGCGATGCCCTGAGGGTATGTATCCAGATCAGGCAGCAGGGCCCCGGCCATCAACCCCAAGGCGAACCCCCGGGGAGCCGGACGGAGCCGAAGGACGCCCAGGGCGAACAGACCATGCAGTCCGGGCTGCGGCATCTCCCCCTCCGAACGCCTTTCCGTTCACCGCGTCACGGCACGTTCACCCACAGGGCCGGCACCTTGCGCAGCTGCCCTCCGCCCCCCTCCCAGATCCCCGTTCGGCCCTCCCAGCGGAAGGAAGGGGATCCGTGCGCCTGCAGCAGCGCCCACACCAGATCATAGCCCAGGGCGGCGTAAGGCCCCGGCGGCGTCCCCAGGGAGAGCGCCCGATAGGCGGCAACCCACCCCGGATCGTCCACCCGCCGGGTCTCCGCCACCACCCGGATCCCGGGATCCCCCGGGATTAACACCTGAAGATCCGGGTGCAGGAGGCCCGGGCCACCGAGCAGGAGGCCCCGCCAGCCCGCCTGCCGCCAGCGCCGCGCAGCCTCCCCCGCGTGGACCGCCCGGCCATCGAAGAGCACCGGCTCCTCTCCCCAGGGATCCGCCTCAGTCCACCGCGCCTCCACCACCCGCCATCCCCGAGCGCGGATCACGGCCACAGCCTCCGGCCCGAACCATTGCTCCTCCCCATCCCGGACCATCCAAAAGCGCGATCTGGACGCTTGGGGAAGGCTACCCATCAAGGCCTCCACCATCGTGGAGGTGTCCACCGCCGTGGCCATCGCCCCTGCAGGAACCCGGTCCGCCGGAAGCAGGGGGGCGATCCACAGGACGCCGGCCTCCCGGTAAACCGGAGCGGCTGCCCGTGTGGTTTCCGGCCGGAAATGGCCGATCACCGCGATCAAACCGGGAACGGCCGTGATCTGACGCGCCCGCTCCCGCGCCCGCTCCGGATCCCCCCCGTCGTCCAGGGCGAGGAGCATCGCCCACGGCCCCTCCGGATGCCGGGCGTTCCACTCTCGGATGGCCAAGCGAGCCCCAAAGATCAGATCGTAACCGATCGCCCGATCCCGCCCCTCGAACGGAGCGACCAGGCCGATGGTCCAGAGCTCCGGGGAGCGACACGCGGTCAGCCCCAGGAGCCCGATCAGGAAACCCGCAAGCCTCTTCCTCACCGATACGTCCCTCCACCGCCTGCCCGACCCGCCCGGGCCTCCAGGTAATCAGCGAGGGTGGCCGGGGTGTCGAATTGATAAGCGAAGGAAGTCAACCGGGTGATGCGGCTCCCATCCACCACCCACGGCCAGCGCAGGTAATGGAGCAGCGCCGGCGGCGCCTCGGTGACCGCCCGCCATCCCATCCGCCAGGCTACCGCGGCCAAGGGATATAAGAGGACCCAGGGGAGCGCCACGGCCCGGGCTCGGGCGCGCCGGACCACTTCCTGGAACGGAATGGGGTTCGGGGCCCCCAGGTTGTAGGGGCCCGACGGTCCTTCATGGAGCAACGTCGCCAGGGCCTGGGCCACATCCTGCTCATGGACCAGCTGGAGCGGCGGGTTGGCCCCCCAAGGGAGAAACACAAAGGGTTTCTCCAGGGCGCGGGAGAGATAGTTCCGCATATGGGGGCCGGCGACCACCACCGGTCGCACGAGGATCACCCGGGCCTCCGGATGCTCGCGGGCGTAACGCGCCGCCATTCGCTCCAGCTCCAACTTGTCCTCCACATATCCGAACCCCGGGCACCCGCGCAACGGCGCGTCCTCCGTCAGCGCAGGCGGGTTGTCGGGATACGCCCCGTAGACCGTGGCGCTGCTGAGGAGGATCACGGTTTCCACCCTCGCCTCCGCACACGCCGCTAACACGTTGGTGGTCCCCAGCACGTTCAGCGCCCGTTCCGCCCGCCGATCCCGCATGGGATCCACGGCGAAGGCCAAGTGGATCACCGCTTTCACGCCACGGGCCCGAAACAGGGCGCCCATGGGCTGTCGCACATCATGGCGGACGAACTCCGCGCCTTCCGGAAGATGGCGCGGCGAGCGGATGTCCAGGGCTAGCACTGCCGCGCCGGCCAGCCGCTCGAGCAGGCGGGACCCGATGTAGCCGCTGGCGCCGGTGACGGCGATCATCACACTCCCTTACCGGAATGTCGGGGATGATATAATGAAAACAAGCGGGTCGGGTCGAAGAGACGCGAACCTCTCGTAAAGGCAGGAATCCGGCATGGCGGAGATCGAACCGACAACCCCGGAGTCCTCCGGGAATCTAACGCCCCCGGATGCCGAGCGCTGGCAGACCGCTCCGCTGGCCGAGGGGGAAACCGAGGCGGAAAGCCCATCCCCCAAGGCCCCGGCGACGTTGCTGCGCCTTCGGATCGCCCAGAGCGGCCGCACCATCGAGGTGCGCACTTCCCAGGTCTGTGAGATCGGGCGGCCGGACCCCGGCCTCGGTCTCTTTCCGGATCTCGATCTCTCTCAGGAGGGCCCGGAGGCCATCTGGGTCTCCCGACGTCACGCTTGCATTTTCTACCACGACGGACATTTCTACATCGAGGATCTGGGAAGCACGAACGGAACCTATCTCAACAACAAGCGCCTGGTCTCCGGGCTCCCCTACGCCCTCCAGGATGGAGATGAGCTGCGCTTCGGCCGCATCGTCGCCCACGTGCACATTGAGTAAACGTCTCCCCCGTGATCCCCGCGAAGGTCCACCCCCCCTGAGCGCCGCGACGGTCAGGCCGTCCACGGTGGCCCGCGGCGGACGATGGCGTCGGCCATGCGGGCGACCCGGACCATCGCTTGGACATCGTGAACCCGGATGATATCGGCCCCGCGGGCGATGCAGAGGGCCACGACGGCCGCCGTGCCCTCCAGCCGCTCCTCCGGCGGGAGGTTCAGGGTGTAGCCGATGAAGGATTTGCGGGAGGGCCCCACCAGAATGGGGAAGCCCAGCTCCCGCAGCTCCCCCAGGCGGTCGATCAGCTCCAGGTTCTGCGCCACGGTCTTGCCGAACCCCAGCCCGGGATCCAAGATGATCCGGTAAGGGGGGATCCCGGCGGCGCGGGCGGCCTGCACCCGTTCCTGAAGATGCGCTTTGACCGCCGCCACGATGTCTTCCTGCACCGCGCCCTCATAGCGAGCGCCCAGCCGGGGGTCCCGCACCACCGCCTCCCGGCGGCTCCGGTTGTCCATCAGGACGATCGGGACGCCCAGCTCGGCCACGGTCTCCGCCATGGCGGGATCCGCCCGCATCGCCCAGACGTCGTTGATCAGGTCCGCCCCAGCCTCCACGGCGGCCCGGGCCACCTCCACTTTATAGGTGTCGATGGAGATGGGGCCCAATCCCTCCTCCGCCAGCCGTCGGATCACCGGCAGCACCCGGCGCATCTCCTCCTCTGCAGGCACCGGCTCCGCGCCGGGTCGGGTGCTCTCCCCGCCCACGTCGAGCAGATGGGCCCCCGCGGCCTTGAAGCGGCGCGCCTGCTCCAGGGCCGCCTCCACCCAGCCCGGCCCCTTCAGCAACCCATCCCCGGAGAAAGAGTCCGGGGTGACGTTCAGGATGCCCATCACCAGGGTCTCCCGTCCCCAGTAAAGGAAACCCCGCCCCACGCGCATCGGCGCCCGAGCCCATAGACGGATCCCGACGGCGGGCAAACCGGCGGCCAGGTCCGCCGCCGTCCGTCCCAGACGGGGGTGTCGCCACTCCGGGGCTACCTCCGCCAGCGGCGTCATCACGAAGGCGCGCTCGGCCATGCGCGGATGCGGCAGGGTTAGCACCTCATCGTCCAGACACAGATCGTCGTAGAACAGGACATCCAGATCGATGGGGCGAGGACCCCAGCGCGGGCCCGGCTGACGTCCCATCGCCGCCTCGATCGCCTTACAGGCTGTCAGCAGATCATAAGGGGAGTGATCGGTGGTGCCCACGCAGACGGCGTTCAGGAACATGGGCTGGTCCGTGTAGCCCACGGGCTCCGTCTCATAGAACGAGGAGACGGCCTCGATCTCCACGATCTCCAGGAGGCGCTCCAGGGCCTCCCGCAGGGCCGCGTCCCGATCCCCCAGGTTGCTCCCCAGGGCGATGCCCACGCGATGCTTACGACGCCGCAGCGGCGGCATGGAGCACCTCCCGGTGGATCGCGCGTTGGCCGAAGGATTCCTCCACCTCGACCTCCAGGGCGTGCAGACGGAGCCCCTCCGGCAGGCGCGCCCGCAACCGCCCCGCGAGATAGCGGGCCAGCCACTCCGCCGACGTGTTGGGGATAGGCAGGATGCGTACATCCTCCAGGGGGAACACGTAGCGCTTGCGATCCACCTCCGCTTCCACCTGATCCTCCTCGATCCGCAGGCGCAGCCGCGGGTGCTCCGCCGGCAGCAGCACCCGGTGATCCAGCTCCTCCACCAGCGCCTTCACCAGGCGCTTCAGAGCGACAAAGTCCATCACCATGTCGTCCCGGAGCTCACCCTCCAGGGCCACCGACACCCGGTAGTTGTGGCCGTGGAGCGGCTCGCTCCCTTGCGGGAAGATCATGAAATGCCCGGCGCAGAACACCAGGTTGTCCTGAGCAACCTGCACGCGATCCATCCACAGCCCTCCCTCGAGAGGTCTTCCGCCTCGCGTCCGGCTATACGCTGCCTTCGATGGCCTCCGCCGTGCGCTCGGCGCAGGCCCGCCATGAGAACTGCGCAGCCCGCCGCAGCCCGCGCTCCCGCAACGTCTGCCCCAGATGGGCATCGACCAGGACAGCGATCAGTGCCCCCGCCATCCCCCGGGCGTCGTCCGGCGGGACCAGATAGGCGGCGTCGCCGGCCAGCTCGGCCAGGGCCGGGATCTCCGAAGCCACCACCGGCACCCCGCAGGCCATCGCCTCCAGCACCGGCAACCCGAACCCCTCATACCGGGAAGGATACAGGAAGGCCGAAGCGCCCCGATACAGCGCCGGCTTGTCCACCTCGTCCACCGGGCCGATCCATCGGACCACTTCCTCAAGTCCCCACGCCCGGGCCAGGGGGCGGGGATCCACGAACAGACGATGGGAGCCCTCGGGCAGGCGCCCGGCGATCACCAGCGGGAAATTGTAACCGATCGCCTCTTGAGCCCAGGTGTAGACCGCCAGCAAGGTCTCGATGTTCTTGCGCCGATCGAAGCCCCCCAGATACAGCACATACGCCGGAGGCAAATCGTATCGGGTCCGCACCCGGGCGTCCGCGATGGGATCCGGGCGCGGGGTGAACCGCTCCGAGACCCCCAGGGGGATCGCCACCACCCGCTCTGGGGGAACCCGGAGCCAGCGAAGGATGTCCTGACGGGAGGCCTCGGAGTCCGTCAGGATGCGGGCGGCGCCCGGGGTGGCCGCCCGCACCAGGGCGGTATACAGCCGCACGCCGAAGCCCGACCGATATTCCGGGAAGCGCAATGGGATCAAGTCGTGGACCGTGACGATGATCGGCGCCGGGGCGCGCAGAGGCGGCGCCCAGTAAGGGACGAACAAGCGGTCCGCCCGCCAGCGGGCCGCGGCCTGCGGCAGGGCGAACTGTTCGAACCAGATCTTCCGGAGGGCGCGGGGCGCCCGGGGCAGCCGGATGGGCACCGGCGTCACTCCCTCCGGCAACGCACTCCCCCACCCTTCCGGGAAAGCCACGCCGATCTCCCAGCCCGGCCGGACGACGGGGAGGCGTGCGATCATCTCCCGCACATACTGTCCAGTGCCGGTATCCGGATATCCCAGGAACCATCCGCTGATCAGCACCCGCATCCTTGACCCAACCCCCTCGGGAAGGCTCAGAGGCTCCCCTTCCGGGGAAGGACCGGAAGGGCCGGCACCGTCACCGGAACCAGATCCTGAAACCAGAAGCCGTCCCGATAGACCTGCTCGCCCCGGGTGAAGGCCACCGGCTCCCGGAAGCCCGGGCCGTCATACACGAACGTATGGAACTCCCCGTTCTCCCCCGCGGGATCGACCTCCGGGGGAAGGTCGGCCAGGAAGCCCAGATCCAGGGTCCGCCCCAGGAAGGCTGGGCCCAGCCGGTTCCCGTCCACGCAGACGGTGAGGGCCCGGAACCCCAGGGCGAGGAAGCGGCGCACCAGGTCATGGGTGGGCTCGCCCCAGATCGGGAACAGGACCTCGGCGCCGAGCGGGAGGAGGTGGCGGAGCCGGTAGGCGCGGATCTCCTCCAGGAACAGGTCGCCGAAGGCGAAGCGGCGGATCCCCTGATCCATGAGCGCCCGGACCGCCTCGCCCATCCGTTGCTCGTAGATCTCGTTGGGGCATGGATGGGGGAGCCACACCTCATAGAGGGGAAGGCCCAGGGCCGCGGCCTGGGCGTGGATCAGGGAGCGGCGCACCCCGTGCATGCTGACGCGATCGAAGGCCTCGTTCAGGGTGACCAGCAGCACGGCCACGCGCTCGCCCCGCCGCCGCAAGGCGTGCAGGGCCATCATGCTGTCTTTTCCACCGCTCCAGGCCAGCGCGATCATCGATGCCTCCCTGCCGGTGAAGAGGATCAACCGCCTTATCCTCATTCTCGGCTTTGAGGTAAAATCCTTCAAGTGGCCGGAGGGCTCCGGCTGTCACGGATCTTAGCTCCACACAGGAGGGAGCCTCGATGGGGAACCTGGAGGGCCGTGTGGCGGTGGTGACCGGGGCCTCGCGGGGGCTGGGGCGGGCCATCGCCCTGGAGCTGGCCCGGCGGGGCGCCCGGATTGTGGTGAACTACCGGCAGAACGAGGCCGCCGCCCGCGAGGTGGTGGAGGCCATCCGGGCCGCCGGCGGGGAAGCCATCGCCGTGCAGGCCGATGTCAGCCGCTATGAGGAAGCCGAGCGTCTGATCCGCGCTGCCCTGGAGGCCTTCGGCCGCGTGGACATCCTGGTCAACAACGCGGGGGCCACCCGAGACAACCTGCTGGCCCTGATGAAAGAGGAGGACTGGGATTTCATCCTGGCCACCAACCTGAAGAGCGCTTTTAACTGCACCAAGGCCGCCCTGCGGCCGATGATGCGGCAACGCTACGGGCGCATCATCAACATCACCTCCATCGCCGGCCTGGTGGGCAACGCCGGCCAGACCAACTACGCCGCCGCCAAAGCCGGCCTCATCGGCTTCACCAAATCCCTGGCCAAAGAGGTGGGCTCCCGCAACATCACCGTCAACGCCGTGGCTCCCGGCCTGATCCCCACGGACCTGACGGAGCCCCTGCCCCAGGAGTTCAAGGAGGCGGCCCTGCGGATGACCCCCCTGGGGCGCCTGGGGACGCCGGAGGACGTGGCCTACGCAGTGGCCTTCCTGGCCTCCGATGAGGCTGCCTTCATCACCGGCCATGTCCTCACCGTGGACGGCGGGATGACATGCGTATGAGCGGACAGGGAGAACCGGGAATGGGTGGGGTGGAGGAGCACGGGCCGATCCCTGGCCGCGTCATCGTCGCCCCCGAGGTGCTGCGAACCATCGTCCGGCAGGCCGCCCTGCAGGTCCCTGGAGTCGCGCGCCTGGCCCCGATGCGGGTCGGGCCCTGGCCCCTCGCCGAAGGGGTCCGTCTGACGGTGGTGGAACATCGGGTGCGGGTGGACGTCGCCCTGGTGGTGCGTCCGGAGACCCGCTTCCGCGAGGTCGCCCGACAGGTCCAGGAGGAGGTGGCCCGGGCCCTCCGGGACCTGACCGGCCTGGAGGTCGAGGCGGTCAACATCCTGATCGCGGACGTGGAGGTGGAAGCCCGTGGCCCGTCGACCGCCTCCGGCTCGGAAGAACGACCCTGAAGGAGGCGCCCGGGAGAGCGGGGGGATCCCGCTGCTGCGGCGGGCCCGCATGGTGGCCTTGCAAGCCCTTTATGAGATCGACGCCGCCGGCCACCCGCCCGGCGAGGTCCTCTCGACCCGCTTCCAGGCGGAGCCCTTGCCCCCCGAGGCCCGCGCTTTCGTTCAGGAGATCGTCACCGGGGTCCTCGCCCATCGCGAGGAGATCGATCGGCTGATCCAGCGCTACGCTCCGGCGTGGCCGGTGGCCCAGATGGCCATCATCGACCGCAACATCCTGCGCATGGCCATCTTTGAATTCGTCATCGCCCGGCGCACGAGCCCGGCGGTGGCCATCAATGAGGCCGTGGAGCTGGGGAAGCTCTTCGGCTCCGAGAGTACCCCACGCTTCGTCAATGGCGTGCTGGGCAGCATTGCTGATGAGATGGAGTCGGGAGATGGCAGGCAGAGCGGGCCCTGAGGAGGATACATATGGAAAGCCTGTTCGGCATCGGCCCGATGGAGCTGGCTTTTATCTTCTTGTTGGCCTTCATCCTGCTGGGGCCACGGGATCTCCCGCGCCTGGCCTATCAGCTGGGGCGCTGGGCTCGACAGGCCCAGCTCCTCTATGCGGAGTTCCGACGGGAGTGGGAGGCGGAGGTCCAGGAGGTCGCCCGGGAGGTAGAGCAGGCCGCCACAACGCCCCCCGAGACCTTCCTCCCGCCAACCGTCGCCACTTATCAGCTGCCCCCCTCCTCGGGGATCACCCATGCGGATCCCTCGTCTTCAGAGCCCAGGGAAAGCCGTTAAGCCCCGAAAGGTGGATCAGCCCCGGCCGCTGCTGGAGCATCTGGAGGAGCTGCGCCAGCGGCTGCTGCGGAGCCTGGTCGCCCTGGGGATCGGCACCGGGGTGGGGTTGCTCATCGCGGACCGGGTGATCGACGTCCTGGCGGCGCCGGTGGGCGGGCGGGCCGGGCTGGTCTCCGTAGACGTTACGGAGAGCATCGCCGCGTACATGCGCGTGGCCTTGCTCTCCGGGTTCACCCTGGCCTTCCCTTACATCGTCTATCAGATCCTCGCCTTCATCTACGTGGGGCTGCTTCCCCATGAACGCCGGGTCGTCCTCCTCCTGGTGCCCCTGGCCACCCTGCTCTTCGTGGGAGGTGCCGCCTTCACGTATTTCGTGATGATGCCGGTGGCCATCCCCTTTCTCACCACCTTTGCCGGCATCCGGACCCAGCCCCGGCCCTCCACGTATCTCACCTTTGTGGTCTCCTTGATGTTCTGGCTGGGTTTGAGTTTCGAGATGCCGCTCGTGACCTTCGCCCTGGCCAAGGCCCGCCTGATCACGGCCCGCCAGCTGCTGCGCGGGTGGCGTTTCGCCGTGCTGGCTATCGCCGTCCTGGCCGCCGCCATCACGCCCACCGTGGACCCGGTCAACATGAGCATCGTGATGTTGCCGCTGCTCGGGCTTTACCTGCTCAGCGTGTTGCTGGCTGCCCTGGCATAACGCATGCGCTCCAGCTCGCTTCGGAGGGAGCATCATGGCCGATCGCATCCGCGTGATCATCATGGGCGCCGCTGGAAGGGATTTCCACAATTTCAATGTCTTCTTCCGGGACAACCCGGATTACGAGGTGGTGGCCTTCACGGCCGCCCAGATCCCGAACATCGAAGGGCGCCGGTATCCGCCCGAGCTGGCCGGCTCCCTGTATCCCGAGGGCATCCCCATCCACCCCGAGGAGGAGCTTCCGGAGCTCATCCGCCGCTTTCGGGTCGATCGCGTGGTCTTCGCCTACAGCGACGTCAGCCACGAGTATGTGATGCACCGGGCCAGCATCGCCCACGCGGCCGGGGCGGATTTCTGGCTGATGGGCCCCCGCGCCACCCAGCTGAAATCCCGCAAACCCGTGGTCTCCATCGGCGCGGTGCGCACCGGCAGCGGCAAGAGCCCCACCACCCGGCGGGTGGCCCGGCTGTTGCGGGAGCTCGGCTGGCGCCCGGTGATCGTGCGCCATCCCATGCCCTACGGCGATCTGCGCAAACAGGTCGTGCAGCGCTTCGCCTCATTTGAGGATCTCGATCGCTATGAATGCACCATCGAGGAACGGGAGGAATACGAGCCCCATCTGGCCCACGGCTTCACCGTCTACGCCGGGGTGGATTACGAGCGGATCCTGCATGCGGCGGAGGAGGAGGGGGACCTCATCCTCTGGGATGGGGGAAACAACGACTTTCCCTTCTTCGTCTCCGACCTTCACATCGTGGTCGTCGATCCCCATCGGCCGGGCCACGAGCTGCGCTACCATCCCGGCGAGGCCAACCTGCGCATGGCCGATGTGGTGGTGATCAACAAGATCGACACCGCCTCCCCGGAGGCCATCCATCAGGTCCGGGAGAACGTCCAACAGGTCAACCCCCAGGCGGTCCTCATCGAGGCCGCCATGCCCATCTTCGTGGAGGATCCCGACGCCATCCGCGGCCGGCGAGTCTTAGTGGTGGAAGACGGGCCCACCCTCACCCACGGGGAGATGGCCTACGGGGCAGGGTGGGTGGCCGCCCGGCGCTTCGGGGCGGCTGAGATCCTGGACCCCCGGCCTTACGCGGTGGGCAGCATCCGGGAGGTCTACCAGCGCTATCCCCAGACCGGCCCCGTGCTCCCGGCCATGGGCTACGGCGCCGCGCAGATCCGCGAGCTGGAGGAGACCATCAACCAAGCTCCCTGCGACCTGGTGCTCACGGCCACGCCGGTGGATCTGGCCCGCATCCTGCGGGTGCGCCACCCCGTGGTGCGGGTGCGCTACGAGATCCAGGAGATCGGCCGCCCGACCCTGGCTGACGTGCTGGTGGAGCGCCTGGGGCGCGGCCCACAGCCGCCGGATTCCGGTGCAGGCCGAAATTGAATCCCGGGTGAGGGGGAACCTCTCTTCATCGCTCGATCAACCCGGCGTCCCTTCCGGTTCGCCGCGCCGGGCCAGCATGATGCTCCCCCGCAGTGCCTCCTCCAGACCAGGAGGAAGATCGGGGCCCACCAGCAAAAGGTCCAGGCCGATCTCCAGCCGGCGGGAGAAGAAGAAAAAATACGGCTTCATCGCCTCCAGAGGGTTCCCGGAGATCTCCTTCACCCGAAGCAGCAGATCCACATCGCTGGTCCCGGTGGCCGTCCCGGCCGCCAGGGAGCCGATCAGCCGCACCTCCAGGAGCTCCGGGAAGGCCTCCAGTGCCTCGGCGGCCGCCTCCCGCAACCGCCGGAGGAGCTCATCCCGATCCAGGGAGATAGCTTTCACAGAACCGGATGATTCGATCCGCCGCACGAAGCGCCTCCCGGGCCTGAGTTTCCGTGAAATAATCCGCAGGCTTGCCGGAGGGGAAGCCGTTGGGATAACGAGGCGGGATGTAATAAAGGTCCAGCAGGCGGGCATCATCCAGGATCTCAGGGGGAACCTCGATCCGCTGTCCGATCCATTTCAGCATCTCGGTCAGGGAATGTCCCCACAGCGTCAAGCCCAGCGCGAGCCCCAGCGCCTTGACGACCTTCTCCGCGGACTGCTGGAGGGTGAAACACGCCCATTCGTAGTATCCATACTGAATGTCCAGAAGCGCCCGTTCGCGATCCCGCTTCCCCCGCTCATACCAGCCCTTCCAGCGGTTGGCCATGGATCCCCCGCGGGGCGCGAATCCTTCACCGGGAATTATACCGGACCGCCCGGCCCAGGGTTCATGGATTTTCTTCGATGCCTCCGGCCTGCCGATCCCACCCACCCTTCCGGAAGGGGATGCTGAAACGGACGAGGGGGCCCTCATCCCGGCGTCCGATGGATTTGACGAGGCCTCCCCATCCCTCTAAAATGATGAACGAATAGATCCCTTTTCCAGCCCCAATCTTCCCAATGGGACCTCCCTGACCCATTCAAGGTGAGCGGGATGCGGTATTACATTCACACCTTCGGCTGCCAGATGAACGTGGCCGACAGCGAGCGGCTGGCCTCGGCCCTGGAGAAGCTCGGCTATCAGATGGCCGAGCGGCCGGAGCAGGCGGACGTGCTGGTCGTCAACACCTGCGTCGTCCGCCAGTCGGCCGAGGAGAAAGCCTACGGGTGGCTCCACATGGTCCGGCCCCTCAAGGAGCGGCGGCCCGACCGCGTGGTGGCCGTCATGGGCTGCCTGGTGGGCGTGAAGGGCAACGAGGGGCTGCGCCGGGCCTTCCCCTGGGTGGACGTCTTCATGCCGCCCGCGGACCCCCGGCCGCTGGTGGAGTTCCTGGCCCGGCGGGTCGATGAGGGCCGGGCGGTGGCGGACCTGGAGCGCATGGTCCGCTACGCCCTCCAGGACGAAGAGCTGGTGTTGCCGCTCTCGGAGCGGGGCCGCAAGGTGACCGCCTACGTGCCGGTGGTCCACGGCTGCTCCTTCGGCTGCACCTTCTGCATCATCCCCTACCGCCGCGGCCCGGAGCGCAGCCGCCCCGTGGGCCAGGTCGTCGCCGAGGTGCGCGCCCTGGCCGAGCAGGGCGTCCGGGAGGTCACCTTGCTGGGCCAGATCGTCGACCGTTATGGGAAGGACATCCCCGACGGCCCGGACCTGGCGGATCTGCTCCGCGCAGTCCATGAGGTGGAGGGGATCCAGCGCATTCGTTTCTTGACCTCCCATCCCAGTTTTATGACCGACCGGATCATCGAGGCGGTGGCGGAGCTGCCCAAGGTCTGCGAGCACATCGAGATCCCGGTTCAGGCGGGCAACGATGAGGTGCTGGCCCGCATGCGCCGGGGCTACACGGTGGCCGACTACAAGCGCGTGGTGGAGAAGATCCGCCGGCGCATCCCCAACGCCTCCATCGCCACGGACATCATCGTCGGCTTCTGCGGCGAGACCGAGGAGCAGTTCATGGACACCTACCGGCTGGTGGAGGAGCTGGAGTTCGACGTGGTGCACATCGCCAAATACTCCCCCCGGCCGGGGACGGTGGCCTGGCGCACCATGGCCGACGATGTGCCGCCCGAGGAGAAAGAGCGCCGCTTCCGCATGCTGGAGGAGCTTTACGAGCGGATCTCCCGCCGCAAGAACGAGGCCCTCATCGGGCAGACGGTGGAGATCCTGGTGGAGGACCGCAACGAGAAGGGCAAGTGGTTCGGGCGGACCCGCAACAACAAGCTGGTCTTCTTCGAGGATGGCGACCGCGACTGGCGGGGGCAGCTCGTCTCCGTCCGCATCACCTCCGCCGGCCCCTGGTCCCTCCAGGGAGTCCCGGTGGAGCCCAGTCTGGAGCCCGGTCGATCCCCACGCTGAAACCCTCGGCCTTCTCCGGCATCTTCGAAAACGAAGGGGCCGGACCGCGGATCCGGCCCCTTTTCCCCAGGACCCTTAACCTCCGTTCGCGCTACAATGAAGGAGCCAGCGTCTGCAAGGTGAATCCATCCCCCTGAGCCTCAGGAGGCTAAATGCGAGCGCTGTATGAAGCCATCCTGCGGGCGTATGAGGAAGACCGGCCGGTGGCGCTGTGCACCGTGATCCGGACCCGCGGCTCCGTCCCCCGCCACGAGGCCGCCAAAATGCTCGTCTACCCCGATGGCCGGATCCAGGGGACCATCGGAGGCGGGGAGATGGAGGCGCGGGTGATCCAGGAGGCGCTCCACGCGATTCAGGAGGGGCATCCTCGGCTGGTCCGTTACACCCTCTCCGACCCCCTACAGGGCGACCCCGGGGTCTGCGGCGGGGAGATGGAAATCTTCATCGAACCCCTCCTGCCACCCGCAGTGCTGATCATCGGGGCCGGACACGTCGGCCGGGCCCTCGCCCACCTGGCCAAATGGCTGGGCTTCCGCGTCCTGGTGAGCGATGACCGGCCGGAGCGCTGCACCCCGGAATGGATCCCTGAAGCGGACCGCTTCTTGGTGGGGCCGCCCGAGGAGGTCCTCCCCCAGGCCCCGATCCACCATCAAACTTACATTGTCCTCACCACCCGGAACCATCCCCTGGACGTGCGGATCCTCCCGCTGATCCTGGATTCCCCAGCGCCCTACATCGGGGTGATCGGCTCCCGGCGGCGCTGGCTGCTGACGGCGAAGGCCCTGATGGAACGCGGCATCCCCCCGGAGCGCCTGGCCCGGGTGCGCTCACCCGTAGGCCTGGAGCTCCGGGCGGAAACGCCGGAGGAGATCGCCGTCTCGATCATAGCGGAGATCATCGCCGTCCGGCGCGGGGGGAGCGGCGCGCCGATGACCGCAGATATCCGGGAACTCCTGCGGGAAGCGATCCCCGGATGAGCTCCGGAAGCGGCGACCCGGCGGAGAAGCAGGGGCCGGATCGCCCGAAGAGGCGCCATCCGGCCCCCACACGATGCTCCACGAATGACCTGCGCGGTTCCTTACAGAGGAGATTATTCGCGGAGGAACTCCCGGAGCTTACGAGCATAAGTGGGATGCCGCAGGCGAGCGAGGGCCTGGGCCTCGATCTGTCGCACCCGCTCCCGCGTGACCCCCAGCTTGCGCCCCACCTCCTCCAGCGTGTAGGGACGCCCGTCCGCCAGCCCATAGCGCAGCTGGAGGATGCGGGCTTCGCGCGGAGAGAGGGTGGCCAGCGCCTCGTGCAGGATCTCCCGCAACATCTGCTGGCTCACCGCCTCCGCCGGGGAGGCCGTCCCCCGATCCTCGATGAAGTCCCCCAGCACGCTCTCTTCCTCATCGTCCGTGGGGGTCTCCAAGGAGAGAGGCTGGCGGGCCATCTGGAGCAACTGCTCCGCCCGCGCCCGGGGGATGCCCATCGCCTCCGCCAGCTCCTCCGGCGTCGGCTCCCGGCCCAGCTCCTGAGCCAGCTGCTGCTGGAGGCGCATGAGCTTGTTGATCTGATCCCCCATATGGACAGGGACGCGGATGGTGCGGGATTGGTCGGCGATGGCCCGGGTGACCGCCTGGCGGATCCACCAGGTGGCGTAGGTGGAGAACTTGTGGCCCCGGCGCCAGTCGAATTTCTTCACCGCCCGGATCAGGCCGATGTTGCCCTCTTGGATGAGGTCCGAAAGGGGAAGGCCCCGGCCCGCGTATTTCTTGGCCACGCTGATCACCAATCGGGTGTTGGCCAGGATGAGGTGTTCCTGGGCCGCCCGCCCGTCGGCGACGATCTCCTCCAGCCGACGGCGCTCCTCGGGGGAGAGCCCCCCCTGGGCCAGGCGCCGTTCGGCCGCCCGCCCGCGCTCGATCCGCCGGGCCAGCTCCACCTCCTCCTCCGGCGTCAGCAGGGGGATCCGCCCCACCTCCTTGAGATAGAGGCTGAGGAGGTCATCGGAGTCCAGCTCCGCCTCCAGCTCCTCTTCCCAGAGGCCTTCTTCGTCGACCTCCTCCTCCGCGGAGATCGGACCCTCCTCCTCGGGAGCGTCCGTAACCTCTACCCCTGCCTCCAGGAGGGCCGCGAAGATCTCATCCAGCCGATCCAGGTCGTTCTCGGCCTCGGGGAAGAACTCCAGGATTTCCTCAAAGGTGACATACCCCCGGGATCGACCCAGGGCGAGGAGCTGGTCCAGCGTCGTGCGATGCGGGCTCAGGATTCCCTCCAGCATGAAGCCGATTCCTCCCTCAGGTTTGACCGCTTCGATCAAGGTGTCGGAGTCACACCCGGGATGGGCGAAGGGCCGGGCGTGGGGGTGGGCGTGGCCGTCGGCGTAGGGGTCACCGTCGGCGTAGGTGTGGGGGTCGCCAGCGGCGGCTCCGTGATCAGCTTCCGGGCCTCATCGATGGCGAAGGTCCCCACCACATACACCGCCGGATCCCCCTCCCGGCGCACGTAATAGCCACCCCCAATCGGCGTCGCCGTCCCCACCGTCAGGGTGAACACCCGATCCGTGGCGCTGATCACAATCGTGTAAGTCGGTGTCACCAGCCCATAGGCGGAGAGATCCGTGACGTCGGAAATCACCTGCTGAACGAAGAGCGTCGCCAGCCCTCCGGCCAGGGTGTCCAGGGTATCCTGGCGAACCAGATGGTGGGTGGGCGCGATCATGAACCACTGCCCGCTGGCATCCCGCTCCACCTCCGCCTCCCGCCCGGCGGCGTGGTCGATGACCCGGATGCGCTGGATGGCAGCGCTGCTCACCTCCAAGAGGTTACGGGATGCGCCCGCCGGCGTCGGCGTGGGACGAGCAGTGATCCTCGGTTCCAAGTATACAAAGAGGGCCAGGATCAGGAAAGCGATCACCAGGCCCAGCGTCCCCCATCGCTTCATCGCTGATCACCTCCGATCCGATGCCCGGCTTCTATGAGAAAAGACCGCATCGGGATCCCCGAATCCCCTCAGCGACGCTGCCACCACACCATGGCGCCGGCGGCCAGGACCAGCAGCGGCATGGCCACCACCGTCAGCATGAAGACGGTGCGGACCTGGGCCGGCGTGGCGCTCAGGGCGCGGACGGTGGCGGAGGGAGACTGGCGCAACCCGATCAGGACCTCAGACTCCGAGAGCCAGTTGACGGCGTTGACGAACAGATCCAGGTTGGCGAAGGGCAGGTTCGCCCCCACGTTCTGGTTGGCGGCGAAATCCGCATCTCCGAAAAGGACCAGGCGGCCTTTCCCGTTCACCTGCTCCACCGCCACGGCCAGGGCCTGAGGTCCCACCGGCTTGCCGCCCGGCCCCGGCAGCCGTCCCTGGCTTAACCCCTGGCGCAACGCGTTCAGATCCGTCTCGCCCCAACTCTGATTGCTGGTCTCCACCAGCCGGACCACGCGGAAGCGATCCGAAGGGACACGGCTGTCGTCGATGGAGCGCGCGGCCGGGAAGGCCGTGGCGATCCCGCGCAGCTTCTCCGTGATCGGGCTGAACCCGTAGCGGCCGGCCACCGGGGTGAGCGGGTCCGTGAACATCGAGCTCACCGGATCGACGATCACATCCTCCCGGAAGGCGATCCCCCAGTCCGCCAGCACCCGGTTGATGGACTCGGTCACCCCGGCTCCGACGTTCTGGAGGGCGGGATCCAGCGCGATCAGCATCCGCCCACCGGCGTTGAGATAGCCTTTCAAGGCCTCGACCTCGCGATCCAGCAGCGGGCGGGTGGGGCCAACCAGGATCACCCCCGCCGCATCCGCGGGCACCGTCGCCGTGACCGCCAGGTTCAGGGGCTCCACCGCATATCCTTCCCGTTCCAGGGCCCGACGGACCTGGGCGTAGCCGTTGTCCCCTTCTTCCTGGATGTCCCGCTCCCCATGGCCGGCGAGGAAGTAGATCTTGGGTTGGGTGGTGCGGATCAGCTTCACCAGGGCCGAGGTGAACTCCTGCTCGTTGTAAAGGGTGACCTGCTGCCGTCGATCCCCCATCACGAAGAGGATCGTCCCGTCCTGGGTGACCCCCCACTGCCGGGCCAGGGAGGCCTGGGCTACCGGATCGATAAATCGGTAAGAGAACTTCCCATTGCTGTGATGCCGATACTGATCCAGCAGATCCTCGGCGTTCTCCCGAGCGAACTGGAAGTTCTGGGAGAAGAAGGCCAAGGCCTCCACCGGCTGGGGGAGGGCGCTGAGGATCTGAAGGGTTTGAGGGGAGAGGGAGAAGCGCCGCTCCGCGGTCACATCCCAGCGCTGGGCGTGGCGGACGGCCAGGATGTTCAACAAGGCCATGATGCCGATGAAGGCCGCGCTGGCCAGGGCGGCGTTGGCGCCGAAGGCGAAGGGACGCCCCTGGATCCAGGCGCGGACCGACTCCGGGGCAAGGTAGATGGCGATCCCCCCCAGCAGGACGGCCAGGAGGAGGGCGACCACGCTGGGCGCGCCGAGCCGCCCCTCGATGGTCCAGGCGACCACGGCGGCGACGAGGGCCAGAAGGGCGAGCCCCCACAGCGCCCGAAGGATCGCTTCGGACGGCCGGGCCAGGTTCATCGCCACCTCCGCGAATTCAGGATCTGCACAGTGAGGAACAGGAAAGCTGCGGTGACGCTCAGGTAATACACGATGTCCGCCGTGTCGATCAAGCCCCGACGGAAGTTAAGAAGGTGGTTCCGCAGATCTAAATGGTTCAGAATCTGCTGGAGGGTGGGGTTGGTGATCCCATCCGCGGGCAGGCTGGCCACCGCCAGCAGGATCACCAGCCCGATCCCCACCACCGCCGCCACCACCTGGTTCTGGGAAAGGGAGGAGGAGAACAGGCCGATGGAAAGCAACGCTGCCCCGAAGAGGGCCATCCCCAGGTAGCCGGAGAGGATGGGGCCGACGTCCGGGTTGCCCCGCATCCAGAACAGGAGCAGGGGATAGACGGCGGTGGCCAGGAGAAGCCCGAGATAGAAAACCAGGGCGGCCAGATACTTCCCCAGCACCACCTCCCAGTCCCGCACCGGCGCCGTGAGCAACAGCTCCAGGGTCCCCAGCCGCTGTTCCTCTGCCAGCAGGCGCATGGTCAGCACCGGGGCAACGAAGAGCAGGATGGTGGTCATCACCCCGAAGACATATCGCATGGTCGGCTCCGATCGGCTGAGGACGGTGAAGACCACGTCGGTGTAGAAGAAGAAGCCCATCATGGCCAGGAAGGCCGCGCCCACCAGATAGGCGATGGGCGAGACGAAATAGGCCCCGAGCTCGCGACGGGCGATGGCCCACACGTTGCGCATCGATGCCCTCCTCAGTCCTGAGCGGTCACCTGAAGGAACAGATCCTCCAGGGTGAGGCCGACGGGCCGGAGCTCCAGCAGGCGCCACCCGCGGCGCACGATGGCCTCGGCGAGGACCGGACTGGGATCCTCCCGGGCCTCGGGGGCCACCTGGATCTCATACACCCCCCGCTCCAGCCGCTCCACCCGGTGCACCACGGGGAGTCCATGCAACGCCTCCGGGACCTGCGCGTCCGCCCCGTCCACCCGCAGGAAGATGCGGTCCGGCCGCCGGCTGCGCAGGGCCTCCCCCAGCGTCATGTCCGCCCGGATCCGCCCCCGGTGGATGATCAAAACGCGATCGCAGATCTGCTGGACCTCCGCGAGGATATGCGTGGAGAGCAGGATGGTGTGGGTTTTGCCCAGCTCCTGGATCAGCTCGCGCACCTCCCGGACCTGTCGGGGATCCAGGCCGATGGTGGGCTCGTCGAGGATCAGGACGTCGGGGTTATGCAGGATGGCCTGGGCTAAGCCCACCCGCTGCCGGTAACCTTTGGAGAGCTTCCCGATGAGCGCGTCCGCCCGATCCTCCAGCCCGGTGAGGGCCATGGCCCGCTCCACCGCGGCCTTGCGGTTCGGGATCCCCCGGATCTCCGCCATAAAACCCAGATAGGCGCGGACGCTCATCTCAGGATACAGGGGGACGGTCTCCGGGAGGTAACCGATGTGGCGGCGGGCTTCCAGGGACTGGAGGACCGTGTCATAGCCGGCGATGCGGGCGCGGCCCCGGGTGGGCGGCATGTAGCCGGTGAGGATGCGCATGGTCGTCGTCTTCCCGGCCCCGTTCGGGCCCAGGAACCCGACGATCTGTCCGCGCTCGACGCGGAACGTCACATCCTCGATGGCCACCACCTGGTTGCCGTAGATCTTGGTCAACCCCTCCGCTTCGATCATGACCGCTCACCCCGCTCCAGGATCATGGGGGAAAGACCACACCGCCCCGATCGTGGGCGCCCCACCGGAGATGGTTCGCAAGGAGGCGGTTGGCGACGGGCGGAACCGGAGGACACACCCGGCTGGAAAAGATCCGCAACGCCCATCGATCGGCCGCGACATCCGCCTCCGAGTCCGGACATGATTTTATAGGCGAGCGAGGGGAGAGCTGTCAAATCCGCTCCGGGCTCCGCCCTTCACAGCGCCCGCATCCCATCCCATCCGATCTCCACCGGACCCTCAAACGTCTCGCGGGCGCGGGCGATCCACGCCTCCCCATCCACCTCCGGAGGCAGATGGACCAGGATCAGCCGGCGGGCGCCAGCCTCCCGGGCGATCCGCCCGGCGCCTTCCGGTGGGGTGTGCCCGGGATAAGCGCCCGTGGCTTCGTGGATCAGCACCTCAACCCCCCGGGAGAGGCGGGCCATCGCCGGGCACGGTTCGGTATCCGCGGAATAGGCTGCCGTGCCCTCGGGAAGCTCGATCCGCAGGGCCAGGGTGGGCACGCTGTGGACCACCGGGGTGGCCAGCAAGCGGACGAAGCCGGAAGCTTCCACCAGGGAATCCGGCTCCGGAGGGATCGGCCGCCAGTCCACTGGGAACATGCCGGCCCATGAGCGCCATTCGAAGAGGTCCAGCAGCGCCCGGGCCCGCTCCAGCGCGTCCTCGGGCCCTGCGATCCAGAGGAGATCGGCCCGCCGCAGCAGCCAGAGGCCCATCAGCAGCCCGGGGAGGCCGCTCAGGTGATCCGGATGACGGTGGGAGAGAAAGATCCCCCGCAACCGCATGGGGTCCAGGCCCATCCGACGGAGGCGGTGCAACGGCGATCCCCCGGCCTCAATGAGGATCAGCCCGTCGGCTGCCTCCACCACCAGGCCCACGTAGTCCCGCCGGCCATCCGGGACCGCACCGGAGGTCCCCAGCAACCAGAGGCCCATCCGCATCCTCCATCCGATCCCGCGTTCAAGATCCGCACTGTCCTCACAGACAGAGCAGGTCTATGCCGCTTCGCAGGGGGACCCCATCCTCACCATTCATCCGTCGCCTGCAACCACCCCTCACGGATCAAAAGGTCTTCACACCACCTGAGGAACAACGCCGCACACTCCCTCAGGTGACGGACTCTTTCGGGGGAGAACAAGACGGAAGGGACATAATCCGCAAGCATTCGATCATTGAAAGCCTCATTGAGCCACCGAGCGGACTCCACAGGCATAAGCCCTGCTTTCACGATATGCCTGCCGAAGCCACTGATCACACCCTTATGATATGAGAGGAAAACCGGAAACCTTTTGCGAGCAGGATAGCCTGTGCGCCATGAAACATTGCATAATACATACGAGAAGGCGCAGATGTGTAGTCCTCGGCTCTAATATCACGATCTGCCGCTTCAAGAAATCTCCGCGCTTTGCGAATCAACGCTGGAATATCTTCAGGGCGTAATTTCAATGCCTTCCTCCCGAATCCGAGCGCTAAGTGGATGGATTCCATGCAGAAACTCCGTCCAGGAAATCGGCACTACCGAGATCAGCAGCTCGCTTTCCAGGGCCACATGGGAAGTCGCTTCATGGATGCGATGGATCTCCTCGAGAGGATCTTCCACCTCATCCAACACCACCGCCACATCCACATCGGAGTCCTCCCGCCATTCTCCCCGGGCGTAAGAACCGAACAGATAGAGCGCCCGCAATCGCGCTCCATAGAGGCGGCGGACATGAGCCGCCCACTTCTGCAGGGCTTCACGGATCTGCACCGGGATCTGCTCCTGCCGCTCCACCGGAAGGACGATGAGGCGACCCGCCTCTAAGCGGACCACACAGCAGGAGGAGAAACCCGCCGCCCGGGCCAGGTCCGGCAGATCCTCCAAACGGACGAGCCGCTCCTCCTTTTTGACGGCCGTTCCCTTGCGCATGGACCGCATCCCCCTTATGGGTCTGAACGCCCTTCTCCCGGATCCATTCCCAATCTAATCGAAGAAGGCGGGTCTGACAACGTGAGGGCAACTCGTCCTATCTCTTCCAACCACGGGGCTGCCCTCGGGCGCGCGATCCCGATCGCGCTGGCCCAGGGGGCCCCACGCCGTCGATCCCGTCAACCCGGCGGCCCGAAGGAGTCCGCCCGCCCCAGCGCCCGACATCCATGCCCTCGGCGCTCCAACAGTAATCGGTTTTCGGCAGGAGCGGCTTCCGCCGCGACCCATCGCGACATCGAAGACGCAGGGTTCGGGGCTGAAGCCCCCGATGTAAGCCGAAATTCGTTTCGGCATCCACTCGGGACCAGCGTCCCTCCTCCCAAGACGGGGATCTTCAGGGGCGGGGCATTCTTCCCGGACGCCCCGCCCCTCCGGCGGATTCATCCCGCCTTCGGCGGGTGGCGGTTGCGGAGCCGGTAGACCACGAAGGTCAACAGGCCGGCGGGGAGAATGAAGGGCCCGCCCAGCACCAGGACCCAGATGCTCAGGTCCACCAGCGCCCGCATGATGACCCCCAGCACCTCCGTGGCCTCCTGGAAGGTCTGCCCCGGATTCCAGACCACGGGGGTGGGGGTGGGCGTGGGCGTGGGGGTCGGGCGCATGGGCTCCAGGGTGACGGTGATCAGGGAGTAGGCCGAGCGGCCTTTCAGGAAGTTCATCCGCCCCTTCACCTGGGCGATCTCCCCCTCCAGCTCCCGCAGCCGGGCCTCCACTTCCAGCGCCTCCTCCACCGATTTCGCCTGCTGGAGGAACTCGCGCAGGCGGGCGGCGGCCGCCTCCAGGTTGGCCAGGCGGGCTTCCAGATCCACGTATTCCGGGCTCACATCCTGGCCGGAGGTGTTCTCGTCGGCCACCCGCAGGGCGATGCGCCGCAGCCGGCCCAGGGCCTCCTCGAAGCGCTCTGAGGGCACGGCGAAGGTCAGAGCGGCATATTTCTCCCCCTCCTGGAACCAGGTGCGGCTGTTGAGGATGTAGCCCCCCAGGTCGGCCACCAGGCCCTCGATGCGGGTGAGGGCCTCATCCACGTGGGAGACGATGAGGCGCATCTCGGCGTTCTTGATGATCATGCGGGCGGCCGGGTTGGGGACCAGGCCGGGCGGGTTCACTCCGGGCGGCATCGGGGTGGCCGCCAGGCGGTCCCGGGCGGCGGCCTCTTCCTTCAACGGCTGGGGCGGCTGAGCGGCCGGCCCCATTCCGACCGGCGGGACTGCGACCTCCCCTCCGGAGGCCGGAGCCCGCGGCAACGCCGCCGGCGTGGCCCGCGCCGGCGCGCAGGCGGCCATCAGCATCAGGAGGATCATCCCAACGGGCAGCGGGCGCATCGGACACCTCCTTGAGAAGAGGATCTCACCGGAAAGACGTTGGGGCCCGGGGAGGGGTTCCAGCGGAATGCCCTCATCGGGAGCGGCCATGGGCCCGCCTGCGCGCCCTGAGAGGGGTCTGGAGAGTGCCGTCGGAAAAGCGTGGGGCGGGTCCTCAGCCGGCCTCCGGGCATCCGGCTCCGCGGAGGGCCTCTTCGGCCTCCTCCAGGGCTTTGCGGGTCTCCTCATGCCCGCGGGGCGTGGCCTCCGGCGTGCGGAAGCGCAACGCCTCCCGGAAGGCCCGGACCGCCGCCTGCAGGTCCGCGCAGCGCCGGGCCGGGTCCGCCTGGAGCTCCGCCCGCCGCTGGTAGGCCCGCCCGATTTCATGCTGCGCTTCCGCATAGAAGAGAGGGGTCCGCTCCGGGGTGCGGAAACGCAACGCCTCCCGAAACGCCTGCAAGGCGCGCTCGATATTCCCCACCGGATCCTCATGCTCAGACAGTTGCCGATACGCGATCCCCAGATTGTTCTGGGTCGCCGCATAATCCAGCGGGGCCACATCGGGAGTGTAAAAA
>NZ_FYEK01000030.1 GCF_900187885.1 Thermoflexus hugenholtzii JAD2 | reverse complement strand
TCGAGGCTCCCCAGGAGGTCGCCGCCTAATGCGAAAGTCCACACCTCTTGACGAAACCTCTTCGGGATAGTGCGGGTGGTCAAAGCACCTCATGAGTAGTAAAATGAGGTAGTAAGGGAGCGCCATCATGGACAGGAATGAGGTGCACATTGCCTTTGAAATCCTGCTTGAGGAGATCGAGCAGGTTGCCAATGGCATTAACGAGGCTGTGGCCAAGGCCTTCCAGAAAGGGGCTTACGATGAAGCTCGTCGGATGATTGAAATTGCGGTCCGGCTGGCCGAGTTCCACGAAAGGGTTAAGATGCTTCAAAACGAGTGGAGAAATGTCTTCACTGGTTATGCTTCGGAGAAAAAAATGAGCAGAAGACGTCCGGAGAGACTTAAGAAAGGATTGAGAACCAGCGAAGATGCCTTTCGGAGGCCGATCCTGGAAGCTCTACGTGGAATTGGGAGGGCGAGCGGAGATGTCTAAAGTGTTGGATCTTGTGGAGAAAAAGGCGCAGGGAATCTTGAACGATTATGACCGTCGGCCTTTACCTTCGAATCCTAAGATCATCCGTTGGCGCAACACGGCGCAGTGGTGTCGGAATACGATGGCCCGAGAAGGGCTGTTGAAGAGCGACTCGCCTCGGGGCATCTGGGAGATCTCAGAACGAGGACGGAAGGCGCTTCAGGAGGGCAAGGTGTCAAAATGCCCCTGCTCATTGACACCCCGTCCTTGACTTGCCCTTTGGAGAGCCGCATGCACCGAAGGCGAAGGGTGTTCAAGGTGAGGAAATGCACCATCTGGAGGTGAGGCCATGAAATCCCTGGAGGAGTTGATTCGGGAGCTGCCGCCGGATCTCAGGAAAGAGGTGGAGGATTTCGCACGCTTTCTTCTGGAGCGTCGGAAGGCTGCCCATGGGAAACCCATCCGGCAGAGCTGGGCCGGTGCCTTGCGCGAGTTCAAGGACCGGTTCACCGCCCTGGAGTTGCAGAAAAAGGCCCTGGAATGGCGAGGCGACTGAGCCATGTACCTTGTGGACACCAACATCTGGCTCGAGCGCTTGCTCGACCAGGAGCAATCGGAGGTCATCGGGCGGTTCTTGGAACAGGTCCCATCGGACCAGCTCGCCATCACGGATTTCGCTCTGCACTCCATCGGCATCATCCTCTGCCGGCTCGGTCGCCTGGACGCCTTCCGCCTCTTCGTGCAGGAGGTCTTCATCGATGGCGCTGTGACGGTCATTCATCTGGAACCCACAGACCTGCCAGCCGTGCTCGAAGTCATGGAGCGGTTCAACCTGGACTTCGATGACGCCTATCAATACATCGCTGCGGAGAAGCACGCTCTCACTTTGGTAAGCCTGGACGCCGACTTCGACCGCACGCCTGCAGGGAGGAAAACACCGCAACAGATTGTGACTTGAGTTGAATGCCATGAACTCGCCCTTCGAAAAGCACAATTGTTACTGGGCATATCCTGCAGGTGATCGAAGCCTCGAAAACTCTAACAAGGAGGTTAAGAGAAGCTGCTGCCGAACATAACGCCTTTAATATTGCTCGGTGTGTACCTGCCCATAGTGGATCCTGCAAATGTTGCCGCTTATTGCCGGGAGGCCAAGCGCGCCCTTAGTGCCCTCAAGCTGCGCTTTGCCTGGTACTACTGTGTGGAGCACCACAAGCGGTTTACCGGGGAAGAGTTGGATCAGTACATTCTGCTGTGTGAGGAATTTATTGACAAGGCATAGCGTCCGGAGTTCTCTTCCGCACGGTGCGCCCCTGTGTGGGCACGACCAAAGGTTACGTCAGCCACGTAGTGCTCGATGCACCTAAGTGGGAACCCAGTGTGGCGTATCAGCTCGAGCGGATGCCGGAGGTGATCGCCTATGCCCGCAACGACCACCTGGACTTCACCATCGATGCTCCGGGCTGTGGCGCACGCGCCCAGCCGGAAGGAAGCAGATCACCAGCGGCAGGCCTTCGAGGCGTGGTGCCAAAGGCAG
>NZ_FYEK01000029.1 GCF_900187885.1 Thermoflexus hugenholtzii JAD2 | reverse complement strand
GATGAAGCAGGAAGCGGCCGGTCGTTGGTTTCACCCTTCGGGGTGAAATCAATGACGATGCGCTGCGGAACGGTTGAAGGGGGTGATCATCGGGATGCTGATCCTTGCCGGTGGGTTGGGGAGACCGGCCCCCGGTCTGGGCGCCCGGGGGGCTGCGGAGAGCACGCCCTCCTATCGGGTGTTCCTCCCCTTGGTCATGCGGTCCCCCGCGGTCACCGCCCCGCCTCTGGAGTGGCTGCCCCGACTGAACGCCTACCGGGCCATGGCCGGCCTGCCGCCGGTGGTGGAGAACCCCGACTGGGGGATGGGTGCGAGAAGCAAGCCCGCTACATGGTGAAAAACGATGTCATCACCCATGCGGAGGACCCCGCTAACCCTTGGTATACCCCGGAGGGGGACGCCTGCGGACGGCACGCCAACGTCATGGTGAGCTCGAGCGCCACCGCCTCCGACGCCTATGCCATCGATGTCTGGATGCAGGCGCCTTTCCACGCCGTGGGCATGCTGGATCCCCGTCTCCTCCGGGTCGGCTACGGCGCTTACCGGGAGGCGGACGGCGGATGGCAGATGGGGGCCGCCCTGGATGTGCTGCGGGGATGGGAAGGGATCCCAGAGGGGATCGCTTTCCCGATCCGCTGGCCCGGGGAGGGGACCACCACCTTCCTGCGGGCCTTCGAGGTCGGCGAGTATCCCGATCCCCTGGCCCATTGTGGGTACTCGGCCCCCGCCGGGCTCCCCATCCTGATGCTGTTCGGCACCGGCTCCTTCACACCTTCCATCACCGCGCATCAGCTGCTGCGAGATGGGACGCCGGTGGCGCACTGCGTTTTCGACGAGACCACCTACACGCACCCGGACTCCGCCCAGCGATCCCTGGGCCGGGCCATCCTGAACAGCCGGGACGCGGTGGTGATCCTCCCGCGGGATCCCCTGGGCCCCGGCTCACGCTACACCGTCTCGATCACGGTCAACGGCCGGAGCTACACCTGGTCGTTCTTCGTCGCCGCCGGTGCCTCGGCGACCGCCATCGTGCCCGAGGCGCAGGTTCGCTGAAGATCCCCTGCGGAATCCACAAGGAGGGTATACGATGGACATCCGGAGAAGGTCATGGATCACCGGCCCGGGAGGACTGGGAGCCATCGGTGGGATGATCCTTTTCACCCTTCACGGTCTGGCAGGTGCCCCAGCGTCCTCCCCTCCCGTTCCATCGCCGGCTCCCTCCGGGACCGTCGAGGCGGAGGCCACTTACCGGGTCTTTTTGCCCCTGGTCCTCCGGAGCATCTGCGCGCCGATCCCGGGCGTCACCTATGAGGTCTTCCCAGTGATCAACCCGGTCTCTTTCAATGTGGCGGATAACCCGGACTACAATCTGCTGCTCCTGGGGTATGTGCCGGTGAATGAATACAAGGGCCTGGTCGATTACGGCGGAGGCTTCGATCCCGGTGCGCCCCAGCTTCGCTTCCTCTTCGGGGATCATCGGATCCCGGTCATCCTCAACACCTATAAGAACAACGGGTGGGACTGGGAGCGCCATCAGCGGCTGCCGCCTCCGCCGGGATGGCCTCCGGTCAGCGTCGTCGGCTTCGCCGTGAGCCCGGGGGAGATCCTCTATCTCCCGGACAGCGGCTATCGCATCGGGCTCGATTTCCAGGCCCACGTCCTTTACGCGGACGAGAACCAGATTACCTTGAAATACACCGCGGAGGACAGCACGGCTCAAGGATATACAGCGTATATCACGAACCTCTGCGTGGAACCCTCATTGCTGGCGCTGTATCGCCAGTGGAACGCGTGGGGGCGGAGTCGGCTGCCGGCGTTGCGGGGCGGCCAACCCCTTGGCCGGGCGCGGGGAACCCAAATCGATGTCGGAATTCGAGACAACAACGTCTTCATGGATCCTCGCTCCCGGAAGGACTGGTGGCAACGGTGAGCGCAAAGGATCCCATGGGGAGATGAGAAACCGCCTCCAGCGCGCTTCTGCTCCTCTATCCCTAACCGGAGAAGGCCCTCGGAATCCCCAGGCATCTGGATGGGATACCCGTGGGGCCACCCGCGTCCTCCCTCCTTTGCCACGCGCAGAGGATAGAGGATAGAATCGTTTTACCTTCGTGTCCTCTATCCTTCCCAGGAGCGGAGGCGGAGATGATGCCGAGACGATGGATTCCGATCGGCAGATGGCTTCTGGTCATTGGGATGCTTTTCAGCGTCCGCTTTTCCCCCAGCGCGGCCCCCGCGCAGGCCCAGTCGGCCCCCCATCTGGGTTACGGGGTGAACCCCACCTCCGCGGCTGATCCCGGCATCGGGGCCATGGGCTTCGATTGGACGAAGGTCTTCGGTCCCATTGGCACCCGGCTCCCGTATCGGGTCCTGCGCCGGCTGGATGTCGATGCGGATGTGCTGGGGAACCTGAGCGCATGGGGGGACTGGCTTGAGAATGAGGCGCGGACTCAGGCGGATTTCATCGAGGCCTGGGAGATCGGCAACGAGCCGAACCTCGACGCCTCTTACGGCTGGGCGGCGCCTCCCAATGCAGCGGATTACACCCGGGTCCTATGTGAGGCGTACCGCCGGATCAAGCGGGCGGATCCCACGGCCATCGTGGTCTCTGCCGGCTTGGCACCCACGGGCCGGGTTCCCTTCACCTGGAGCGGCCATCGCGGCTACTGTGCGCCGGGCGTGGGGTGGTGCCCGGGTTACTACCAGGATGAGCGGGAGTTCCTGCGGGAGATGCTTCAGGCCGGCGCGGCGAATTGCTTCGATGCGCTGGGCTTTCACCCCTATGGGTTCGCGGCTCCCGCTACCGCCGCCCCGGGCTCGCCGGAGTGCGGCCCAAACGACTTCTGTTTCCGGACGGTCGAGGTGATCCGGCAGATCATGGTGAGCGAGTTCGGGGTGGACAAGCCCATCTGGGCGACGGAGTTCGGCTGGCTGATCGATCCCGCCCAGGTGGGGCGGCCCGAGTGCCGAAATGATCCTTCTTTCAGCGGCCGGTTGTGGCAGCTGGTTTCTCCCCAGCAGCAGGCGGATTACCTGGTCCAGGCTTATCAGTGGGCGGAGACGAATTGGCCGTGGATGGGCGCAATGCTTCTGTTCAACTATGGCTTCTATAACCCCGGCAGCTGCGACCAGATGGGCTTCTATGACATCAAAGGCCGTCCGGCGGAGACCGCTCTTCGCAACATGGCCAAGAACCCGGTGCCGGCCCGCCCGGTCTGGAACAGCCCGCAGCTGCTCCTTTCAGATGTGGATGCGCCGGCCGTGCTCCGCGGGGCCTTCTGGGTGCACAACCGCTCCCCCGAGCCGCTTCAGTGGACCGTGCTGTCGGTTTCCTCCCCGGATTTCCCGCTCTGGGTGGATTCCTCTTCAGGGACCTATCGTCAGCCTCTTCCGTTCCGGGCAGATCCGTCTGGGAAGGCTCTGGGGGTGTATACCGCGACTGTCCGGGTGCGGGCGGCGCCGTGGGCGCCGATGAACCTTCCCGTCGAGGGGCGGGATCAGGACTTGACGGTGGTCCTCCGGGTGGTGCCGGAGGTCTACCGGGATTACCTGCCGCTGATCATGCGGTGATATGGGGATGGCTTGAGGATGAACCCGGGGAGGCCGTTGTCGCCTCCCCGGGCTTTTCGCAATCCTGTCGTGGGCGGAGAGAGGGCGCCGGTCTCAGGAGGCTGCTGAGCGCTTCAGCCATTCCGAGACCAGGCGGGGGGCCTGGTGGAGGGCCTCGCCGATCTTGCTCACGTCGCGGCCGCCGGCCTGGGCCAGGGTGGGGCGACCGCCCCCGCTGCCGCCCACCACCTGGGCCACCGCTCGCACCACCCGCACCGCATCCAGCCCCCGCTCGGCGAGGTCCGGCGTGACGGCGGCCACAAAGCTCGGCCGCCCGCCGATGATGGAGGCCAGCACGATCACCCCGTTGGTCCGCACCCGCTCCCGGAACCAGTCCGTCATCTCCCGCAGCTGCTCGATGTCCCCGACCCGGCTCTCGGCGGCCAGCACCTGAATGTCGCCCACCCGCTCCACCCGCTTCATCAGGGCCTCGAACTCCTGGCGCGCGACCTCCCGCCGCAGCCGGGCCAGCTCCTTTTCCAGGGATTGGATGCGGTCCAGCAGGTCCAGGACCTTGCGGTCCACCTCCTCCGGCCGCACCTCCAGGTAGGTGGCCGCGTGGCTCAGCCGCCGCATCCGGTCCTGGATCAGGCGCACCGCCTCCCGCCCGGTCACCGCCTCCAGGCGGCGGACGCCGGAGCCCACCCCGCCCTCGTAAGTGACCACGAAGGCCCCGATCTGTGAGGTGTTGTAAACGTGGGTCCCGCCGCACAGCTCCGCGCTGATGGGTGGCTCATCGGGCCACCCGATGCGGACCACCCGGACGATCTCCCCGTATTTCTCGCCGAACAGGGCCATGGCCCCGCTGGCGATAGCCTGTTGATACGGCTCGTAGCTCACGTTCACCGGGTAATCCATCAGGATGGCTTCGTTGATGTCGTAGACGATGGCGTCCAGCTCGTCCTGGCTGAGGATGGCCCCGTGGGTGAAGTCGAAGCGCAACCGGTCCGGCGCCACCAGGGAGCCGGCCTGGACCACGTGGGTGCCCAGCAGGGAGCGCAGCTCGGCGTGCAGAAGGTGGGTGGCGGTGTGGTTGCGCATGATGTCCCAGCGGCGCTCAAAGTCCACCACCGCCCAGGCCGGGTCACCCACCCGGGGGTGGCCGGACTTCACCCGGCCGATGTGAACAATGAGGCCGGGGATGGGCTGGCGGGTGTCTTCCACCTCGATCTCCCAGAGCGGGTCCCCGCCTCCCTCCGGGTAGCGGGCGATGTGACCGATGTCGCTCACCTGCCCGCCGCTCTCCACGTAGAAGCAGGTGGCGGGCAGGACGACTTCCACACGGTCGCCCGGGCGGGCCACCTGCACGGGCTCTCCGTTCACCAGGAGGGCGGCCACGGTGGTCTCGCGCTCCGTCCCGCTGTAGGGGTCGTATTCCACCCCCTGGTCGCCCACCAGTCCTTTGTCCTGGAGGGACGCCAGCAGCCGGCGATATCGGGCCAGCTGCTCGGTGTCCAGCTCGAAGCGCTCGGTGGCTCGCGCCCGTTCCCGCTGCTGGGCCATCGCCTGCTGGAAGCCGAGCTCATCCACCGCGAACCCGCGCTCCCGGGCCACGTCCCGGGTGATCTCCAGGGGGAGCCCGTAGGAATCATAGAGGCGGAAGGCTTCCTCGCCGGGCACGACCCGGGCCCCCCGGGTGGCCAGCTCCTGCAGCACCTCCTCCAGGCGGGAGAGCCCCAGGTCCAGGGTGCGCAGGAAGCGTTCCTCCTCCTGGGTGAGGGTGCGGAAGATGTGCTCCCGGCGGTCCACCAGCTCCCGATAGTGTGTGCCCATGATCTCAATCACCGCCTCCGCCACACGGGCCATGAAGGGCTCCTCGAAGCCGATCTTACGGCCGAAGCGGGCGGCCCGACGGATGATCATCCGCAGCACGTAGCCGCGGCCGACGTTCCCCGGCAGCACGCCATCCGCGATGAGGAAGGCGGCCGCGCGGGTGTGATCGGCGATCACCCGGTAGGCCACCATGTTCGCCTCCATCTCCGCGCGGGTGTGCCCGCGGATCTCCCGGGTCCGCTCGATGATGGGGACGAAGAGATCCGTCTCATAGTTGGAGAAAACTCCCTGGAGCACCGCGGCCAGCCGCTCCAGCCCCATCCCGGTGTCCACCCCCGGGCGGGGGAGAGGCACCCGCGTCCCATCGGCCTTCTGATCGAACTGCATGAACACCAGGTTCCACAGCTCCAGCCAGCGGTCGCATCCGTTGTCCAGGGCCACGCTGCAGTTCGGATCGCCGCATGTGCAATGCTCCGGCCCCCAGTCGTAGTGGATCTCCGAGGTCGGGCCGCAGGGGCCGGTGTCCCCCATCATCCAGAAGTTGGTTTTGTCCCCCATGCGGAAGACCCGCTCCCGCGGCGCGCCGATCTCCTCCACCCAGACGCGATAGGCTTCGTCGTCCTCCTGGTGGACGGTGAACACCAGCCGCTCCGGGTCCAGGCCGTAGACCTGGGTGAGGCACTCGAAGGCGTAATGAATGGCCTCGCGCTTGAAGTAATCGCCGAAGGAGAAGTTGCCCAGCATCTCGAAGAAGGTGTGGTGGCGAGGGCTGGGTCCCACGTTCTCCAGGTCGTTGTGCTTGCCGGATACCCGCATGCACTTCTGGACGGAAGCCGCCCGCTTGTAGGGGCGGGTCTCCAGGCCCAGGAAGACGTTCTTGAACTGGTTCATCCCGGCGTTGGTGAAGAGCAACGTGGGGTCCCCCACCGGCACCAGAGAGGAGCTGGGGACAATGGTGTGGCCCCGGGCCGCGAAAAAGTCCAGGAACGCTTGACGGATCTGCGCTGCGCTCATCCGAACCGTGTTCTGCTTTTCCATAACCCGCTACTCCTCCGGAGGGATCACAGGGTGTGTCCCGATTTTGGTGGGCCTGGCCACCTTGTAGGACAACTGCGAGCAGTTGTCCTACGATTTTGGGGCACACCCGGATCACAGATGGCCATCCGATTCGATCCCTGGCTTCGAGCCCCTGCTATGCCACCGCAGGCAGGAACTCTCGCACGTCGACCACCACCCCTGCCCGCAGGGCATCCTCGGCCTTCGCAAGGAGTTCCTGGGCCACCTCAGGGCTCAAATACACCTCTCCGCAGTTCTGACAGATTTCCCCCGGCACATTGCGAATCACCAGGGTTGCTCCGGCTCGTTGAAAGACGATCGTTGTGGTGCCCGGCCGGGTCTCTCCGTGTTTGCAGATCACACATTTCATTTGCGCCGCCTCCGGAAATCGCTTTCCCACAAAGCGGGATCAGGCTCATATACTGTGATCACAATCAGGACGTTTCCAACTGGATCATCTGCTACAACCACGTGAAGAGGGCGATCGCCGACCCAACCTAAGATCAGCCGGCTCGGATAAGGCTCGTCATCCGGATAGGTCGCAATCGTCTCTCCTGTTTTCAGTACGGATTCAACCTCTTCCATCGATATATGGCGTTCTAGCATCCGCTGCAACGCGTGGGCTCGGAAAACGATGTGCTTCGCTGTCATGTTCGGCTACCCGGCGGGAATCAGCCATCAACGGCTGGGCATGCCTTGGGGCCCGCTTCAGTCTTTTTGGCCCCTTCCTCTAATTTTATTCGAGAGGAAGAGGAATTCGCCATGTCATTTTTGCCCCTTGCTTACCCGGGTCTTCCTGATGGGTCCGGTCCGGGGAGCGTCTTTCAGCAGGCTGGGCTTTGCCCGGAGCAGCCGTCCGGCTCCGGCCAGCAAGGATTCCTCATCGTCGTTCATATCCTCGCCCGCTCAGCCGCGGGTCCAGGGCGTCCCGCAGGCCGTCTCCCAGCAGGTTGAAGGCCAGCACGGTGAGCATGATGGCGATGCCGGGGAAGAAGACCAGATGAGGGGCGTTGAAGACGCTGTTGCGCTCCTCCCCCAGCATCAGCCCCCACTCCGGCTTGGGCACCTCCGCCCCCAGCCCGAGGAAGGAGAGGGCGGCCGCATCCAGGATGGCCGTGGCGATCCCCAGGGTTCCCTGGACGATCAGGGGGGTCAGGGCGTTGGGCAGGATGTGGACGAAGAGGAGCCGCAGGGGCGAGGCGCCCACCGCCCGGGCGGCCATCACGTAATCCAGCTCCTTGACCGCCAGGACGCTGGCCCGGACGATGCGGGCATAGACCGGGATGGAAACGAAGCCGATGGCCAGCAGGGCATTGATCAGCCCGGGGCCCAGCACGCTGACGATGGCGATGGCCAGCAACAGGCTGGGGAAGGCGAGGATCACGTCCATCACCCGCATGATGGCGTTGTCCAGCCAGCCCCCCGCGTATCCCGCGATGGCCCCCAACAGCCCGCCCACGATGATGGCGAAGGTGATGGTGGAGAAGCCGATCTGCAGCGAGAGCCGCGAGCCGTGAACCACCCGGGAGAACAGGTCCCGGTTGTTCCCGTCGATGCCGAAGAGGTGCTGGGGCCGATCACGGGGGCAGCCGAGCAGATGGATGCAAGGCGGCGAGCGGCGCTGCACGTTGGGGAGGGGCTTGATGGGATCGTAAGGGGCGATGGCATCGGCGAAGATCGCCGTGAACACCATCAGGCCCAGCAGGAAGAAACCCACCTGGGCTGACCGATGGCGGATCAGACGGCGCAGCGCCTCCAGGGTCGGCGAGCGCCGGGGCAGGACCAGTTCCTGAGTCAGGGGTTGGGCGACCGCGCGCATCGTTCAATCCAACCGGATGCGAGGATCCAGATACGCATACGAAAGATCCACGATCAGGTTGATCAGAGCGAACATCACCGCCACCGCCAGGGTGAAGCCCTGGACCACCGGGTAGTCCCGGGCGAGGATGGCGGAGACCAGCTGGGTTCCCACGCCAGGGAGGGAGAAGACCGTCTCCGTGAGCACCGCTCCGGAGAGCAGGCTGCCGGTCTGCAGCCCCACCACCGTGACGATGGGGATCATGGCGTTGCGCATAGCGTGGCGGACCAGCACGATGCGTTCCCGCAGGCCCTTCGCCCGCGCTGTCCGGATGTAGTCCTCCCCCAGCACCTCCAGCAGGCTGGACCGGGTCATGCGGGCGATGATGGAAAGCGGGATGGTGCCCACGGCCACCGAGGGGAGGATGAGATGGCGGACTGCATCCCAGAAGGCCGCGAGGTTCCCCGTCACCAGGCTGTTGAAAAGCACCGAGTTCGAGAGGAAGATGAGCGCCACCCGGGGGAAGCCCTCTACATCCTCCAGCCCCCAGACCCGGCTCAAAGGGGGCAGGGAGAGGCCGGGGGAAAGGCGCCCGGAGGGCGGCAGGAAGAGAGGCGTGTCCTTGAAGACCAGCGCGAACACGTAAGCCAGCATCAGGCCCAGCCAGAAAACCGGCATGGAAACCCCGACGTTGGCCAGCACCATGGTGGCGACATCGATGGGAGAGTTCTGATGGATGGCGGAGAGGACCCCCAGGGTGATGCCCACGGTGGTGGCGAACAGGATGGCCCCGATGGTGAGCTCAATGGTCATGGGCAGCCGCTCCGCCAGGATCACCGCCACCGGCCGCCCAGTGCTGATGGAGGTCCCCAGATCCCCTTTCAGGATCTGGATCCCATAGCGGGCGAATTGGACGGGGAGAGGATCCTTGAGGCCGAAGCGCTCTTTGAAAGCCTCGCACTGGGCCTTGGTGGCCCGCTCCCCCAACATGACCAGACAGGGATCCCCCGGGATCAGGCGCACCATGACGAAGACCACCAGGAGGATCCCGAGGAACACCGGGATCAGCGCGGCCGTGCGACGAATGACGTAACGGGACATCCGGACTCCGTTTGGCTCCCTTCCCGTGTGCTTTCCATCTTACCTAATTTTACCCATCTCGACAGAGCGACGCTCCGTCTGACGCCTCAGGAGGGAAGATTGGATCCTTTCGGGAGCGGGCGATCGGCTCCGCGCAGTCCTTCCCGGAGGAACAGCAGGAGGCCGACCAGGGTGATGGGCAGCCAGAGGACCAGATGGAGGATCAGGGTATAGGCAAGGGCGACGGGGCCCGGGATCCCGAAGGCCCTCAGCACCGCCACCCCGGGCGCCTCAAAGGTCCCGATGTAGCCCGGCGCGGAGGGGAGGGCGGTGGCCAGGTTCACCGCCGCGGTCATCGTCAGCAGGGAGAAGAACGAGGTGCGGAATGGGAAAGCCATCAGAACCAGCCCGTAGGTCCCGGCCTCCGCCAGCCAAATCAGGGCAGTCAGCCCGGCCACGGCGAGGGCCCGCGAAGGCGCTCGCAGCACCTGCAGGCCGTCCATAAACCGAGAGAGGAACCCGAACAGCCATTCCCCGGGTCGCCCGGGCCACCGCTGGGCCATCCGTTCCAGAACCGTCCGCAGCCTTTCCGCTGCGTGGGCGATCCCCACGAGGAGCGCCAGCGCTCCGCCGAAGAGCAGGCTGCTCCCGATCACCGCGGGGCGCAGGAGGCCCGGCAGGGGGAAAGCAAGCAAGGCGGCCATCCCCAACAGCAGCATCATCCACCCGTCGAACACCCGCTCGACCACGATGGTCCCCAGGGACGCGCCGATGCGGATGCCGCTCCGGCGCTGCAACACATAAGCCCGCAGCACCTCCCCGGCCCGCGCCGGATACAGGTTGTTCCCCATATAGCCGATGGCCAGGGCAACGAAGCGGTCCCCGAAGCGAGCGGGCGGAAGGCCGTGGAGCAGGATCCCCCAGCGCCACGTGCGCAGGAGGACGGGGATGAAGTAAAACATCGCCCCCGCTCCAAGCCATTCGATCCGCAGGCTCCACAGGATCCGCGCCGTCTCCTCGAGATGCATCCCCCGCAGGGTCCACGCCAGCAACGCTGCGCTGAGGAGAACGCCGAGCAGCAATCCGATCCGTCGTTGCATCGGAACGCTCCGGTCTTCGGGTGGGCTCAGGAAGCGGGGGCGAAGTCCTCCACGTGGAGGGTCAGGCGGGGCTCTCCGTTCCAGCGCTCCGCCCGCAGCTCGAACACCAGGTCCAGCCGCGTTCCCGGGCGGGCCTCTGCGGCTCGATCCCCCTGCCGGAAGGCGATGGCGTCCCACACCGGTCCGCCCTCGGGCAGAGTGAGCACCATGCGCAGGTGCTGGCCGTCGTTCCCCACCGTCCGCGCCTGGCGGACGATGGCGTTGCGGCACAGGAAGCGGGGAGCCGGGTTGCCGTAACCGTAGGGTTCCAGGCTGGCGATCCATTCATACAGCTGCCAGTTCACCTCCTGGAGGGGAAGCACCGCTTCAACGGTGAGGGCGGGCTGCAGCTCGCGGGCGCTGAGGGCCTGCGTCGCCAGCTCCATCAGGCGCTCCCGGAGCCGCTCCAGGTTCTCCCGCCGCACCACGAACCCTGCGGCTGCCGCGTGGCCCCCGTGGCGCACCAAGAGATCCGCGCAGGCGTCCAGGGCCTGGGTGATGTGGAACTCCGGGATGCTGCGGGCGGAGCCGCGGCCCTCCTCCCCCATCAGGCTGACGATGACCGCCGGGCGGTAGAACGCCTCCGCCAGCCGGCCGGCAGCCAGCCCCACCACCCCCGGCCGGAAGGCCTCGGAGGCCGCGAACAGCAACCAGGGCACCGTGTCTCCTGGGATCGCCAGGGCACGCGCAGCCTCCTCGGTGATCTGGGTCAGGGCCTGTCGCTCCCGGTTCTGGCGGTCCAGCTCCTCGGCGATGGCCCGGGCCTCCGCCGGGTCCGATGTGGTCAGAAGCCGGTAGGCGGCCTGAGCGTGCTCCAGCCGCCCCGCGGCGTTCAGGCGGGGGGCCAGGATGAAGGAGATCGCCCAGGGATCCACCCGGGAGGGCTCCAGACCGGCCACCTCGCAGAGGGCCCGCAAGCCCGGGCGGGCCGGATCCCGCAGCCGCTCCAGTCCTTCGGCGACCAGACCCCGGTTCTCCCCCAGCAACGGGACCATATCAGCGACCGTTCCCAGGGCCACCAGATCCAGGAAATCCTCCGGCGAGAAGGGCGCGCGCGGATGTTGCGCCTTCAACGCCTGCACCAGCCGGAAGGCCACGCCCACCCCGGCCAGATCCTTGAAGGGATAGGGGCACTCCGGCTGCCGCGGATTAATCAGGAGGGCCGGGGGGAGGACCGGGCCGGGCAGGTGGTGGTCGGTGAGGATAAGCTCCAATCCCAGTTCACGGGCCAAGCCGGCCTCCGCCACCGCCCGGGCCCCGCAGTCCACGCTGATGACCACCCGCACCCCCGCCGCGGCCAATCCTCTGAGGGCCTCCCCGTTCAGGCCGTAGCCTTCCGTCTCCCGGTGCGGGATATACGGGCGCACCCGCGCGCCCAGGGCCTGTAGCGCCTGGACCAGCATGGCGGTGGCCGTGACGCCATCCACGTCGTAGTCCCCGTAAACGGCGATGAGCTCTTCCTGACGGATGGCCCGCTCCAGGCGCTCGAGGGCTTCGATCATCCCCTTCATCTGGAAGGGATCGCCGGCCGTCCCGGCGCGACGCCGGAACGCCGCGGCCTCGGCTGCGGAGGTGATCCCCCGATGATAGAGGAGATCCTGGAGCAGCGGAGGCCATCCGGCCAGCGCTGCCCGAACGGCCTCCGGGGCCGGCGGGGCCAGTTGCCAGACCCGACGTCCTCGCCCGACGATGGGAGCCTCCGGTGGGCGCATCCTTCCGCATCCTGAGGGCAGGATCATCGGTCCTGATTGTAGAAGCGCGTGCGGCCACGCGTCAACAGGCGGCGAGATGCCGCTGTTGGACATCCGGCGCTTTTCCGCTCTCAGAGATCAGCTGTGAGGGACTTGTCAAAGCCTTCGGCGCATGGGAAGATGAGGGCATCCTGGAGCGGGAGGGATTCCCATGGGCGAAGCGATGCCCCTTGCAGGCCCGGAAGCAGGGCCCTCCGCCGAGGAACGGCAGTGGGCGATGCTGGCCCACCTGAGCGTTCTGCTGAACCTGGTCACTGCCCTGGGCGGCCCCATCGCGGCCTTCCTGATCTACCTGTTTTACCGGGAGCGATCCCGCTACGTGGCCTCCCAAGCGCTGCAGGCGCTGATCTTTCAGCTGTTCGCCTGGGTGGTCGCTGGGGTGATCGCAGCGGCGCTGTGGGTGGTTTCTCTGCCGCTGACCGCCGTGATCATCGGGTTCTGCCTCATGCCGGTCGCATGCCTGGCGTCTCTGATCCCCCTGGGGGCGCTGGCGTATGGGGTGGTGGGGGGAGTTGCGTGCAGCCGGGGGGAGGATTTCCGCTACTGGTTGATCGGGGACTGGGTCGCGGCCACCTTCACGTAAGGGCGGATCCCGATGGGGTGGGGGAGGGATTTCACCGGACATGAGACTTGCCATGGGATAGTTGCCGCTGGGGCACGCAAGGGCTGTCCACAAGGCCTGGTGCCTAAGGATCCTTTTTCTCCTACGCGTAATCGCGGATGATCCTGATGATGCCGGTGTTGCTCTGGTGCCCATAGATCGGGTTATAGTCTGTAGATCGGTTGCGCGGTCCATAGGGGCTCGATAAAATATAGGCTAAGATCCCCTTTGTGGGAGGAGAAGATGGTTCCTCATCGGCGGCACTGGATCGTGGTCAGCCTGTTCCTTGGTGTGTCCCTGATCCTCGCGGCGTGTGCCCAGACGCCCACGCCTGCCCCGGCAACCGCCACCGCTCCGGCCGCGCCTCAGCCGACCCCCACGCCCGCCCCTGCCCAGCCCACCGCCACCCCCACCGCCGCGCCGAAGGAGATCATCTTCGGGATGTTGCTGGTGGGGCCTTACAACGACCGGGGCTGGAGCCAGGCCCACTATGAGGCCGGCAAATACGTGGAGCAGAAGCTCCCTGGGGCGAAGATGCTTTACATCGACAAAGTCAACCCCGCCGATCGTCCGGGGACCACTGCCTCCCAGCTGGCCGAAGAGCTGGTGGCCAAAGGCGCGAAGGTGATCATCTTCAACTCCGATGACCACAAGGACGAGGCCATCAAGTTCGCCAAGGCCCATCCGGACATCGTGGTCATCCACGCCTCCGGGGATGACGCCTGGAAGGAGGGGAAGAACTACAAGGGCATCCCCAACCTGGCCAACGTGATGGGCCAGATGGAATACGGCAAGATGATCGCCGGGTGCGCGGCAGCCCTGACCACCCAGACCGGCAAGATCGGGTATCTGGGGCCGCTGATCAACGATGAAACCCGCCGTCTGGCTGCCTCCGCCTATCTGGGGGCGAAGTATTGCTGGGAGAAGTATCTCGGCAAGCCGGCCAAGGATCTCAAGTTCAAGGTGACCTGGATCGGCTTCTGGTTCCACATCCCGGGCGTGACAGCCGATCCCACCCAGGTGGCCCAGGACTTCATCAACTCCGGCTACGATGTGATCATCTCTGGCATCGACACCACCGAGGCCCTCCGGGAGGCTGCCAAGGCGACCCAGGCCGGGAAGAAGGTGTGGGCTATCCCTTATGATTACATCGGCGCCTGCGAGGAGGCCCCCGACGTCTGCCTGGGCGTCCCGTATTTCAACTGGGGTCCTTCCTACCTGGCCCATATCAAGGCCGTCATGGAGGGCACTTGGAAGCCGTCCTGGGACTGGGTGGGGCCGGACTGGAAGGATATCAACAACCCGGACACCAGCCACGTGGGGTTCCTGAAGGGCAAGGCCCTGAGCCCGGAGGCTTCGGCGAAGCTGGATGAGTTCATCAAGGGCCTGGGCGATGGCTCCATCCAGCTGTGGAAGGGGCCGATCCGCCTGCAGGATGGGACGCTCTACGTGGAGGAGGGGAAGGTGGCCACCCCGCAGCAGATCTGGTATCTGCCGCAGCTGCTGGAGGGAATGGAAGGCCAGAGCGTCCCGACGCAGTAGCCACCGCCAGGCTCAGAGGGTTGGGTCCAAGGAGCAGGAGGGGCGGTCTGGAACCGCCCCTCCTGTGTAACAGGCGTAAAATAAAACGCGGAGGTCTCTTGCCCGGTCCTTGGGGTCAAAGCCGCAGGAGGGCACGGGCTCTAGGGAGGGGCTTTGGCAGCAGACGGAGGCTTGATCCGGAGGCGCCTCTTCATATGAAAGTCGAAATGCGCCATATCTATAAGTCCTTCGGGCCGGTTCGGGCCCTCCAGGACGTCAGCCTCACCGTCCAGGCGGGCACGATCCACGGCCTGCTGGGGGAGAACGGGGCCGGCAAGACCACCTTGATGAAGATCCTCTCCGGGTATCTGCGGCCGGATCGGGGGGAGATCCTGCTGGATGGCCAGGCGGTTCGCTTTCGATCCCCCGCGGAAGGCCTCCGGCATGGGATCGGGATGCTCCACCAGGACCCCATGGATTTCCCCGCCCTCTCCGTCCTGGACAATTTCATGATGGGCCATGAGGGTGGGTTGTGGCTGGACCGGCGGGGAGCGCGGCGCGCCCTGAAGGAGCTGGCCGATGCCTTCGGGTTCGACTTGGATCCAGATGCCCGGGTGGACAGTCTGACGGTGGGCGAGCGTCAGCAGCTGGAGCTGCTCCGTCTGCTCTGGCGTGGGGTGCGGGTGCTCATCCTGGATGAGCCGACCACCGGGATCAGCGCGCCTCAGAAGGTTCGCCTCTTCGCCACACTGCGCCGCCTCGCCGAGGAGGGGAAGGCGGTGATCTTCGTCACCCATAAGCTGGAGGAGGTGGAGGAGCTCTGCCATCGGGTCACCGTGCTGCGCCAGGGCCGCCTGGCCGGGGAAGTCATCCCTCCCTATTCGCCCGCCCGCCTGATCGAGCTGATGTTCGGTCGGCCGGTGCCCATGCCGGAGCGGGAGCGGATCCCCCTTGGGGAGCCGGTCCTTGAGGTGCAGGACCTGGTGGTCGGGGATCACCGGCTCCGGCTCAGCCGGGTTCGGCTCACCGTGCGGGCCGGTGAGATCATCGGGCTGGCCGGGATGGAAGGCAGCGGCCAGCAGTTGCTGATGCGCGCCTGCGCCGGCCTCATCCGCCCCTGGGAGGGCACCATCCGGGTGTCCGGCCGGGATCTCACCGGGAAGCCCTACTCGGCCTTCCTGGAGGCAGGGGTGCTCTATGTTCCGGCCAACCGCCTGGAGGAGGGGCTGATCCCCGGGCTGACGCTGACGGAGCACTTCCAGCTGGTGTATCCCAACGGCCGCCATTTGATCGATTGGGAGCAGGCCCGGGCGGAAGCCCAGCGCCGCATCCGGGAGTTCCACATCCGGGGGAGGCCGGAGACGCCCGTGGAAGCCCTCTCCGGCGGGAACCAGCAGCGCACGCTCCTGGCCCTGATCCGGACGCCCGCCCGGCTGCTGCTCCTGGAGCATCCCACCCGGGGACTGGATGTGGAGTCCAGCCTGTGGGTCTGGGAGCGGCTGAAGGAGCGGGCCCGCCAGGGCACCGCGCTGATGGTCGTCTCTTCAGACCTTCAGGAGCTCATGCAGTATTGCCATCGCATCGTGGTGTTCTTCAGCGGCCGGGTTTCCGAGCCCATTGACGCCGAGCAGCTCACCCTTGACCGGCTCGGCCACATGATCGCCGGGCGAGGGTGGTGAGAGATCATCGTCGGATGCGGAGCGCATTGATCCGATGAAAGAGATCCTTCTGCCTCGCGTGCGGACCTCGCGCTGGCTGGCGGTCGGATGGCAGGGCCTTTCCATTCTGATGGCCCTGCTGTTCACCACGCTGGTCCTGCTGCTAACAGGGGCTCCTCCCCTGGAGGCCTACCGCCAGGTTCTGGAGGGGGCCTTTGGCTCCCTCAAGCGGGCCACCGACATCCTGGTGGCCTGGGTGCCGCTGATGCTGGTGACCTCCGGCCTGCTGCTCACCTTCACCGCCGGGCTCTGGAACATCGGCGTGGAGGGGCAGATCGTGCTGGGGGCCATCGCCACCACAGGGGTGGTCCGCGCGCTGCAGCATACGGACCTGCCTCCTCCGATCATCCTGGTCCTGGCGCTCCTGGCCGGGATGGCGGGGGGCGCGGCCTGGGCCGGCCTGGTGGGCCTGCTGAAGGTCTACGGCGGCGTCCACGAGATCTTCGGGGGGCTTGGGCTGAACTTCGTGGCCACCACGCTTATCCTCTGGCTGATCTTCGGGCCCTGGAAGCGGCCGGGGATCGGCTCGATGAGTGGCACCGAGCCCTTTCCGGAGCGGCTGATGTTGCCCACGCTGCCCGGCCTGCGTTTGAGCCCGTGGGCCCTCGGGATGGCCCTCCTGAGCGTGGCGCTGGTTTATGTGCTTCTCCGCAATACCTATTTCGGCCTCCGGTTGAAGGCCATCGGGAAGAACCTGCGGGCGGCCCACCTGCTGGGGGTGCCCACCACCCGTTATCTCTTCCTTGCCCTGCTGGGTTGCGGCGCGATGGCCGGGCTGGCCGGATCCATCCAGGTGACGGCGGTGTATCACCGCCTGATTCCACCCATCTCCAGCGGCTATGGATACCTGGGCCTGCTGGTGGCCATGCTCGCCAACTACCGCGTAACCTGGTCGGTCCCCGTTGCTTTCTTCTTCGCTGCCCTCAACATCGGAAGCATCCAGCTGCCGATCACGCTGAAGCTGGACTCCACCCTCTCCGGGGTGATGCAGGGAGCGCTGGTCCTCTTCGTGCTCTTGATGCAGGGTGTGCGTGCCCGCTGGCAAGCGAAAACGACCGTGGAGTCCGATGATGGCGCCTGAGTGGATCATGGGTCTGGCAGGGGTGCTGGCCGCAGCGGCCCCGCTCCTCATCGCGGTGATCGGGGAGACGTTCTCCGAGCGGGCCGGTGTGGTCAACCTGTCGGTGAACGGGACAATGCTGCTGGCGGCGATGGCCGGCTTCGCCGTCGCCGTGCGCACGGGCAGCCTGGAGCTGGGCTTCCTGACAGGCATCCTGGTCGGGGCAGGGATGGCGCTCGTGGTGGCCTTCGCCAGCCTGACCTTGCGCCAATCCCAGGTGGCCGTGGGGCTGGTGCTGGCCCTCCTCGGGCGGGATCTGGCGTATTTCCTGGGCAACCCGTTTATGGGCGTGCCCGGGCCCCGGGTGGGGGCGCTCCCGGTGCCGGTGCTGCAGGATCTCCCGCTCCTCGGCCCCTTGCTTTTCCGCCAGAGCCCGCTTGTTTATATCGCCGTGCTGAGCGTGATCCTGGCCTGGATCTGGATCTTCCGCACCCGGCCTGGGCTGGTGCTCCGATGCGTTGGAGAGCGCCCGCCGGCCGCTTTCGTCCGAGGCATCCCGGTGACCCGAGTGCGTTATGCCTACGCGGTCCTGGGGGGGGCCATGGTTGGCTTCGCCGGAGCCGCCTACACCCTGGATCTCAAGGGCGGCTGGCAGGGCCCGATCTCCGGGATCGATGGAGTGGGCTGGATCGTGTTGGCCATCACCATCTTCGGGGGCTGGCATCCCGTGCGCGGAGCCTTCGGCGCCCTGCTCTTCGCCCTCCTTCAATGGCTCAGCCTGGTCCTCCAGCCACAGCTCCCTGGCGTTCCTTCTCAGGTCCTGAACGTCGCGCCGTTCCCTCTGATGATCTTCGCGTTGTTGCTGACCAACCTGGGCAGCACGGAGTGGGTCCAGACGTTGCTGGCCCGCCTGCCGGAATCCGGTCGCCGCCTGGCCCTGCGGATCCTGCGCAGCCTCCAGGTCTCTCCACCCGCTGCCCTGGGCATGGCCTTCGAGGAAGAGTAAGCCCGGACGGGCGAAGCCCTGGCGATGGGCAAGGGGGGCCTCGTTCCGTGTGCGGGGAAGGGATAGGGGCCGCCCACGAACCGGGGCGCGAATGCACGGATCCGGCTTTCGGAGCCCCGCCCATACGCTCATTCGCGCCTCCACATGTGGATGGCCCGCTGCTCCGGGGCGGAGGGAGGGGAAGCGATCCGCGAAGTGGCTATCATCATGATAGAGCGCGACGGTGAGGCGTCCCCGGAGCCCTCGGGATGGAGCTCTTCCCGGAAGCGATGGTGTTGGTGGCCGTGGTCCGCAGCCCGCGGGACTGGCGCTGGATCCAGACGCATCAGGCATACCGGATCCCCGTTCGCTATGCGCCGCCGCTGACCCCTATGGTGGATTTCCTGGCCTTCTACCACACCGCCGCCTTCGAAGCGGAGCGCTGGTCCGTGCGGCACTACGCCCCGGTCCGGGGCCACGAGCTGGTCCGACGACGGGATGTGCTCCCGGAGGAGCCCAATCATCCGCGGGCGGAGGAGCTCTATTATCTCTTGCAGCTGGGCCCGTTGCGATCCCTCCCTCATCCCCTGTTCAGCCGGCGCTGGCGGCGGTTCACCTTCCTGCTGACCACGGGGGAACGCCTGCTCGGGGCCCAGGATCTGTCGGAGCTTCCTCTCGAAGGGGCGGAGCGTCAGCTTCTCCTGCGCCCCTTGCGCGAAACCCGCTCATGGCTTCTTGACATCGGGGCGATGAGCGGGTCCTCCCATCGGCTCATCCGCTGGGATCCCGGGTGAGGATGCGGCGCCCTTCAGGGCCAGAGGCACGGGGGGACGGACGCCGAAGGCGTCCGTCCCCCTTCCTGCGTGGGCCTGTCGCCCATCCCCTGCTTACACCTTCAGCTGGTAGACCCCGCGCCGAACCCGCTGGAACAGATCCTGGTTCTTGCGGAAGATCAAGGTCAGCCGGGCGCGCTGCATCTGCTCGTTCTTCCCGGGGACCTGGATCCCGCGCTCCAGCAACGCCTTGCGGATGGCCTCGAGCTCCATCCCCTGAGGGCTGGTCTTCAACACATCCATCAGCGCGTTCACCAGCTCTCGGGTGCGGCGGCGGCGCGGCATCGTGGTCTGCCGGAACAGACCGACCAGTCCCTCCCCCAACGTGGGGTATTTCTCGAGCAGCTGGGCGATATCCTCCAGCAACCGCAACTGCGCCTGCACGTAATCCCGACGCTGCTCAATGTCAGCCAGCTGCGATCGCAACAGATTGATGCGGCTTTCCAGGATCTCCTTCATGGCAGAAACCTCCGGTTCGATAGGATGGGATCAAGGGTTTTGAAACAGACCACCGTCTGCCCTTACTTCACCTCAGGAGGGCGCCCTCGCCCTCCCACAGGCGCTCTTCATTATGAACACTCCGGAATTCTTCCCTTCTCGACCTTCGAAATGATGAAAATCCTTCCCGATGCGATCGGATGATATCGGCCCTCCTGTCCGCCCAAATCCGGCCTATTTAAACCTATCACAGGATCCGGAAGACGTCAAGAGGGAGCGTAGATGGATCGGCCTCTCTCGATTCCCCGGATTTGAGGGCGTTTTCGGAGTGGTTTTCAAAGAGGTCTCGAGAAAAGTGCATGACCTTCATCCCATGGACGAATTTGAGATGGAAGGAAACGATCCTGTGCTCAGAGGTCAAAGGATCCGAGGGCATAGGGATGGTGAGGGAGCGAAGTGCTCTTCAGACAGATAGGGATCGCGCGTTCTGAGAGAATAGCGGAACAAAAAGCGGGCTCCGGAGGCTGGAAGCGGCGAACTCCGGAGCCCGAAGGTTCAGCGGAGGGGGTGGGATTCGAACCCACGAGGGGCGAGAACACCCCTACGCGCTCTCCAGGCGCGCGCCTTCGTCCACTCGGCCACCCCTCCTGGCGCTTTTAATTATACACCATGCTGCTCGCGCCGCGAGGGGGGTCTTTCTTATCCGGAAGATCGGGTGCGTTTCGCGTCCCTCGGCCAGATCCGCACGGCATCCGCCGGGATGTGGATCCGGATGGATTGTCCCGGATGGATCCGGAGGCTCCCTGCGGGGAGGAGCTGGCGCAGCATCCCTCCCGCCACCTGCACCCGAAGCTCCACGTAGAGCCCTCGAAAGCGGCGCTCGAGGACCTCCCCATCCAGGACGTTTACGGGGCCGCCGGGTTTTTCGCTTTCATCGTAAGGGGCTCCCTGAAGGATTCGCGTTGTGCCTTCGTAATGCGGGAGGAGCACCCAGGCCCGCATCCCCGCGTGGATGGTCCCGCGGGGGCGTCCCCACAGCTTCCCTACCGGAGTTTCGACCTCCGCGGGATCTCCCCCGCTGAGGATGCGACCCTCCAGAAGGGTGCCCACATCCAGGAAGCGGGCCACGAAGGGTGTGGCCGGATCCCGGTAGAGCTCCTCCGGAGCGGCGATTTGCTCAATGCGCCCCTGGTGCAGGATCAGCACGCGATCGGCGATGGCCATGGCCTCCGCCTGATCATGGGTCACATAGAGGGCGGTCATCCGTTCCGCTTTGAGGAGCGATCGGATCTCTCCCATCAGCTGCTCCCGCAGGGCTCGATCCAGAGATCCCAGGGGCTCGTCGAGCAGCAACACCGCCGGGCGCGGGGCCAGGCTGCGGGCGAGGGCCACCCGCTGTTTCTCCCCTCCTGAGAGGGTATGGACATCCCGGCGTTCATAGCCGGGCAACCCAACCTGTTCCAGCAGGGCGCGAACCCGTGCCCGGATCTCCGGCTCCGGGAGCTGTTGCATGCGCAGGCCGAAAGCCACGTTCTCGAAAACGTTGAGATGGGGGAAGAGCGCGTATTCCTGGAACATCATCCCGATGCGGCGGCGATGTGGTGGGACCTCGGTGATATCCTGGCCGTCGAGAAGGACATGTCCCTCATCTGGAGGCTCCAGGCCGGCGATCAGGCGCAGCAGGGTGGTCTTGCCGCTCCCGCTTGGACCCAGGATGACCAGGATCTCCTCATCTGCCACCTCGAAAGAGACATGGTCCAGGACCGTTCGGCCTTCATATCGTCGGGTGAGGGCGAGAACCCGGAGGCGCGCCATGTGGGTTCCCCGATGCAAAGGTCAGCGGCGAGGGATCGGCGCCAGGCCGGCGCGTTCCAGCAGGGCGGCGGGGTTCCCACGCCATGTCTCCGGGCGTTCCCGGCCATCGGCCAACCCGGTCAGGATCTCCGTGAGGGCCTGATGGACCGGCGTGGGCACCCCGAGGCGGGTCCCGTGACGGACCACAGCCCCGGTGTAAGCCTCTACTTCCAGGCGGGTTCCCCGACGCAGGTCCATGTGAAGGGAAGGCAGCTTCCCCCCGCGTCCCCGTGCGCCCATCGCGCTCAGGATCCGACGGAGCAGGGCGTCAGGCCCGTGCGACATGGCCCAGGCCAGGAGGGGAACCGGATAGCCGGGCAAGGAGACCGGCCGCAGGCCGAGCGCCCGCATGACGGCCAGGGCTTCCCGGAAGGCCGCCCGTTCGATGGCGAAGGCCTGGGGATCCCGCAACACCTGCTCCGTGCTCCAGTCCAGGATGGCGCACGTGGCGTTGGCGATCAGGTTGAGCAGGAGCTTTGACCACTTCATGGCCATTGGGTCCGCATAGAGGCGGGTGGGGAAGCCGGCCAGACGCAGGGCCGCGGCCCACCGCCGGAGATCGAGATGCCGGTCCATGGGGGCCAGCCCGACGCCTCCCCGGAGCCGTTCCAGGCGGACGATCCCCGGGGCCACGACCGAGACGGGTTGGGTCAGTGTTCCGGCCACCACCCGCTCGGCCCCGAAGGCCTCGGCCAGCTGGGTCTCTCCATCCACACCGTTCTGCCAGCAAAACACCAGGGCCCGGCCCCAGCCTTTCCGCCGGAGCGCGGCGATCGCCGCCTCCATGTCATAGGCTTTCACGGTGAGGAAGAGAGCGTCCACCTCCCCATCTATCGCTTCCGGCTCTGAGACCGCGTGGGGCCGAACGGTGAGGGTCAGGCCATCGGGGCGCTGCAGGGTGAGTCCGCGTCGCCGGATCGCCTCCGCAACCGGTGGGCGGCCCAGGAGGATCACTTCGTGCCCGAAAGCCTGGAGCATCGCCCCCAGGTAACCGCCCACCGCTCCCGCGCCGAAGATCAAGATCCGTTGAGGGGATACGCCCTCCGGAGGCATCGGATCCTCTCACGCCTTCGCCCGTGCGGTCTCATGGATGATCCCCAGGAAGCTCTCCGCCCGGAGGCTGGCTCCCCCGACCAGGGCACCGTCAATGGAGGGACGGCATACGAACTCCGCGATGTTCTCCGGGGTGACGCTGCCCCCGTAAAGCACGCGCACCCGCTGGGCCACCTCCACGCCGAAATGCTCCGCCAGGGTTCCCCGGATCCAGCGCCGGATCACTTCCTCTGCGTCGGCTCCGGTGGCCGCCCGTCCGGTCCCGATGGCCCAGACCGGCTCATAGGCGATGACGACTCCCATGGCCTGTTCCGGGGTGAGCCCCTCCAGGGCGCGGCGGGTCTGGGCGGCGACCACCGCACCGGTCTCCCCGGCTTCCCGCTGGGCCAGCGTCTCCCCCACGCAGAGGATGGGTGTCAAGCCGTGGCGCAGGGCGGCGGCCACCTTGCGGCGGATCATCTCATCGTCCTCGTGGAAGTGCTGCCGCCGTTCCGAATGGCCGAGGATGACATACCGGCACCATTCCTTCAACATCACCGGGGAGATCTCCCCGGTGAACGCCCCCGCGTCCTCCCAGTGCATGTTCTGAGCCCCCAGCCGGATGGAGGAGCCATGGAGGACCGCATGGACAGCGGACAAGGCGGTGAAAGGTGGGCAGAGCACCACCTCCACCTGATCGGTTTGAAGGCCTTGGCGGATCGCTTGAGCGAGGGCCTGCCCCTCCGCGGCCGTCTTATGCATCTTCCAGTTCCCGGCGATGAGCGGCTGCCGCATCGTTCACCTCGCTTCGGGAGGATGAGCCTTCATCCTAATCTTAACCCAGGTCGGCCCATGTTCCTCTCCCCCAACCGGTCGCGGCGGAAAAGAACAGGTCCTTTTGCAGGGGGGCTTTCGCCCCGAACCGGCGTCCCGATGGCAAGGGGGATCGTTTCTGGAGGGAGAGCCTTCAATCCCAAGTCCCTCTTTCTCGATCCCGCAATAGTCGCGGCGAAAGCCGCTCCTGCAGGAAACGTTTTTTTCGGTAGGAGAGGCTTCAGCCCCGAACCGCTGTCTCCACGACAACGGTGATCGTTTCTGAAGGGAGAGCTTTCAATCCTAAACCCCCTTTCCTCGATCCTGGAATATTCGCGGTGAAAGCCGATCCTACGAAAATCGGTTTTTGTAGGAGGGGCTTTTCGCCCCGAACCTCCGCCTTCGATTCCACTCTTGGAGTCACGGCGAAAGACGCTCGGACTGTCCCGGGTGGGATGGGAGGGGTCCGGCCGGGCGATTCGGAAAAGGGTTGCGGGGGCTCCCCCCTCGATTCCCCGCAAGGGATAGGGTTTGACGGTCCCCTTTCCCGATGCTAATTTACGAAAGCAAGGATTGCTCTTCCTCCCCGCCGGACGAATCCGGGATTTCAAAGGGCCGAGGGAGGCCAGGCGATGGAATTGACCGAGATGAGGTGCGTGCCGTGCCGGGGCGGGGAGCCTCCGCTGACGGAGGAGGAGATCGCCGCCTGGCTTCCTCATGTCCCGGGATGGCAGGTCGTGGTGCGCGAGGGGATCCCGCAGCTGGAGCGGACCTTCCGCTTCCCCAACTTCCGGGAGGCCCTGGCGTTCACCCTTCAGGTGGGCGAGCTGGCGGAGGCCGAGGGCCATCACCCCGTCCTGATCACCCGTTGGGGGTCCGTCACTGTGATCTGGTGGACCCATAAGATCCGTGGGTTGCATCGGAACGACTTCATCATGGCCGCGAAGACCGACGCCCTCTTCTCCCGGCGGTCCGGAGGATCGTGAAGGATTCGGCTTCGGAGCATCCCGGCATGGCCGAGACGATCCTGGTGGTGGATGATGATCTGCAGACGGTGAAGCTGATCAGCCTCCTGTTGCAACGCAAGGGCTATCGGATCCTCCCGGCGACCAGCGGCGCCCAGGCCCTGGCCAAAGCGGAGACCGAGCAGCCGGACCTGATCATCCTGGACGTGATGATGCCGGATATGGATGGTCTGGAGGTCTGCCGGCGCCTGCGGGCCAACCCGCGCACCTCCGCCATCCCCATCCTGATGTTCACGGCGAAGACGGCGGTAGGGGATAAGATCGCCGGCTTCCAGGCCGGCGCGGATGATTACCTGACCAAGCCGGTGCATCCGGCGGAGCTGATCTCCCGCGTGGAGGCCCTGCTCCAGCGGGCCGCCCGCCTGAAGGCGGAGGCCACGGCGCGGGTGCATGCCGCTACCATCGGCTTCCTGGGCGTGAAAGGAGGGGTGGGGACCTCCACGGTCGCCTTGAACACGGCGGTGACCCTGGCGCTGGGGGGCGGCCATCTGCCGCCCACGGTGCGCACGCCGCCCCCGGATTTCCGATTCCCCCAGGTGCTTCTCGCGGACCTGGCTCCCCATGGCGGCCTGGCGCATTTGCTCCGCCTCTCTCAGGCCCTGGGGCTGCCCAGTGTCCTGGCGTATCCCCCCCAGGAACTGGACCCTCCGACGATCGGGAAGCACCTGACCCCGCACGTCAGCGGGCTGCGAATGCTGCTGACCCCTTACACGCCCCGGCCGGTCATGCTCTCCACCGCCCACATCCGGGTCATCGCCCGCCACCTGGCTGCCCTCGGCGATTACGTGATCTTCGAGATGGGACATACACTGGATGATGGGGCGCGGGCCCTGCTGGGGGAGCTGCGGTATCTGGTCTTGGTCATGGAGCCGACCTCCCTGTGTCTCCTCCATGCTCGGGAATTGATCCAGGTCCTGCTCCAGGTCGGCTGGGTCCCGCAACAGCTCGGTCTGGTGGTGGTCAACCGGGCCGCCTCGGGGGTCGCCATGACCCGGCGCCAGATCGAGGAGGCCCTCTCCCTGGAGCCCATCGGCTTCATCTCCCCGGCTCCCGAGCTGGCCCATCAGGCGGTCGATCAAGGGGTGCCGATGGTGATGATGCAGCCGGAGGGCCTGGTGGCGGAACAGTTCCGGGAGCTCGCCCGACGTCTGGTCGCGCTGACGAGGTGAGCGATGCCCCTGCCGGTTCGTCATCCCCATCCATGGAACGTCTCCCCTGAGGAGGCCGTGGCGATCCAGCAACGGCTGCGTGAGCAGGTGATCCGGGAGGGGCCCATGCCGGGGCCGGGGACGGTGATCGTAGGGGTCGACGTGGGCTTCCGCGGGGAGCTCGCCCGCGCCGCCGCTGTTGCGGTCCGCTTTCCGGATCTCACTCCACTGGCCCAGGCGGTGGCGGAGGTCCCGGTGACCTTTCCCTACATCCCAGGCCTGCTGGCCTTCCGGGAGGCCCCCGCCATCCTCGCCGCTCTGGAGCGCCTGCCGCTCTCCCCGCAGGTGCTGATGGTGGATGGCCATGGGATCTCCCATCCCCGGCGGATGGGGATCGCCACCCATCTGGGGGTCTATCTGGATCTTCCCTCCATCGGGTGTGCGAAGTCGAAACTGTGGGGGCGCTATGAGATGCCGCCGGATGAGCCTGGCGCATGGTCACCGCTTTGGGATGGGGAGGAGATGATCGGGGCGGTCCTGCGCACCCAGGCCGGAGCCTCCCCGGTGTTCGTCTCCATCGGCCACCGGATCTCGCTGGAGAACGCCATCGCCACGGTGATGGCCTGCGTGCGGGGCCACCGGCTGCCGGAGCCCACCCGACTGGCTCACCTGGCCGCTGGCGGAGCCGACGTCCTCGCTGCCGGCCGTCAGCCTCGTCTGTTGTAATTCGAATCCACCGCGGGGGAAGGCCATGGCCCGCTTGCTCATTGTGGACGATGATCCGGATGCCCGCCGGCTGATCGGCCTCGTGCTCCGGCGCGCTGGTCACGAGCCCCTCTACGCCGAGGATGGGTTCCGGGCGCTGGAGCTGATGGAGCGGGAGCAGCCCGACCTGGTGATCCTCGACCTGATGCTGCCCGGGATGGATGGCTTCGAGGTTCTGGAGGCCATGCGGCAACGGCCGAGCCTGGCGACGATGCCGGTGGTGGTTCTGACCGCCAAGGCCCAGCTGGAACCCATCGTGGAATCGAAGCCGATGAACGTCCACGCCTATCTCACCAAACCTGTCTCCGCGGAGACCCTGGTCCGCACGGTGCAGGAGGTGCTGACTGAGGTTCGGATCCCGGCATCAGGGGAGCGCTGGGCTCTGGAGATCGCCTGCGTGGAGAGCTGGCCGGGGTGCGCGGGAGAGCTCCTGGCCGCCGCCCTGGCGGCGGCGCTGGCCGAACATGCCCCCACGTTGCTGATCGATGTGGAGGGGAACGGACGGGGCGCCTTCGTGTTTGATCTCGAGCCCCGGATGAGTCTGGAGGAGCTGGAGGCGGGCGTGGATCCCACGCGGGGTCTGGGCGCTCCACGGGAAGGGCTTCAGGTGTGGTCTGTCGATCGCCCACTGGGTCCGGCGCTGGTGGACCGAGTGGCGGAGCAGCTGACCTCCCAGGCCCGGTTTGTGGTCTGGATGCCGGGGGAGCCCCTAGGACCGGTGGCTGCGCGGGTGCTCCCCCGATGCCAGCGGGTTCTCCTCACCTTTGAGAGCCATGGGCCGGGGTTGCGGCGGGCCCGGGCGGTGCTCCGCGGGCTGGAGGGGATCGGCATCGGTCTGCCTGCGGTCGAGCCGGTCTGGGTGCGCCGCTGGGCGGTCCCGGAGCCGTGGACCGAGGCGCAGATCCGCCATCGCCTGAACGATGTCCCGATCCGGACGTGGCCGGTGGACCCGGTGACCGCCTACCGGGCGCTCCAGGAAGGCCGGCCGATCCATGAAATCGAGCCTGAAAGCCCCACCGCGCGACGAATCCGGGAATGGGTGGCGGAGCTGGTTCCGTTGATTTAAGTTGTTCCCCTTTTTTATTGGCTCAAAGGGTGCATCTCTGCGGTCAGAAGGAGAGAGGCCCTGAGGAGCGTGGCGGTCCCTCGTGAGACCATCCTGCAGGAGCTGGAGGGACTGCCTGAGGACCAGCTCCGGGAGGTGCTGGAGTTCATTCTTTTCTTGAAGTTCCGCCGGGAGATGGAAAGGGCCTGGCAGCACTTTGCCGTCGCTGTGAAAGAGGCCCGGGCGATCACCCAAGAACGCGGCATCACCGATGAGGAGGTCCTGGCGGAAATCCGAGCGGTAAGGACCAAGCAATGAGAAGGGCATTGCGAGTCTTCTTAATACCTTTAGGCTATTGAGGATCGAGACAAAAGTCCATGAGCGGGATCTTTGTAGCACAACGATGCAAATGGCACAAAGAAGGGGGGGCGGGCGCTTCGCCCACCCCCGGTTATGGACGCAGCCGGGCCGCCAGCGCCTGGCGGATCTCCTCCACCTCCGCGTGACGCCCCAGCTGCTTCTTCGAGAACACCAGCTCCCCGTTCACCCGGACCTCGAAGACGCCCCCGCTGGAGGGAATCAGCGTCCACGAGGCCACCTGGCCCTCAAACTCCTTCAACAGCTCCTCGGTCAACCTGACCGCTCGAGGGAGATACCCTCAGACCGCGCAATACTCGATCTCCACCCGCAGCATCTTTACCCTCCTGCGTGAAAGGTTCTTAGCGCTCGAGCTGGCATCCGTTCCCTCGATCAGGGAACGTCGTTGAAAGTCCAGAAGCGGTTCACAAAGAAATTCCAGAAGAGGGCGACCCCCACGGCGAGGATCTGAGACAGGTTCACCCCCCATTTCATCCCCAGACGGGGGATCAGAAAGGCGGAGGCCGTCCCGAACACCATCAGGTTGATCCCCAGTCCCGCGGTGTTCACCACAAAGAACTGGGAGATCTGCTGCCAGAGGGGCTTGGAGCGGGACTCCGGGTAAGTCCAGTAACGGTTCCACAGGAAATTGTTGGTCACCGCGGCGATGAAAGAGATCGCCTTGGCGATCACCGGGATCACCCCGCCCAGGAAGATCAACCCGTTCAGGAGCCCGGTGTCCACAATGAACCCTACTGTCCCCACCACGCAGAACTTCAGGAACCGACGCAACTCTTTTCGATAAGTCGGGGGGACGAGATCGATGGCGGCGAAGCGGATGACCTCTTTTCTCTCCACGATGGGATCCTCCTGAGATGAGAACAGAATGCTTAGCCTCTCTTTCCCGGCTTCCCCTCTGAGATCAGGATCTCGGCCCACGCTCCGTAGAGAGCCAGCAGCAGGGGCAGGTTGGCCACATACAGGTTATCGAAAATCTGATGGATATGCAAGTGCGCCCAGGCGGCCATCAGCCCGGCCGCCAACCCGCGACGCCATCCCACATTTCCCCGCCATGCCGCCCAGGTCCGGGCCCCGATCGCGGCCCAGAGCAGCAGATAGAGGGCCAGCCCGATAAGGCCGGTTTCGGCCGCTACGTTCAGATAGATGTTGTGGGCATGTCCCAGGGGGTTCGGCCAGCGGATCAGCGCGTAGGCCGGGTAGGCGGCGGCGTAGTTCCCGAACCCCACCCCCAGCCAGGGGTGAGCCCGGAACATCTCCACAGCCGCCTGCCAGTGGGCCAGCCGCTCGATCACCGCGAAGTTCGCTTCATTCACCTCCACCCCCCGCACATCTATCACCCGGATCTCCTCCAGGGCCCCAGCCAGCCGGGCCTGGATCGGCGTCGGGATCATCCCGGCGGTCCAGGCCAGCGCGCTCAGCAGCACCAGGAGGCTCCCGACGGCCAGCCCGTGGCGGGCGCGGGCCGGCAGCATCAGCAACAAAACCAGCCCGGCCATCCCAGCCCCCAGCCACGCCCCCCGGGACCACGAGGCCAGCAGGCCGAGGAGGGACAGAATGCCCACCCCCAGCGCGCCCAACCCGACAGGCCGGGCCCACCTCCAACGCTGCATCTCTGGATCCCGCCACAGGCTCCATCCCAGCCCCAGGGCCACCGGGGCGATCAACCCCATCATCCCGGCGAAGGGATTGGGCTGCTGGAAGGTCCCATAGGCCCGGTAGAAGGGGAGCCCAGGGAGGCGGAAGTGTTCCGGGCCTGTCCCCCGCAGGACCGCTTGCCAGAGCCCGACGCCGGCCTGAAGGGCGCCGGAGAGGAGCGCCGCCCCCAGGAGCCCGCGCTGAACGGGAGGCTGGGCCGTTCGAACCAGGATCACCACCAGCCCAATCTGGACCCACTTGATCCACTCCGGCAGCCCTTCCTCCCAGGAGGCGGCCCACAGCAGGGAGAGGAGGATGTATCCCAGGTAGAGCCCGTAAGCCCATCCCCAACCCCAGGAGGGGACGCGCAGATCCCGGCGGGCCAGCCCCCTCCAGGTCCAGGCCAGCAGCGCCAGGCCGAGGAAGACCTGGGCGCTGTTGAGGGGAGGACGGGCGATCTCGTTCTCCAGGGGGGCGAAGGGCCCGGCGATCAGCGCCAGCCCCAGCCCGGCCTCCGGGACCCAGAAGATCCCGATGAACAGAAGGAGGGCCAGGAGGACCCCCCCGAGGATCCGGGGATCCGGGCCGAGCAGCGTCAGCGCGCCTGTTCCGAGGGCCATCAGGCCCCAGAGCGCCTCCCATCCGAATAAGCGGATCCGCCACCGAAGCATCTGCATTCGATGATTCGCTAAGTCGAAATGGATTCCGACCTACCTTTGCAGCCGTTCCGCAAACCAGCGGATCGTTCGCCGCAGGCCTTCCTCTAAGGGGACCTGGGGGCTCCACCCCAGCCGCTGGCGTGCTTTCGTGATATCCGGACAGCGGCGCTGGGGATCTCCCGGGATCCGACGATCCGGCAAGAAGCGGATCCCGGCCGGGTTCCCCGTCAGCCGGTTGATGATCTCCGCGAACGCGCGGATGCTCACTTCCTCCGGGTTCCCCAGGTTCACCGGCTCCGGCTCCTCCACCTCCAGCAGCCGGACGATCCCCTCCACCAGGTCGTCGATGTAGCAGAAGCTGCGGGTTTGGGAGCCGTCCCCGTAGACCGTGAGGGGCTCCCGACGCAGGGCCTGGCCGATGAAGTTCGGGACGACCCGGCCGTCATCCAGCCGCATGCGGGGGCCATAGGTGTTGAAGATGCGCACGATGCGGGTGCGAAGGCCGTGGACCCGGTGATAGGCCATCACCATGGCCTCGGCGAACCGCTTGGCCTCGTCGTAGACGCCGCGCGGGCCGATGGGGTTGACATGACCCCAGTAGGTCTCCGGCTGGGGGTGGACCTGGGGGTCGCCGTAGACCTCGCTGGTCGAGGCCAGCATATAGCGGGCGCCCTTGACCCGGGCCAGGCCGAGGGTGTTATGGGTTCCCAACGCGCCCACCTTGAGGGTCTGGATCGGATACTTCAGGTAATCCACGGGGCTGGCCGGGGAGGCGAAGTGCAACACCGCGTCCAGGGGGCCCTCCACATACAGGAAGTGGGTGACGTCATGCCGGATCAAGCGAAAGCGCGGATGCCCCATGAGATGGGCGATGTTGTCCGGGCTCCCGGTGAGGAAGTTGTCCACCCCGATGACCTCGTGGCCCTCGGCGATGAACCGATCGCACAGGTGGGATCCGATGAAGCCGGCGGCGCCGGTGATCAGGATACGCATGGGGCTTTCCTCAAATGTGGGTCTCATTCTGCGTGAGGGACGGGATCTATCCTCCGTTCGTCAGGACACCGGCCGCCCCCTTGTGACCAGGATCAACACGGCGGCCTCCAGCATGGTCAGCCCGCCGATGAAGAGGGCCGCGTCGAACCAGAACTTCTCTGGATACAGGCGGATCAGGGTGTCGCTGGGGAGGAAGAGCCAGGTGTCCCCTTCGAAGAACAAGCGGTGGAACAGGGTGAAGGCGGTATCGAAGGCCAGGGCGAAACCCAGGGTGAGCAGCAGCACCAGCCCCAGGGTGAGCCAGCCGCCCCAGCCCAGGCTGCGCCAGGCCAGAGTTCGGGTTCCCGGGGAGAACCACAGGCACAGCCACGCGCCCAATAGAAGCAGCGTTAGGATCCCGCCGACCCGGAAGGCGAGGCCCTGCAGGACGTAGACATCCTGCATGTGGCGGACCTCCCGCTCGTTGAAGGCCGGCCGTCCGTCGGCGAACCGGACCTCCCGCAGGATGCTGGCCCCAGGGGGCTGAGTGACGGAGCGCAGGCCGGTGAGGGCCAGCGAAAGCCGCTCCTCCCGGCTCATCCCATAAAGGTCGGGCGGGAAATCCGGGCGGGCGTATTCCAGCCGGATGAACCAGTCGTTCATCAGCAACCGGACGTTGAGGAGAAGCAGCACAACCGGAACAGAGATCACCACGATCGCCGACAGCACCCGGGAAAGCATCGATCTCCCTCCTGATGGTTCCGCCAAATGGATGGCGAGGATTCCTTCCGCCTGCTCACTCCGGCGACGATGCGCCCATAGCCCGTCCGGGGCGGGAGGGATGTGGCGGGGCCTGACGCCCCCTGCGCCTCTACTCCTGGATGGTCACGCCCAGGCCGTCGAAGCCGATCCAGGCGGCCAGGGAGGGCCCGTAGGGATACACCCGGAGCTCCCGCGCCCGAAGGACCTCCTGAAGGCGCTGGGCGAAAGCGTGGGCCTCCTGAGGGGCGCGCGCCGGGCCATACAGAACCGCCACCCGTTCGGCCCGGGAGAACTCCGCGGCGAACTCCAGCAGCTTCTCCAGGGCCTTCTCCGTAGAGCGCGCTTTCTCCAGAGGGAGCAGGGCCCCCTCTTCCATCATCAGGAAGGGGCGGATCCCCAGCATCGTCCCCAGGATCCGCTGGGTCTTGCTCAGCAAGCGGTTCCGCTCCAGGGGCTCCAGGCTTTCGGTGATGAAGACAGTGTAGATCCGGGAGAGCATCCCCCGCAGGCGTCGGACGATCTCCTCCGCGGGCTGACCCTGGGCAGCCAGCCGGAGCGCCGTCTCCGCCATCCATCCCTGCCCCGCCCCCAGCGTCTGGGTGTCCAGCACATGCACCGGGCACCGTCCCAGCACCGCCGAGGCGGCCGCCTGGGCCTGCGCCACCAGCGGCGAGAGCCGACCGGAGTGCAGCACCGCTACGATGGCGGAGGTGCCGGGGGCCAGCCGAAGATAAAGCTCCCGCAGCGCCTCCTCGCCCGGCGGTTCCAGACGGAAACCGATCGAACGATCCGCCGGTGGCCACAGATCCGGCGGGATCTCGTCGATCCCTTCCCGAAACGCCCGGTGATCCGCCCGGATAGTCAGGGGGATCCGGATCAGGAGCTCCCCCGGCAGGTCGGGAGCGTCCAGAAGGGCCGCGCTATCCACCAGCACCCGCACCGGCATCGATGACGTTCTCCTTTGAGGATCCGCGCTCTATTCCGCGCTCAGAATATAAGGATAATGAGGCTGCCCCGCTTCCACGATCTCAACCTGACAATCCGGATAGCGCCTCCGGATGGCCTCCGCCAGGGAGGCGGTCTGGTCGGGCTCCGCCTCGGCGCCGACGTAGAGGGTGATCAGCTCGGCGGAGGCCGCGCCCATTTCTTCCAGGGTCTTTCCGGCCACCGCTTCCAGGTCGTCCCCGGCGGCCACCAGGTGATCCTCGACCAGTCCGATCCACTGGCCCCGGCGGACGGTCACGCCTTCCAGCACGGCATCCCGAGTGGCCCGGGTAAGGGCGCCGCTGCGCACCCGACTGATGGCCTCCTCCATCGCCCGCCGGTTGTCCTCGAGATCCGCTTCCGGCCGGTAGGCGACCATGGCGGCCACCCCCTGGGGAAGGGTGCGGGCCGGTAGGATCTCCACCTGCTTCCCGGGGGTCAATTGGGCTGCCTGCTGAGCGGCCATCATCACGTTCGGATGGTTCGGCAGCACGATGATCCGATCCGTGGGGAGGGCTTCCAGGCGTTCAATGAACTGCTGGGCGCTGGGATTCATGGTAGGCCCGCCGGGCAGAACCGCGCTGGCCCCCAGGCTCTCGAAGATCCGTCCCCAGCCGGCGCTGGGGACCACCACCAGGGTGGCCACCTGGCCGGGCGCCACCCGCGGGGCGGGGGGCTCTGGGGTCTGCGCCCGCTCCCGGATGAACGCCTCATACTGAGCCTGCATGTCCTCCACCACCACATCCCGCAGGCTCCCCCATCGGACGGCGTAGCTCAGCGGGCGGCCAGGGTCATGGACGTGCAGGTGCACTTTGACCGTGTTGGCATCCCCTACGACCAGGACGCTGTCGCCCATCGCCTCCAGGTCGCGGCGGATCCGCTGGACGTCCAGGTTCCGGCCGACCAGGATGAACTGGACGTCATAGCCGTAGCCCTCCGCGCCGGGCTCCAGCGCCTGAGCGACCGGGGCGCCGGAGGGCAGGGACTCCGCCGTCGGTTCTTCCGGCTCCACGGGCTCCCCGCGCAGATCGCGCAACATCCCCTCCAGGATCAGGTAAAGGCCCTGTCCGCCCGAATCCACCACGCCTGCCGCCCTCAGGATAGGGAGCAGCTCAGGGGTGCGGCGCACCGCTTCGCGCGCGCGATGAACCACCTGCTCCAGCAGCTCTACGATGTCCGCGCCCCGGCCCAGGGCTTCGGCAGCGGCCTCGCTGGCCTCGCGGATCACCGTGAGGATGGTTCCCTCCACCGGCCTCATCACCCCTCGATAGGCCGTGCGGGTGGCTTCTTGGAGGGCTCGAGCCAGATCCTCGGCCGTCATCGTGGGGCGGTGATCCATGGCCTCCGCCATCCCGCGCCAGATTTGAGAGAGGATCACCCCGGAGTTCCCCCGGGCGCCCATCAGGGCCCCGCGGGCCATCCGCTGGAGGACGGCCCCGACCTCCCGGTCCGGCATCCCGGCGATCTCCTGCCAGGCCGCCTCCATGGTCAGGAGCATGTTCGTCCCCGTATCCCCGTCCGGCACCGGGAACACGTTCAGGGCGTTTACCAGGTGGTGGTGCCGGCGGAGCCAGAGCAACCCGGCCCGGAACATTCGTTTGAAGGTCTGTCCATCCACCTCGTGCAGCGGACGGCGGATGGGTCGAGCCTCTCCTGCCTCCACATTTTCCTCCGGGTTCGTAAAAGTTTATGCCTCCTGTCTCTTCCATCCCGCATGGGAAGCGTTCCCTCATCCTCGCCCCGGGCGGGAGGAAGGCGGTGCTTGCAGGCCCTGGATGTGGACGTTCACCTCGGCGACCGGCAGGCCGACGATGCGCTCCACCTGATATTTGATGGCCTGCTGGACGCTGTGGGCGACGGCGATCAGGCGGACGCCGTGGGCCAGGATGAGATACACGTCGATGACCAGACCTTCCGGACGTTCCCGGATCTGGATGCTGCGCCGGGCGTCGGGCGCGAAGAAGTTGGCCACCGCGTCGGTCATCCGATGGGGAGCCAACCCCACCACCCCGTAGCACTGGGTGAGAGCCCGGGCGACCACTGTCGCGATCGCGGAAGGCAGGACCTCAATCCGTCCCAGCGCGCTCTGTTCGTGCATGCCTTGCGCTCCTTCCTGCTTGTCAGGAAACCCTTGAGACCACCCCATGGCGCTTTTCCCTGGGTCCGGTGTCCGGGCGGGTGTGCCCGCTCAGCCGGGTCGACCGGCGGCGATCTCCGGACATCCGGTTACTATCTTAACCTGAAGTTGCCATCGTTCCGCCTGGGAAGGTTTGGGAGCGGGGCGGCAGGCCCTGGAGAGAGGGCCGCTTCCCGGGAGCGCTTGCGTTAAAATAGAAAAGCACTTGCGGGACGGATCATCCCTTCGCTTCTCCTGCGGGCCATCCGGAGGGGCGGAGGCTGTGAGGAGAGCGGCCGGCGAAGGAAACCGAGATCCTGAGGGAGGCGACCATGGCGCAGGAAGTTCAGCGCGCTTATGGGACGGTGACGGTGAAGCGGGGGCTGGCCCAGATGCTCAAGGGCGGCGTGATCATGGATGTGACCAACGCGGAGCAGGCGCAGATCGCCGAGGAGGCAGGGGCCGTCGCGGTCATGGCCCTGGAACGCGTCCCCGCGGACATCCGGGCTCAGGGCGGGGTGGCCCGTATGGCGGACCCCGAGAAGGTCCTGGAGATCATGGAGGCTGTGACCATCCCGGTGATGGCCAAGTGTCGCATTGGCCATTACATGGAAGCCCGCATCCTCGAGGCCCTGGGCGTGGATTTCATCGATGAGTCCGAGGTTCTCACCCCCGCCGACGAGCAGTATCACATCAACAAGTGGGAGTTCAAGGTCCCCTTCGTCTGCGGCGCGCGGGATCTCGGGGAGGCGCTCCGGCGGATCGCCGAAGGGGCGGCGATGATTCGCTCCAAAGGGGAGGCGGGGACCGGCAACGTGGTGGAGGCGGTGCGCCACGCCCGGGCCATCATGGGGGCCATCCGGCGCATTCAGGGAATGGGGGATGAGGAGCTGGTGGCCTACGCCCGGGAGATCGGCGCGCCCTACGAGCTGGTCCTGGAGACCAAGCGCCTGGGCCGACTGCCGGTGGTGCTCTTCGCCGCCGGGGGGATCGCCACCCCTGCGGACGCCGCCCTGATGATGTGGCTGGGGATGGACGGCGTCTTCGTGGGGAGCGGGATCTTCAAGAGTGAGAACCCCTACAAGCGGGCGCGAGCCATCGTCGAGGCGGTGACCTACTGGCAGGAGCCGGAGATCCTGGCCATGGTCAGCCGCAACCTCGGCGAGCCCATGTATGGCATCGACATCCGGCAGCTGACTGAAGCTCAGCGCCTGGCCCTGCGGGGCTGGTGAGCGCCTGTCCGGGATCCTGGATCGGGAGGTGAAGCGTGAGGATCGGCGTGTTGGGCCTGCAAGGGGATTATCTGGAGCATCACCAGGTGCTCCGCCGCCTGGGGGTGGAGACGGTGGACGTGCGCCTCCCGCAGCATCTGGAAGGGGTGGATGGCCTGATCATCCCGGGCGGGGAGAGCACGACCATCGGAGCCCTGGCGGAACGCTACGGGTTGATGGATCCCCTCCGCCGCATGGCGGAGGCGGGGAAGCCCATCTGGGGCACCTGCGCCGGCATGATTTTCCTGGCGAAGGACGTGGGGCGGCCCCAGCCCACCCTGGGGCTGATGGACATCCGGGTGCGGCGGAACGCCTTCGGCCGGCAGATCGACAGCTTCGAGGTGGACCTGGAGATCCCGGCCCTGGCCCGCCTGGGCGACCCCCGTCCGTTCCATGCGGTGTTCATCCGGGCGCCCCTCATCGAAGCCGTGGGGCCTGGGGTGGAGGTCCTCGCCCGGCTGGAGGACGGGTCCATCGTCGCGGCGCAGCAGGGGCACCTGCTGGCCACCGCTTTCCATCCGGAGCTGACCGAGGACACTCGGTTCCATCGGTATTTCCTGGAGCTGGTCCGTCAGGTAGCCCGCGGATGATCCGGTTCTTCCGGTTGCGGGATGGGCCGCGGTTCCTGGCCGTCCTCCACGAAGGCTTCTATCTCGACGAGCGGGCGGCACGGGTGGGCCGCTTCCGACCGGTGGAAGCGGCCACCGCTTCGTTGTTCTTCCCCGATCTGATCCCGGTGCGGACGGTGACCGACGGCGAGGGTTCTCGCTTCCTTCAGCTGAGCGATCGGCGAAAGGGGGAGGAGCTGCGCCTGTTGTTCGGAGCCCCTATTCCCTCCTCCCCGGATCCGGAGGCGGTGGCCGGGTGGGAAGCGCTGTTTCACGCGCTGGTGGAATGGGCCGCGAGGAGCGGCACCCGACGGCTGATCGCAGAGGTCGGTGGGGACGAGCTCCGGCTGGCCTTTCTGCGTCAGGTGGGGTTCCAGCCCCTGCGACGCGATCCGGTATGGGCCGGCTCCGCTCAGGTTGTGGAGCATGCCTTCCAGATCCCTGCGGATCCGGAAGGCTTCTCCCGATGGGCGCTCCATCGGGGGCCCGGAGGGGCCTGGCTGGAGGAGCTGCGTCATACCCGGGAGGATCCCCTCTCCACCCTGGCCGGTTGCATCCGGGAGCTGGGCCCTCGGTGGCGGCATCCGGTCTACGTGCAGGTGCGACGGGAAACCCCGGAGATCGCGAGGGCGTTGCGAGAGCTGGGCTTCCAGCCGGCCTTCTCGCTCTGGCGGATGGTCCGCTGGATCGCGATCCCGGTGCCTGCCTCGGTCCCAGAAGATGTGGAAGCCGGGGCATCGGTGTTTCCCGCTTTTCCCTGCCAGACGCATCTCTGGCCATGCGGCGGCATCTCGAGGAAGTGAGCCCTCTCCCCCTGGATCTGGAGGAAGGCTGTTGCCGGTATAATGGGGGTGTTCCAGCCTGAGCGGCGGGGGCGGTCGGATGGGCCCTGGAACGGGGGTTCCTTCATGACGCAGCCTGGAATCCGATCCGGAACCATTACGGTGGATTTCCTTACGCCCACCCATCGGATCTCAGCCCAGATGACGCTGAGAGGCCGTGTGCTGGCAGACGTCCTGAACGACGTCCGCACCTCCTTCCTTCCCCTGGAGGCGGTGTTCCTCTCCCGTTTGGAAGAGCCTGCCCGCATCCTCAAAAGCTTTGGAGCAGCTATCCTCAGCAAGAACCATATCACGATGGCGATCGTGAACGTGGGCGTCGAGCTGGCGGTGAAGGCCATCTCCCCCACCTATGGCACCCGTAAGGTGTATGGCGTGTTCGTCACGATACCGGGTTTCGAGATCGAAGGGACGATGGAGTTCCACGGCCGTCCGGATCTCCACGCCCTCCTGGTCACCAATGTCGAGCGCTTCCTCCCGATCCTGAACGCCCAGGCGGTGATGACCGGGCGGCCGGAGAGCCGTTTCTCCGGCGAGCTGATCTTCATCAACCGCGATTTCATTGGCCTGTTCTCCCTCAGCGGAGAGGTAGCCCAGGGATGACTCGGATCCTGGTGATCGATGATGATCTCGAGTTGTTGCAGATGATCCGCCTGATGCTGGAGCAGGACGGATACGAGGTGTTCACCACCGCCGATGGGGCGGATGGGATCGCCAAGACGCGCCAGCTGCAGCCGGATCTGGTCATCCTGGATCTGATGATGCCGGAGGTTGACGGCTTCCAGGTGCTCCAGGCCATCCGCAACGATCCGATCGTCAGTGACACGCCGGTCCTGGTGCTCACCGCCCGGGCGCAGCCGGTGGATCGGGAGGCTGCCCTGGCTGCCCGAGCGGATGATTACCTGGCCAAGCCGGTCTCCCATAAGGAGCTCCGGGATCGAATCCGGGAGCTCCTGAACCGACGCCGGCGTGCGGGTGAGGCGGGGCATGTGGTGCTCTTCCTGGGCCTGCGCGGGGGGACGGGGACGACCACCCTGGCGGTTAACACCGCGCTGGCCCTGGCTCGGAGCGGCCCCACGGTGCTGTGGGACGCGAGCCTGAACTCCGGACACGCCGGGTTGCATCTGCGGCTGGCCCCTCGCTCCTCCTGGCTGGACTGGTGGGAGAGCGGGCGGTCGCCCGTCGAGCTGGAAAACTACCTGATGGCGCATCCCAGCGGGCTCCGCCTGCTCCCGGCTCCTCTGGTGCCTCCGACCGGGATGCTGGATGAGACTCAGGTGGGGCCGACACTGGATCTGCTGCGCGAGCGGTTCGTCTTTGTGGTGGTCGATGGCCCGGCCACCCTGCTGCCCATCGGCCTGGCCTTCTGCCGGCTGGCGGATGCGCTCTTCTTGGTGATGAGCCCCGAGGTGGGGGCGCTGCAAACGACCGTGATGACCCTACGGGCCCTGCAAGGGGTGGGGATCTCGATGGAGCGGGTTCAGGTGGTGCTGAATCACGCCGCCGGTCCGGGCACCCTGACCCCTCAGGCCATCGAACGGGCGCTGGGCCGCCCGCTCCTCCTGACCATTCCCTTCGATCCCCACCAGGCCACCGCTCTGGTCCAGGGGACGCCCCTGATCCTCAGCCATCCCAGCGGGCCCGTGGCCAGCGCGGTCCAGCGCCTGGTCGGTCAGATCGTCTCCGCCGTGCGCCCGTTGTAGAGGTGTCCCGCGCATGATTCGTGTGGTGTCTTTGGGCTCGCTGTGATTGCCGTCCCGGAGGGCGATGAATGAGCGTCTTCGACCTGTTCTGGATCTTCCTGATCTTCAGCACCATGTTCCCGGCCTTGCAGCGGCGCCTGCTGGAAGAGGCCCGCACGCGGCTCATCCGTCAGATTGAGCGCCGACGAGGGACCCGGCTCATCACCATGATCCATCGCCAGGAGACCATCGGGTTCTTCGGTCTCCCGATCTCCCGCTACATCGATATCGAGGACTCTGAGCAGGTGCTGCGGGCCATCCGCCTGACCCCTCCCGACATGCCCATCGATCTCATCCTCCACACACCGGGCGGGCTGGTCTTGGCCGCCGAGCAGATCGCCCAGGCCCTGGTGCGGCACCCGGCGAAGGTCACCGTCTTCATCCCCCACTATGCCATGTCGGGCGGGACGCTGATCGCCCTGGCCGCCGATGAGATCGTGATGGATGAGAACGCCGTCCTGGGGCCGGTGGACCCCCAGCTGGGCCAGTATCCCGCGGCCTCTATCCTGAAGGTCGTGGAGACCAAGCCCCTGGCCCACATCGAGGATCACACCCTGATCTTGGCGGATATCGCCCGCAAGGCGATGGCCCAGGTCCGCTCCACGGTGATCGAGCTGCTCACCGCCAACGGTATGGAGGAAGAGCGGGCGGCGGCCATCGCCGAGGCCTTAAGCAGCGGTCGCTGGACCCACGATTACCCCATCTCGGTGCGGGAGGCTCAGGCCCTGGGCCTGCCCGTCCGGGTGGGTCTGCCGGAGGAGATCTACCACCTGATGGAGATGTTCCCCCAGGCCACCCCGCGACGGCCTTCGGTGGAATACATCCCCATGCCCTACCGCCATGAGGGGCCCGGCCCTCGCCCGACTGCCGGCCGCTGAGCGCTCCCCGGACAGGCCGGCGGAGGCCAGGTCCGGGCGCCGGGTTCCCCTCCTCTCTGAAAGATTGTTGCCCCTTCTCTACGGATTTAAAATGACATAGCAGCCCGAATTTGTCCCTCAAATGGATTGGGTTCGGAAGGGCTCCCTCTCGGCGTGTGCCCAGAAGGGGGCCCTCCTGATCTTCTCTCACAGGAGCCCATTACCGCCGGGCCTTGTCGGGAGCGAGGCCTGGAAGGAGGGAGCGGCCATGGGGATGCGGTGGATCTATCTCGATCATTCCGCCACCACGCCGGTGGATCCTCGGGTGGTGGAGGCAATGCAGCCCTATTTCACCGAGATCTACGGCAACTCGGCGTCCATCCATCGCTTCGGCCGGGCGGCGGCCAGGGCCCTGGAGGAGAGCCGCCGGACGGTCGCGGAGATCCTGGGTTGTCATCCCACCGAGGTCGTGTTCACCGGGTCGGGGACCGAGAGCGACAACCTGGCCCTGCGGGGGGTGGCGTTCGCCCAGCGCCGGGCCGGCCGGGGCCATCATCTCATCGTCTCCTCCGTGGAGCATCATGCCGTGCTCAACACCGCCCGCCAGCTGGAGGAGGTCTTCGGCTTCGAGGTCACCTACCTGCCGGTGGATGAATACGGCATGGTGGACCCCGATGAGGTGGGGCGGGCGATCCGCAAGGACACCATCCTGATCAGCGTGATGTATGCCAACAACGAGGTGGGCACCATCCAGCCCATCGCCGAGATCGCCCGCATCGCCCGGGCCCGAGGGATCCCCTTCCACACCGATGCGGTCCAGGCGGGGGGGATGTTGGACCTGGACGTGAACCGGCTGGGGGTGGATCTGATGACCCTGTCGGCCCACAAGTTCTACGGCCCGAAAGGGGTGGGAGTGCTCTACATCCGCCAGGGGACGCCGTATCTGCCGGTCATTACCGGGGGCGGGCACGAGCGGGGCCGCCGGGCCGGCACGGTGAACGTAGCCGGGATCGTGGGGCTGGCCACGGCCCTGCGCCTGGCCCAGGAGAGCCGAGAGAGCGAGAACGCCCGGCTGCGGCGGCTGCGGGACCGCCTGATCCAGGGGATCCTGGAGCGGGTGCCGGAGGCGCGCCTGACCGGCCATCCCACCGAGCGCTTGCCCCATCACGCCAGCTTCGTGTTCCGGGGCATCAACGGCGAGGAGCTCCTGCTGGCTCTGGATGTGGAGGGGATCGCCGCCAGCACCGGCTCCGCCTGCACCAGCGGCCGGCCCGAGCCTTCGGAGGTGCTGCTGGCGATGGGCCTGCCCCACGAGTGGGCTGTCGGCTCCTTACGGCTCACCCTGGGCAAGTCCAACACCGAGGAGGACATCGAGACCGTCCTGGAGGTGCTGCCCCGGGCCGTCGCCCGCCTGCGGGAGATGCAGGCCATAGAGGTGTGAGGGCCACCGATGCTCGCCCAAGTCTGTTCCCGAAATGGGATCCCTATCCGCCTCACACAAGAGCGCTGGTTGCATATTCTGAGAGGACATCCGGAGCTCGCCGGCTGGGAACAGGAGATCCTGTATACCATCGAGCATCCAGAACAGATCTTTGCTGGTCCACTTGACGAGTTGCTCGCGCTCCGAGAAGTAGAGGCAGGCAAATGGCTTGTGGTTGTTTATCGAGAGTTTGAGCACGATGGTTTCGTTATCACGGCTTTCTTTACCAGAAAAATTAGCTCAATACGTAGAAATAAGAGGCAGATATGGCCATGAAAGAGATAGAGATTTATCTCGATCTATTGCCCTACATCCGGGAGACTCCGCAGCAAACAATCCAGCTCTCGTATGATGCAGAGGCGGATGTGTTGTATGTGAGTTTCGGCGATCCTCTTCCGGCTACCGAGAGCGAGCTGACGGATGAGGATATCATCGTTCGTTATCGCGAGGGACGTGTGATCGGTTACACCATCCTTCATGCCAGCCGAAGGGGCTTCCTCCGGGGGGAATAACCTGGGTCTGGATGTACGGAGGAGGGCCGATGCGCGTGGAGCGGATTCAGGGGGCGCTGGAAGACGTTCATTACCCGGAGGGGGATGGGCGGCCGGTGGCGGAGACGGAGATCCATCGGGACAACCTGTTCAACCTCCTCTTTGCCCTTCGTCACTTTTTTGAACATCGCCCGGATGTGGTGGTCAGCGGCAACCTGCTGATCTACTACGTGGAAGGGAACCCGCGGGCTGTGGTGGTGCCGGACCTCTTTGTGGTCTTCGGGATCCCGCGTCGGCCCCGTCGGATCTATAAAGTGTGGGAGGAAGGCAAAGGTCCCGATGTGGTGATCGAGCTGACCTCGGCCTCCACTCGCTGGGAAGATCTGGGGTCCAAGAAAGGCCTCTACGAGGCCCTGGGGGTTGCCAGCAGCTGCCGTTTTTATTATCATCGATTTCGGCCATGAAGCGCTCCGACCGGACCCGGAAGCAGAGTGGCCCGCCCGGAACCGGGCCCGGCGGGCGCCGGAGGCGCTGGCATGCGGGTGATGCAGGCCTTTCGCTTTGAGCTGGACCCCAACCAGGAGGCCCGAATCGCCTTGGCGAAGCACGTGGGCGCCGCCCGCTTCGCCTACAACTGGGGCCTGGCCCGCTGCCGGGAGGCCCTGGCACACGGCGAGCGGATCCCATCCGCGATGGACCTCCACAGGATGTGGAACGCGTGGAAGCGGCAGCACGCCCCCTGGTGGGTGGAGGTGTCCAAGTGCGCCCCCCAGGAGGCCTTCCGGGACCTGGAGCGGGCTATCCGCAACTGGCGGGATGGTCGGGCCAGCTTTCCCCGCTTCCGGCGCAAGAAGGTCCTTGAGGACAACGGGGCGAGACTCACCGGCTCCATCCGGGTCACCCCCCGGCACGTCCAGCTTCCCCGCATCGGCAAGGTGCGCACCAAAGAGCGGACCGACAGGCTGGTCGCCCTCCTCCACGATCGGAAAGCCCGCATCCTTTCGGCCACGGTTTCCCGGGAGGCGGATCGCTGGTTTGTGAGCCTGACCTGCGAGGTGGAGCGCCTGGATCCCGAGCCCCGGGAGGCCCGGGGGCCGGAGGACGTGGTGGGCATCGATGTGGGGCTGGATTCGTTCGCCGTGCTCTCCGATGGCACGCGGATCGAGGCGCCGAAGCCGCTGGCGAGGGCTCTGCGGCTTTTGAAGCGCCGTTCGAAGCAGCTCTCCCGCAAGCAGAAGCGGACGGTGGTGGAGCAGGATCCGGAGACGGGGGAGGAGCGGAAGCGGACGGTTTTCCCCCGCAACTACGAGAAGGCCGCCCTGCGCTTGGCCCGATTGCACCGTCGGGTGCGGAACATCCGCCGGGACTTTCTCCACAAGGTCACCACCGAGCTGGCGAAAGCCAAGCCGGTTCTGGTGGTGGAGGATTTGAACGTGCGGGGCCTGGCGCGGAGCCCCTATCTTTCCCGGTCCATCTCGGATGTGGGGTGGGGGTCCTTCCGGCGGATGCTGGAATACAAGTGCCGCTGGTATGGGTCCGTATTGATTACGGCGCCGTGGCATTTTCCATCCACCCGGATGTGCTCGCGGTGCGGCTGGATTGGCCCGGCGCTGCCGCTGTCCCGGCGGGTCTTCCGTTGTGAAGCCTGCGGGCTGGAGATGGACCGGGATCTCAACGCGGCCCTCAACCTGCGAAACTATGGGCTGGCCGTCCTGAAAGGCCCTACCGGGAGTTCCCCGGGAAGTGACGCCTGTGGAGACCCCTCTGGCGGCGGAACGGCCTCTGGTCGGTCTACGAGCCACGGGTCGAGGAAGCAGGAAGCAGCCGGTCATGGGTTTCGCCCCTCGGGGTGAAACAAATGACAATGCGCTGCGGAACGGTGCAGGAGTATTTCCTGTTCGATCCCTTCGGGGAATACCTGAATCCGCCCCTGCGGGGGTTTCGCCTGTCTGCGGAAGGCTACCGTCCCATCCCGCCGCAGACGGCGGAGCCCCTGACTCTGCGCAGCGAGCTCCTGGGCCTGGATCTGCGAGCGGAGGGGGAGTGGCTGCGGCTGGTCGAGCCCGGAAGCGGCCGGAAGTTGCCCACGCCGGATGAGGTGTGGGCCGCCTGGAAAGGAGCAGGATGACCCGTGTGGTGGTGGCGATGAGCGGCGGCGTGGACAGCAGCGTCGCCGCCGCCCTGCTGGTGGAGCAGGGCTACGAGGTGATCGGCATCATGTTGCGTCTGTGGGGCGAGGGAGAGAGCGCCGGCGCCTCGACCAACCGCTGCTGCACCCTGGAGGACATGGAGCTGGCCTACCGGGTGGCCGACCATCTCGGCATCCCCTTCTACGTGCTCAACGTGGCCGATTTCTTCAAGAAGACGGTGGTGGATTTCTTCATCGCCGAATACCTGGCCGGCCGCACGCCGAACCCCTGCCTCCGGTGCAACCGCTTCGTCCGCTTCGATTGGCTGTTGCGGCGGGCCCTGGCCCTGGGAGCGGAGTTCCTGGCCACCGGCCACTACGCTCGGGTCCGCCAGGTCGATGGGCGCTACCAGCTCCTGCGGGGGGTGGATCCCCGCAAAGATCAGTCCTACGTGCTCGCCGTGCTGGGACAGGCGGAGCTGCGCCACGCCCTGTTCCCCGTGGGCGAATACACCAAGGAGCAGGTCCGGGAGCTGGCCCGCCGCTTCGGGCTCCCGGTGGCCGAGAAGCCGGAGAGCCAGGACCTGTGCTTCCTCTCGGACGGGGATTATCGGGCCTTCCTGCGCCGCCACGCCCCGGAGGCCCTCCGACCGGGCCCGATCCTGGACACCCGGGGTCGGGTTCTGGGGGAGCACCAGGGGCTGGCCTTCTACACCATCGGCCAGCGTCGCGGCCTCGGGATCGCCGCCGGGGTTCCCCTCTACGTGGTGGATCTGGATCCGGAGCGCAATGCGGTGATCGTGGGGACGGTGGAGGAGCTGGGCCGCCGCGTCGCCCTGCTGGAGGGCCTCCATTTCGTCAGCGGCGAGATTCCCTCGGAGCCCTTCCGAGCCACCGTCAAGATCCGGTATCGGGCCCGGGAGGTGCCCGCCTGGATCCTGCCCATGCCCGACCGCCGGGCGCAGGTGATCTTCGACGAGCCCATGCGGGACCTCACGCCCGGGCAGGCGGCGGTGATGTATGAGGGGGAGGTGGTGCTGGGTCTGGGGATCATCGTCCGCGCGGAGCGGGAGCCGCCTCCTGAGGCCATGGAGGCCATCGCCGCGCGCGCCGCCCTCCTGTGAGGGTCGAGCCTTCTTCATTGCGCCTCTGATTCCCCCGTGATATCCTGGGCTCCCGGCGAGACCCATAAGGGAGGCCGGATGAGCGAGCCCTTTCTTTCGATTATCATCCCCGCCCACAACGAGGAGGGCCGGCTCCCGCGGGCCCTGGAGCAGATCGATCGTTTCCTGCGGGCGTGGGACCGCTCCGCCGAGGTGATCGTGGTGGAGAACGGCAGCACGGATCGCACGGCGGAGATCGCCGAGGCCTTCGCCCGGGATCACCCCTACGTCCGTTTGATCCGGGAGCCCCGCCGGGGGAAGGGGCTGGCCGTCCGCCGGGGGATGCTGGCCGCCCGGGGCCGTTATCGCTATATCTGCGATGCCGACCTCTCCACCCCCATCGAGGAGGTGGTGAAGTTCCTCCCCCCGCAGCTGGATGGCTTCGACATCGCCATCGGGAGCCGGGAGGCCCCCGGTGCCCGCCGCATCGGCGAGCCCCTCTATCGCCATGTGATCGGACGGGTTTTCAATGCCATCGTCCGCTTCCTGGCCCTCCCGGACTTTCAGGACACCCAGTGCGGCTTCAAGATGTTCCGGGCCGAGGTGGCGGAGGATCTCTTCCGAGTCCAGCAGCTGGACGGCATGAGCTTCGACGTGGAGGTGCTCTTCATCGCGCGGCAGCGCGGCTATCGCATCGTGGAGGTCCCCGTGACCTGGTATTTCAACCCGGAGAGCCGGGTCCGGCTGTTCCGGGACAGCCTGAACATGTTCCGCGATCTGTTTCGGATCCGCTGGAATGCCTGGAAAGGCCGCTATGCCCGGCCGGAAATCCGCCTCCCTTCCGCGTCCGACCCTGGTTGAGGAGAGGGCCTTCTGGCGGCAGGGCTATCGAAGGGTCGCCGGCCTGGATGAGGCGGGCCGGGGCGCGTGGGCGGGGCCGGTGGTGGCCGCCGCGGTGATCCTCCCGCCGGAGCCGGCGCGTTTGCGCGCGGCGCTGGCCGCGGTGCGGGACTCCAAGATGCTGACCCCGGCGGAGCGGGAGGCGCTCTTGCCGGAGATCCTGCGGGTGGCCCTCGCGGTGGGGGTGGGGATGGCCGGACCGGAGGAGATCGACGCCCTGGGCATCGTCCCGGCCACCCGCCTGGCGATGGAGCGGGCGCTGCGGGCTCTTCCGATCCCCGCGGAGGCCCTGATCGTGGACGCCCTGACCCTGCCGGTCTCGCTCCCGCAGCGGGTTCTGGTGCGGGCGGACGCGCGCTGCCTCTCCGTGGCGGCCGCCTCCATCGTGGCCAAGGTGACGCGGGATCGGTGGATGGTGGAAGCGGATCGGCTCTACCCGGCCTACGGCTTCGCCCGGCACAAGGGCTACGGCACCCCGGCCCACCGGCGCGCCCTCCGCCTCCACGGCCCCAGCCCCATCCACCGCCGAACCTTCGCCCCGGTCCATGGCCTCCTCTTCCGCGAGGGGGAGGAACCGTCCTTCTGTGGGGACATTCGAGGCGGGTGATCCGAGGATGCGCGTCGCGCTGGTCCATGACTGGCTGAATCAGATGGGCGGGGCGGAGGTGGTGCTGGAGGCCCTGAAGGAGATCTTCCCCGGGGCCCCCATCTACACCAGTATCTACGACCGCCACCGCATGCCGGCCCGCTACCGGGAGTGGGAGATCCGCACCACCTGGCTGGACGCCCTCCCCTTCATCCACCGCCATCATCAGCTCTATCTTCCCCTTTACCCCATGGCCTTCGACGCCCTCAACCTCTCGGATTACGATGTGGTGCTGTCGAACAAGAGCGGGTTCTGCCACGGGGTGGTCACTGGCCCCTCCACCGTCCACGTGTGCTATTGTCTGACCCCCACCCGTTACGTCTGGGGCTACGAGGAATACGTGGCCCGGGAGCGGCTGCCCCGCTTCCTCCGGGGCGGGTTGCGGCCGCTGATCGCCGCCCTGCGGCTCTGGGATCGCCTGGCCGCCGATCGGGTGGATCTCTTCATCGCCATCTCCTCGGAGGTGGCCCGGCGCATCCGCAAGTTCTACCGGCGTCCGTCCCTCCTCCTGCATCCTCCGGTGGAGGTGTCCCGCTTCCAGCCCGCCTCCCAGGTCGAAGACTACTACCTGATCGTCTCCCGGCTGGTCCCTTACAAGCGGATCGACCTGGCCATCCAGGCCTTCAACCGGCTGGGGCGGCCCCTGGTGATCGTCGGGGACGGTCGGGATCGGCCCCGGCTGGAGGCGATGGCGGGCCCGACCGTCACCTTCCGGGGGCGCGTCTCCGATGCGGAGCTGGCGGAGCTCTACGCCCGGTGCCGCGCGTTCATCTTCCCGGGGGTCGAGGACTTCGGGATCGCCCCGGTGGAGGCCATGGCGGCGGGACGGCCGGTGGTCGCCTTCGCCGCCGGCGGCGCCTTAGACACCGTGGTGGAGGGGGTGACCGGGGTGTTCTTCCGGGAACCCACCCCCGAGAGCCTGGCGGAGGCGGTCCGGCACCTGGAGGAGCTCCGCTTCGATCCCTGGGACATCCGCCGCTATGCCGAGCGGTTTGACAGGCGGAGGTTCCAGGAAAAAATAGAGGAAATTGTGGAAGCGGCGTGGGAAGCTGCCCGCCGGGGCCAGGAGGTGGAATCCACCCTGCTGGCCCGGTTTCAGGATCTCACCGTTGCGCTCCGGAGCCCTGTGGGATGACCCTGGAAGATCTGGCCCGTGTCCTGAAACGCTGGGGATGGCTGGCCTTGATCCCGACGGCGATAGGGGTTCTGGCTGCGGCGTTGGCCCGGCCCGCCCCGCCGGCCTATCAGGCCTCCATCCGCTTCGCCGTGGGGGTTCGGCCGGGAGGGTCGGCCGACTATGATTACGACGGCTACTATCGGTGGCTGTCCAGTGAATACCTGGCCGCCGCCGCCTCGGCCTGGATGCGCAGCCGGGATTTCGCGGAACGGGTGGCGGCGGTCCTTTCCGCGCAAGGCCCCGCGCTCTCCGCGCCCGCCGTTCAGGGAGCGATCGCCACGGATTACCAGCGCTCCCTGGTGGTCCTGTATGTCACGGCTCCGGATCCCCGGACGGCCGAGGCCATCGCGCAGGCGGCGGCCTGGGTGGCCCGCGAGGAGGTGGGCCGGGTGTGGCCCCAGGCGGTGGGGACCGGGACCCTCACGCCGCTGGATGTGCCGGCGGCCTCGCCGACGGCTCCCTCCCTGCGCGCCCGCCTGGAGGGGCTCTTCCGGATCGCCCTGGGGCTCCTGCTGGGGCTGACCCTGGCGTTCCTGGCCGATTTCACCGATCCGCGGATCTGGGATCGCCGGGACGTGGAGCGGCTGGGCCTGCGGGTCCTGGGGGAGATCCCCAAGGGAGGAGGGATAGGCGCCGAATGAATCCGGCCTGGCGAGGTCCTTCGGCCGGCGGTCGGCCTTGGGTGTCGAATGAATTCGACCTCAAGGGCCTTGGGCCGGCGGTCGGCCTGCGCCGACCGATACCGTTGCGTCGGCGGAGGCCGACGCCCGGCGCGGAGCGCCTTGGGAGGCTGATTTCAATCAGCGCAAAAGCCTTCGGCCGAGGGTCGGCCTGCGCCGACCGGGAAAGCATCTTTTGCGTCGGCGGAGGCCGACGCTTGGCGCGCAAGCGCCTTGGAAGGCCGATTTCAATCGGCGCGAAGGGGCCGACGCCCGGCGCAGGGCAACCCTGGGTTTGTGGCATGAGCCGGGGCAGCGTTCGGCGCGGCCTTGCTCGTAGGCCGAAAGAAATTTCGGTCTCCATCCTCAGGATCGGTTCGGAACAGGGTTTGAGGGTGAAGGAGGCCAATCCCTGTAGGAGCGGCTTCCGCCGCGACCTTGTGGGATCGAAGAAGATTGGGATTGCAGGCTGAAGGCCTTCCCTTCAGATAAGGATCGCTGTGGCCCTCGGGAGACCGGTTCAGGGCTGAAGCCCCCCTTCAAAAGTGGCTGGTTACGCCATTGCGGGCAAGGGTTCGGGGCCGAAAGCCCTCTCTACGGAGAGGTTGTCGCCGCGGCCGATGCCGGGTTGGCACAAGCAGGACCAAGAGGGGATCCCGGACAGGAGGTCAGCGGATCGATGAGCCTGTGGGATCTGATCTACATCCTGCGCCGATGGGGCTGGCTGATCCCGGTCCTGGCCGGGGCCACCGCCTTAAGCGCCTTCGTCTTCAGCCGGTTGCAGACGCCGGTTTATCGGGCGGTGGCGACGATCGCCGTGCAGCCCGCCCGGCCGGACTTCGGCCAGAGCCAGGCGGCCAAAACCCTGCTCAGCAGCTACGTGCAGATCATGTCCAGCACCTACGGCGGGGGGGATCTCCACCAGCCCTCCGCCAGCCGCGTGATCCAGGCCCTGCAGCTGGACATGACGCCCGAGCAGCTGAAGCGGAACGCGATCTTCTCCGCCGATGAGCGCAGTCTGCTCATCGAGCTGGAGGTCCGCTCCTATGCCCCGGAGGTGGCCCAGCAGATCGCCCGCACGTGGGCGGAGTTGTTCGTGGAATGGCGGCGGACGGAGAACCAGCGGCTGCGCCAGGAGGATCAGATCGATGCCCTGCTGGTGGATCAGCCGGTCGCCGGCCGGTTCCGCCCGCAGACGACGTTCAACGTGGCGGCCGGAGCCGTGCTGGGGCTGGTGCTGGGCGGAGCCCTGGCCTTGCTGGCCGGATGGCTGGAGCTGGGGGCCGCCCGGGCCTCCGAACAGTGGCTGCTCCTCCAGCACTACCTCCGGCTGTTGCGTCGGCGGGGCTGGGCCCTGGTGGCCTTCCCCGTGCTGGCCGCCGGAGCCGCTTTCGTCTTCAGCCGGCTGCAGACGCCGGTTTACCGGGCGGTGGCGACCATCGCCGTGCAGCCCGCCCGGCCGGACTTCGGCCAGAGCCAGGCGGCCAAAACCCTGCTCAACAGCTACCTGGCGATCCTCTCCAGCGTCTACGGCGGCGACCATCCCGATCAGCCCTCGGCGCGCCGAGTGATCCAGGAGCTGGGGCTGACGATGGCCCCCGAAGCGCTGCGGCGGAACATGTCCCTCTCCCTGGACGAGCGCAGCATGGTGATCCGCCTGGAGGTCCGGGCCCCGGACGGCGAGCTGGCGAAGCGGATCGCCAAACGGTGGGCGGAGCAATTCGTGGAGTGGCGGCGGAGCGAGAACAAGAAGCTCCGCCAGGAGGACCGAATCGACGCCCTGCTGGTGGATGAGCCGATCTACACCCGGTTTCGGCCCCAGACGCGGGTGAACGTCGCCATCGGCGGGCTGCTGGGGTTCGCCCTCGGGCTGGGGGTGATGTTCTTCCAGGAAGGCCTGGAGAACCTGCGCCGGTGGATGGCGGCCCCGGCGGCCGCCCGCCTCCCTGGGCCGATCCCTGGCCCGACCCCCCGGCCATAGGGGAGGCTTCCGCATGGAACGGTCGCTCCCGCAACCCGTCGCCGAGGCGTATCGCATCCTGCGGATGAACCTGGAGGCCCTGCGGCTGGAGCATCCGCTGCAGGCGCTCCTCCTGGCCCCCGCCTCCCCGGGGGAGGCGGCCGACGCCGTGGCGGCCCATCTGGCCATCGCCTTCGCCGAGGCCGGCCGCCAGACCCTCCTGGTGGACGCGGACCTGGAGCGCCCGGGGCTGCACCGGCGGTTCGGCCTTTCGCCTGCCTCCGGGCTGGCCGCCCTGATCGGCGAGGGGGGCGGATCCATCGACGCCAGCCTGATGGCCACGGGGGTCCCGGGGTTATGGCTGCTGCCGGCCGGCGCCGCGGAGCCGCCTCCGGCCGCCCTGCCGGCCCGGCGGGCGGGGGAGCTCGTGCAGGCCCTCCGGCGGCGGGCCGAGCGCATCCTGATCTGCGCGCCTGCGCCCCAGCGCTCCAGCCGGACCCTGGCTCTGGCGGAGCATTGTGACGGGGCCCTCCTGGTCGTCCGCGCCCGCCGCACCCATCGGGCCGATCTGCTCCGCGCCCGGGAGGCCCTGGAACGGCTCCACGTCCCGGTCCTCGGTGTGATCCTGTGGCATTGAGCGATTTCGAGAACAGTCCGAACAAGGAGGGAAGAGGATGAGCGGGATCAAAGCGCTGATCCTGAGCGGGGGGAAGGGGACCCGCCTTTACCCCCTGACCTTCACCAGCGCCAAGCAGCTGCTCCCCATCGCCAACAAGCCGGTGCTCTTCCGAGTGATCGAGACGGTGAGAGACGCGGGGATCACCGACGTCGGGATCGTGGTGGGGGACACCGCCCCCGAGGTGATGGCGGCGGTGGGGGATGGGAGCCGCTGGGGCGTGCGGGTCACCTACATCCGCCAGGAGGCGCCCCTGGGCCTGGCCCACGCGGTGAAGATCTCCCGGGATTACCTGGGCCAGACCCCCTTCGTGATGTTTTTGGGCGACAACGTCATCCAGGGCGGGATCCGCCACCTGGTGCGGATGTTCCTGGAGAGCGAATACGACGCCCAGATCGTCCTCAAGGAGGTCCCGGACCCTCAGCACTACGGCGTGGCGGAGCTGGAAAACGGGCGCATCGTCCGGCTGGTAGAGAAGCCCCGGGAGCCCCGCAGCAACCTGGCCCTGGTGGGGATCTATCTGTTCCGGCCGCCGATCTTCGAGGCCGTCGAGGCCATCCGCCCCAGCTGGCGGGGCGAGCTGGAGATCACCGACGCCATCCAGTATCTGGTGGAGAAGGGCTACAAGGTCTATCCGTATATCCACACGGGGTGGTGGATCGACACGGGCAAGCCCATCGACCTGCTGGCGGCCAACAGCCTGGTGCTGGAGGAGCTGGAGCCGCGGGTGGAGGGCTATGTGGATCGGGACTCGGCCCTGGAGGGGAAGGTGGTGATCGAGCGGGGGGCGGAGATCATCAACAGCCGCATCCGCGGACCGGCCATCATCGGCGAGCACACCCGCATCATCAACAGCTACATCGGCCCCTTCACCAGCATCTATCATCACTGCGAGATCATCAACAGCGAGATCGAGCACAGCATCGTCCTGGAGCACTGCCGCATCGAGGACATCCCCCGCATCGCCGACAGCCTGATCGGCCGGCGGGTGGTGATCACCCACTCCCCCATGAAGCCCCGGGCCTATAAGTTCACCCTGGGGGACTACAGTCAGGTGGGGATTCTTTGAGGGGCATCCTGTCCTCGAATCGGGCGTGAACACGCGGATGAGGCGGCTCGGCCTTATCGGGGGCTTGCCGGGGAGCAGCCGGGCGGGATTCCTTTCGGCCCCTCGCGGTGCCTTCTCGCGCCCTGCGCCTTCGCTCCGGGGAGGGGGTCCCGATGGCACCGGCGATCGTTTCTGAGGGAAGGGCTTTCTGCCCGCAATGGTCGCTTTTTGTAGGAGGGGCTTTAGCCCCGAATCGGCGTCCCGATGGCAACAGTGATCATTGGGAAGGAGGAGCCCTTTATCCCAAACCCCTTCTCCTCGATCCCGCCATGGTCGCGGCTAAAGCCGCTCCTACCGATTGAAATCGGCCTTCCAAGTCGCTTGCGCGCCAAGCGTCGGCCTTTGCCGACGCAAATGACACCTCCCGGTCGGCGCAGGCCGACCGCCGGCCGAAGGCCTCACCAGGTCGAATTCATTCGACGCTTAGGGCCGACCGCGGGCCGAAGGCCTCCGGAGGCCGCATTCATTCGGCGCTCTGCTCCTCCTTCGCGAGCCCCTGAAGCAGCGCCCACACCTCCTCATCCGCCACCGCTCCTTCCACCAGCGCCAGGGCTTGCTCATCGATGGCATCTAAGGCCAGCCCCTGGCGCAGCGCCTGGGGGTCCCGCTCCCCCGCCCGCAGCCGCCCCAGGGCCTCCGCCAGCGCCCGCCACTCCTCCCGCTGGCGCATCCCGGCCAGCGCCTCCTCCACCGCCTGCACGACTTCCAGCCCCGCCGTGCCCCGCGCCACGGCCGCCACCGCCCGCAGCAGCGGCGCCAGCCCCATGACCGTGGGGGAGAGCGCGAGGGAAGGGTCGACCCAGAGCGTCTCCTTCACCAGTTCCCAATCCGGCTCTCGTTTCGCCCGCCCGCACGCGGACAGATAGTTGCGCAGCATATATCGCATGTCATCCGCGAACGCCGCGGGCAGGTGCCGGAAGAACGGCAGCAGGGTGCGCACGGCTTCCTCATAGGCCGCCAGGGCGTTCTCCGGCTCTCCCATTTCGGAGAGCCTATCACCCAGGTTGTTGAGGCTCGATGCCAAGTTGGGGAGGAAGGCCTGGGGGTGTTGGACGGCCAGCTGGCGGTAGAGTTCCACCGCTTC
>NZ_FYEK01000028.1 GCF_900187885.1 Thermoflexus hugenholtzii JAD2 | reverse complement strand
GGCTTCAGCCCGTCCCGCACGTCCGGCAGCGCCCGCGCCACAATCACACTCATCGCGTAGTCCAGATAGGCCGCTTTGAGCTGCTCCTCGATCTCCACCTGGATCACGTTGGACGTCGCCATGGATCCTCCCTCTCCTGCCGCGGAAATCCGCCATCCGCCTCCGGCGATCCCACCACCCTTCCTGCAGGAACCGGAGGGCGGAAACGAAACGGGGAGCCCGTTGAGGGATCCCGAAGGCGGTGTTCCTCATTCTACCGGGTTCCAAGGGGGGCCGCCAGCCTGGGAAGAGGCGCTCCACCGGCGGGGTCTTCTTTTTGACAGGGAATGTCCCGATTCATACAATCAGGATCTGTTGAGAGGGGATTGTAGCGCTCAAGCGATCCAATCGCTTTGCGATGGAGTGCCCGATGGCCTCTGAGGCGGTTGCTCGACGGGAGCATGTCGGCTTACGGCGAGAGGTCACCGTCTGGGGTTCCTTCACCTGGGGTTATGCCGATGTGGGGGCGGACGTCTACGTCGCCCTCGGCCTGGTGATGGCGGCGGCTCAAGGGGCCACTCCCCTGGCCTTCCTGATCGCCGGGGTCGTTTACGTCTTGGTCGGTCTGGCTTATACCGAAATGGCTGCCGCATATCCCTCGGCGGGGGGAGGTCAGTATTTCACCCTGCGCGGGCTGGGGGATTTCTGGGGCCTGGTGGCCGGGGCCGCCCTGATGCTCGATTACACGGTGGACGTGGCCCTCTTCGCCATGGCCTCGGCGGGCTACATCAACTTCTTCTTCCCGGCCTTCCGGGAGTTCCGGACCACGGTGGGGCCTTTCCACGATGTCAACCTGATCTGGCTGGCTGAGACGCTGGGTCTTATCCTGCTGCTGGCCCTGCTGAATGTGAAGGGCATTCGGGAGTCCTCCCTCTTTAACTCAGTGCTGGGGGCCATGGACCTGGTGTTGGAGGCCAGCATCATCGTGATCGGTTTCGCCTTCGCCTGGCAGCCGGAGCTCTTCCTCCATCAGTGGCGGACCCAGTTCCCCTCCACCGATCAGCTGCTTTATGCGATCTCCATCGCCGTGATCTCGTATGTGGGGCTGGAGTCGGTTTCCCAGGCGGCCCAGGAGACCATCCGGCCGGCGACGGTGATCCCCCGCACCTCCCTGGCCCTCATCGTTGTCGTCCTCCTCTTCGCCCTGGCCTTTCCCACGGTGTCCCTGGGCATCCTGCCCTGGCAGGAGATCGCCGCCCGGGAAGGGGATCCGGTGGCCCGCCTGGCCAGCCAGCTGCCTTTCGTTGGGTTCCTGGCCGGCCCCGTGGCGGCGGTTCTGGCGGCCACCATCGTCCTGATCTCTGCCAACACCGGGGTGATGGGGGCCAGCCGCCTGGCCTACAGCATGGCCGAGCTGGGCCTGATCGGCGAGGGGCTCTCTCAGATTCACCCTCGCTTCCGCACGCCGGTCCGCGCCATCTTGGTCTTTTCGGGCGTGGCCGCGGCAGAGGCGGTGTTTGCCTTCTTGAGCGGGCGCCGGGCGATGGAGACTATGGCTAACATGTATGCCTTCGGGGCGATGCTGGCTTACTTCATGAGCACTATCGCCCTGTTGGCCCTGCGGATCAAAGAGCCCCACGTCCCGCGTCCATATCGGGTTCCTCTGAACATCCGCTGGCGCGACGTGGAGATTCCCATTCCAGGCGTCCTAGGGGTGATCGGGACCGGGCTGATGGTGCTGATCGTGCTCTACACTCACGACATCGCCCGCATCTTTGGTCCGATGTGGGTGATCTTTTGGGTACTCTACTACGCGTGGTATCGCCGGCGCACCGGCAAGCCGGTGTGGGGGAGCCTCCCCCGCGATTGGGACGCTCAGCAGATGAAGATCCTGGAGGATACAGGGGAATATGAGCTGCTGGAACGGTTCCGCATCGAGCGGATGCGCCGGCAGCAGGAGCGGGGATGGGCATGACGGGCTTCCGGCTGGCAAGCGGGACGATCTTGATGATCCTGGGGGCGCTGATCATCGGACGCAGCCTGTGGGCCGTCCTCGAGCGAGGCATGGGGTGGAGCGCGCTGATGCTTCCCATCCTGGTGGGAGGGCTGATGATCGGGATGGGGGCCCAGCGCTGGCGGATCTGGTGGGCTAAGCGAAAAGGGCAGATTCTCTAAGCGGGATCTCGGAGGCATAGGTTCCGATGGGACATCCGTTGGGCGTCGCGCTGGCGCTGGCGTTCCTGGCGATCCTTTCGGCGACGCTGTTCTGGATGCTGCGGGTGCCCCGCCCGGTCCCGGCGGAGGTGGCCCGGGCGGTCTACTCGGTGGAGGCCGCCCGCTGCATCGTGGTCCCCATCGTGGAGGAGATCTATTCCGAGCGGGCGGTGGAGCTGGCCTGCCGGCTGGGGGAGCCCCAGCACGCCCGCCTGGTCCTGGTCCACGTCTTGGAGGTCCCCTACACGGTGCCCCTGGACACCCCTCTTCCGGAGCTGGAGGCGCGGGGCCAGCGGGCCCTGGAGACCGCTCGCTTCATTGCCTTGCAGCATGGGATGAGGCCGGAAATCTATCTGATCCGACATCGCTCCGCCCCCGAGGGGATCCTCAGCGTGGCCCGGCAGGTCGGGGCGGATCAGATCATCATGGGGGTCGGGCTGAAGCACCGGCCCTCCGGCGACGGCCTGGGACGGACGGTGCACGAGGTGATGCGCCGGGCGGCCTGCGAGGTGATCGTGGCCAAGGTGCCTCTGCGGGAATGAGGAGGGGAGACAAACTTCCGCTTCGGACCCACGAGGGAGGAGGCTCCCATGGACCAGACGACCCTGCGGCGGGTGAAGCTGGTGTATCCCCCGGCGTTGATCGATGAGCCGCTGCTCTACCGGCTCATCCAGCGGTTCGGCCTGCTGGTCAACATCCGTCGGGCCCATGTGGAGGCCACCGAGGCCTGGCTGGTGGTCGATCTGGAGGGCCCGCCCGATCGTGTGGAGGAGGGGCTGGCCTGGATCCAGAAGCAGGGGGTGCTGGTGGAGCCGGTGGAGCAGCTGTGATCAGGGCTATGGAGGGGCGGAAGCATCCGGAGGAGCGCGCGCCATGCGCATCGTGATCCTGGGCTGCGGTCGTCTGGGGGCGTATCTGGCCCGTCAGTTCGCGCGGGATGGCCATGCCGTGACGGTGATCGACCGGGAGCGGGAGGCCCTGGAGGCCCTGGGGCCGGACTTCCCGGGGGAGACGGTGGTCGGGATGGGCATCGACGCGGAGGTGCTGCGCCGAGCGGGGATCGAACAGGCTGACGTCTTCATCGCCGTCACCGGCTACGACAACACCAACATCATGGCCGCCGAGGTCGCCCGGGAGATCTTCGGCGTGCCCCGGGTGATCACCCGGCTGAACGATCCGCTGCGGGCGGAGATCTTCCAGGAGCTGGGGCTGAAGACCGTCTCCCCCACCACCCTGGCGGCGGAGGCCATCCGCAAGTGCCTGGAGGATTAGAGGATGTATCTCATCATCGTCGGCGGCGGCAAGGTCGGCTATTACCTGAGCAAGTCCCTGCTGGCGGAGGGACACGAGGTGCTTCTGATCGAGAAGAACCCCCGCCGCGCGGCCTTCCTGATCGACGAGCTGGGGACAGATCACGTCTGGGTGGGGGACGGCTGCGACTCCAGCACCTTCGCCCAGGTGGGGATGAACCGGGCCGACGCGGTGATCGCGGTGACGGGGGACGATGAGGACAACCTGGTGGTGTGTTTGCTCGCCAAGCGCAAGTTCAACGTCCCCCGGACCATCGCCCGCATCAACAACCCGCGCAACGCAGAGATCTTCGCCCGCCTGGGGATCGACGTGACGGTCTCCACCACGGAGATCATCCAGGCTCAGATCGAGCGGGCACTACCTCTGCGCTCCCTGGTGCACCTGCTGGCCCTGCGCCGCGGGGGCATCCAACTGGTGGAAGGGAAGGTCGCCCCCGGGGCGCCCGCCGATGGGCAGCCCATCCGGGAGCTGGGCATCCCGGCGGACGCCCTGGTGGTGATGGTGGTGCGCGGGGACCAGACCTTCATCCCCTCCGGGGACACCATCTTGCAGGCCGACGATGAGCTCCTCGCCGTGACCACTCCACAGAGCGAGCCGATCCTGCGGCGCCTGTTGCTGGGCACCTGAACCGCCCCACCGACTCCGTCCCTCCATATCCGCCGGACCGTCCCAGCCTGGGGCCGGACACCTGAACCCGGCCCCATTTGGCTTCACTCGGGACCCGCCGGAGGCTCCGGAGGCCCTCCGTGAAAAGTCGATCTATTGATCCAGAAATTCGGCCCGACAGGGACCTTTTCCTTGACAATTTCGACAATTCGCCGCATCATTATTAGGGTCCCTCGCATCAGGAACTGATGGCGGGGTGCGGTTCTCCTGAGGAGGCGGATCGATGCGTTTGGAGCCTTAGGAAGCGGGAGGAGCATCGGATGCCATTCGCACGCGATCGAGGCAAGGGATGGGCGCCCTACCCAGGGTTGGGAATCGGGGTGATGGTGGGCCTCCTGACCGGATGCGCCGCCCAGAGCCCCTCGATCCTGCACCCAGTCTCCCCCAAAGGACGCGCCGAGGCGGATCTGTTCGGCTTCATCTTGGCGATCACCGCCTTCGTCTTCGTCGTGGTGGAAGCCTTGTTGCTCTATGCCGTCATCCGCTTCCGGGCCCGGGATCCCCGGGCAATTCCACCTCAGATCCACGGGAACCGCGCCCTGGAGTTCTCCTGGACCACTGTGACCGCCCTGGGGCTGGCGGTGATCTTCGCCATGACCTGGCGGACGATGGCCGCGACCTCCACGCCGCCGGCCGACGCGCTGCCGGTGAAGGTCATCGGCCATCAATGGTGGTGGGAGTTTCAGTATCCGACCCTCGGGATCACCACTGCCAACGAGCTGGTGATCCCGGTCGGCCAGCCCCTTCGGGTCACCGTCACCTCCGCCGACGTCATCCACAGCTTCTGGGTCCCCCAGCTGGGCGGCAAGATGGACGCCATCCCCGGCCGGGAGAACGTCCTGTGGCTGCAGGCCGATGTGGAGGGGACCTACTACGGGCAGTGCGCCGAGCTGTGCGGCACTTCCCACGCCAACATGCGGTTGCGGGTACACGCAGTCTCCCGGGAGGCCTTCGACCGATGGGCCGAGGCCCAGCGGGCCCCGGCGGCCTCCCCGACAGAGCCCTTGGCGCAGCAAGGCTATCAAGTCTTTATGAGCAAGGCCTGCGTGGGATGCCATGTCATTGAGGGCACTCCGGCCCAGGGGAAGGTGGGGCCGAACCTCACCCACGTGGGCAGCCGGACGACGATCGCGGCGGGCCTTCTGGAGAACACCCCGGAGAACATGGCCCGCTGGCTCGATAATCCCCCGGCCATCAAGCCGGGCTCGTTGATGCCCCGCCTGGGCCTGACCCCGGAGGAGATCCAAGCCCTGGTGGCCTATCTCTCTTCCCTGAAGTGATGAAGGAGGCGGCGATGGCCAGCTCGACGGTCGCGCTCCCCCGCGTGTATGCCGAACGCGGGTTGCTCTCGTGGCTGACCACAGTCGACCACAAGCGCATCGGCATCCTCTACATACTGGGCGCCGGGTTCTTCGCCCTGATCGGCGGCCTGGAGGCGCTGCTCATCCGGACCCAGCTGGCGGTCCCGAACAACCGGGTGCTGGTAGGGGACGCTTACAACCAGGTTCTGACCATGCATGGAACCACCATGGTCTTCCTGGTGGTGATGCCGGTGCTGGCGGGGCTGGGGAACTACGTCGTCCCTCTGATGATCGGGGCCCGGGACATGGCCTACCCCCGCCTCAACGCCTTCGGCGTGTGGATGTTCCTGCTGGGCGGGATCTTTCTGAACCTGAGCTTCCTCCTGGGCGGGGCGCCGGACGCAGGTTGGTTCGGCTACGCGCCGCTGACGGCAAAGACGTTCTCGAGGGGGACCGGCATCGATTTCTGGATCCTGGGCCTGCAGCTCCTGGGGATCTCCTCCATCACCTCCTCCATCAACTTTGTCTCCACCATCCTGCTGCTACGGGCGCCTGGCCTCACCCTGAACCGCCTGCCGCTCTTCGCCTGGACGACGATGGTCACATCTTTCCTCATCCTCTTCGCCATGCCCAGCGTCTCGGCGGCGCTGTTCCTCCTGTTCCTGGATCGTCATCTGGGGACGCATTTCTTCAACCCGGCGGCGGGCGGAGATCCGTTGCTGTGGCAGCATCTCTTCTGGTTCTTCGGCCATCCGGAGGTCTACATCATGATCCTGCCGGCGATGGGGATCGTCTCAGAGGTGCTGCCGGTCTTCTCCCGCAAGCCCATCTTCGGTTACACGGCGGTGGCATACTCCAGCGTGGCCATCGGCTTCATCGGGTTCACCGTCTGGGCTCACCACATGTTCGCCGTGGGGCTGCCGGACGTGGTGAACGCCTTCTTCTCGGCCGCCAGCATGCTGGTGGCCGTGCCCACGGCCATCAAGGTCTTCAACTGGATCGCCACCATCTGGGGCGGGGCGGTGCGGTATCGCGTCCCCTTCCTCTTCGCCGCCGCCTTCGTCGCCCTCTTCGTCATCGGCGGGTTGAGCGGCCTGTTCCTGGCCTCGGTCCCGGTGGACTGGCAGGTGACGGACACCTACTTCGTGGTCGCCCACTTCCATTACACGCTCTTCGGCGGCTCCATGTTCGCCATCGTGGCCGGGATCTATTACTGGTTCCCCAAGATCACCGGCCGCTTCCTGGACGAACGGCTGGGTCGTTTGCATTTCGCCCTCCAGTTCATCGGCTTCAACCTTACGTTCTTCCCGATGCATTTCCTGGGGCTCGCTGGGATGCCCCGGCGGGTCTACACTTACGCAGCGGGCCTGGGCTGGGAGGGGCTGAACCTGCTGGCGACCGTCGGCGCCTTCCTCCTGGCCCTGAGCTTCGTGGTCTTCTTCGTTAACATCGCCCGCAGCCTGGTCGCCGGGGAGCGGGCCCCGGACGATCCGTGGGACGGTCACACCCTGGAGTGGCTGACCGCTTCGCCGCCGCCGCCCTATAACTTCGCCCGCATCCCGGCCGTTCACAGCCGCCGGCCGGCCTGGGACCACAAATACACCGGGAACCCCCATCCACGTCCGGTGGCGGAGGCCCCGACGGCGCAGGCCCCCGGTGGGGACGGGCCCGAAGGGGATTCGGAGGCGGAGCCCATCCATCTGCCTGCGCCGAGCCCATGGCCGCTGATCCTGGCGGCCGGGTTGACGGTCTTCGCCCTGGGGCTGGTGACCCACTGGATCTTCATCCCCATAGGGCTCCTTTTGTTCGCCCTGGGGCTGGCCCGCTGGGTCCAGCAGCCCCTGTTCCCAGAAGCAGAAGCGCACGGTGCTCATTCTTGAGGGCCTGAGCCTGGAGGTCGGCCCCAGGAGGCATCTTCCGGATCACGGCCGCGCACACCCCTGGGGTATCGGCCCGCAACAGCGGAGGAGTGAAAGATGGCCAGTCATCATCCGGCGGTCGGATCCGAGATCGCAGTCGACAGCCGTAAGCTGGGGGTCTGGATCTTCCTGGCCTCTGAGGTGATCTTCTTCGCCTCCCTCATCGTCTCCTACCTGGTGCTGCACAACCGGGTCACCCGCGGCCCCACCGCCCATGAGGCCCTCACCCTGACCATCCCCACCATCAACACCATGATCCTGCTCACCAGCAGCGTGACCATGGTGCTGGCCCTGGCCCATCTGCGGGATGGCAACCAGCGGGCCTCCATCGCCTGGCTGCTCACCACCGCCTGGCTGGGGATCTGCTTCCTGATCCTGAAGGCGGTGGAATACAACCATCATCTCCACGAGGGCCTCACCCCCAGCGTCAACGTCTTCGGCTCCGCCTACTACACGGTCACCGGCTTCCACGCCGCCCACGTGGCGGTGGGGGTGATCTGGATCCTGAGCGTGGCCCTGGGGCTGCGCCGCCGCCTCTCGCCTCAGAACGACGTCCCGGTAGAGACAGTGGGGCTTTACTGGCACTTCGTGGACCTGGTGTGGGTGGCGATTTTCATGGTGGTGTATCTCATGCGCTAAGGGAGGATCGGCCGTGGGTGGGACTTCCGTGAGCACCGATCGACAGGAAGGGACCTTGGGGGCCAAGGCCCATCGGCATCCGAACTATGTCCTGGTGGGGATCGTGTTGATCGTCCTCACGATCCTGGAAGTGAGCGTCATCGGCCTGCCGGTGCCCCAGCTGCCCTTCCTGCTGGGGTTCGCCATCGCCAAGGCGCTCCTTATTCTGATGTATTTCATGCACCTGAAGTTCGACTCCCGTCTTTATGCGGTGCTCTTCGCTTATCCCTGGCCGCTGGCTCTCCTGCTGGTGGGGATGCTGATCTGGGTGTATTTCGGGTTCCGGGCATAGGGGAGCAGATCACGGAGTGCTCCGAATGGAGACCTCTTCGGGGCCTGCGAAACATACCGGGGGGCGCCGTTGGGCGCCCCCCGGTTTTTCCCTGCGGAAGTGAGGGGCTCACTCCCCGCCGCCAGCCGGGGCCGGGCGCGCCGGAGCGGCCCGCCAGCGGTTGAAGGCCACCCATCCTTCATAGCCGATAAAGGCGGCGGCGATGAAGAGCAGAGCGGCCAGGATCAGCATCACGATGGAACCCAAGATCGCCACCGGCTGGTTGTTGGCGATAGAAGTCTGGAGGGCGAGGCGCTGGTTCCACAGGGTGACTAGGATGGCGGCCATGGTCGTGACATACATGAAGACCCCCGGCAGCCCCGCGTACCAGGCCGGCCGCCGCTCCGAGACCAGCCAGACCGTGACGATGAGCAGGGCCAGGCCGGCCATCAGCTGATTGGCGGCGCCGAACAGCTGCCAGAGATAGATCCAGGTCCCGGTGAGCACCAGGAGGGCCGCCAGGGCCATGGAGATCAGGCTGGCCACGTGCGGGTTCTTGAAGACCGGCTGGATCTCCCCCACCCACTCCCCCAGGGTGACCCGCATCAGTCGGAAGACCAGCTGGACCACGGTGATGACGATGACCACGAAGGCCGCAAAGCCCAGGGCAGTGCCGTAAGGCAGGAAGGCGGGGCCGAAGAGCTGGGAGAGCAGCGTGCCCACGCCGCTGGCGAAGGCAGCGGCCCCCGCACCCTTTCCCGCAATGGAAATGGCGATGAGGGAGAGCAGCCCCAGGGTGTTCTCACCGAAGAGCATGGCCCCGCCGCCCACCGGCAGGGCATCGGTCTCATACTCCAGCTGCCGGGCGGTGCCCACCGAGCCGAAGAGGGCGTGCCAGCCGGAGATCGCACCACAGGCGATGGTCACAAAGAGCATCGGCCACAAGGGTTGCAGATCCACCCGGTTGGGAGCCACGAAGCCGGTGAAGGCAGGGAGCTTGAACGACACTGCGCTGGGGTTCGTGAAGAATCCGACGATGCCGCCCAGATAAGAAAGCACAATCACGATTGCCGTGATCCAGAACCCCAGATAGTTGACCGGCTGAGCGAAACGCCAGATCGGAAGGTTAGCCCCGAGGTAACAGAAAACGAAGGTGAACAGCATCCAGAAGATGTAAGCGGGGGTCACACTGGCCGTGCCGCCCTTGAACTGCTGGGCCGTCGGATCGAAGTATTGATAAAGCGCCTGCTTGCCGATGGCGGCGTTCAGGCCATCAAACAACTGGCCGACCGGCCCTTGGATGGTCTTCACCTGATTCCCCTCCTGGACCTGCTGCAGCCCGACCGGGCCGACCCCAATGGCCACCAGAGTGATAATCAAAGTGATCGCGGTGACCACCACCAGATCCATCTTCCAGCGATAAAGCATCTGACCCATCAACAGCCCCATCAGGGCCAGAGCGATGATGCCCAGAGGAACCGTTGGGTTCAAGAGAACGCTGGCGATCAAGTTCACGAAGGCCCCAGCGATCAGCAGCAGGTAGAAGAAGATGAACACGAAGAGGAGGGTGCGGGTGCGAGGGCTGATCAGGCGGTAGGCGACAGCGCTCAGGGAGTTGCCGTCGTTGCGCACGGAGAGCATGATGGCGCTGTAGTCGCTGGCCCACCCGATGAAGGACACCCCGAGGATCAGCCAGAGGAGAGCAGGGAGCCAGCCCCACAGCCCGGCCGCCGTGATCGGCCCCACGATGGGGCCCGCCGCGGCGATGGACTTGAAGTGATAGCCGATGAGGACGTTGCGGCTGGTGGGGACGAAGTCCACGCCATCCATATACATGCGGGCCGGGGTCGCCCGCTTCGGGTCGGACTGGATGATCTCCCGGTCGACCCGCTTGGCGTAGAGGTTCCAGATGAGCAGCTGGACCAGGATGCCAATGATAATAACCCAGAAGGCGCTCATGGCTTTCCCTCCGGATTGGGATCTGAATGAGAAGCCCCCCACAAATCCTGGCACGCGCCGGAAGGCGCGGCGTCCCGCAAGCGCCTCGGTTCGGCTTCAGCCGCTTTTCCCCATTGCACCTCCTTCCGCAGGATCGGGAACGCGTCGCCCGCTTTGAAAAACAGCAGGCGACAGCCGGGGTTCAGGCTGTCGCCTGCGGGGCGCTCAGATGCCGGGCGATGGCCGCCTCCGCCCCCGCGAGGTCCCCGTCCGCAAACACCTGGCCCTCCACGATCACGGCCGGGTAGCGGCGGGCGCCGTAACGCAGAGACTTCCACCACCCCTCCAGGGAGACAGCATCGATCACCTTCACCGTGATCTGATCGCAGTAGGTCGCCATCAGCCGGGCGATCCACGCTGCCAGATCGCGGTAGGCTTGCTGGAGGTCCTCGGGGAGGCCGGAGGCCAGCTGCTCCGCATGCAGAACCGGACCCACGCCGGCCTGCTGCCAGACCAGCTCGCAGTGGAGACAGTGGTAAAACGCCGTGGGCGCGTAGGCGATCACTTCCACCCGCAGGGGCCGCCGCATCCAGGCCCTCCCATCCGGACTGTCCCGCTTCAGGCTCCTGCGCCCACTGAAACAATGATCGCTCATATTGTAATCGGGGGAAACCTTCATGTCAAGAACCGCAGCGCCCATCTTTTGGCGCAATTTGTTCTATATATCACAATATTGTTGTGTATGGAACAGAGTGAGGATGCCGTTGGGGATGGCAGGGGTTGGGATGAATTTCAGCCTGCAGCCGGCCACAAGGGCTTCCGATCTGATCCTCCGTCTCTCGATCTCGCGAGGCCCAGGTCGCGGCGAAAGCCACGGGTCGCGGCTCCTATGGATGCTGAAATGAATTTCGGCTCACGTGGGGGGCTTCTACCCTGAACCCCTGTCTTCGATCCCACGGCAGGTCACGGCGAAAGCCGCTCTGACGCGGGGATGGAATCGGCGGGATTCGCTCCTTTTGGGAGGCTGGACCCGCTGAGAGGGAACGGCCCCCCTTGCCCGGGCGAGGATGGGTTCCGAACTTGCTGGCCTTCCGGAGTGCGGCGATCCTTAAGGGGTGCGCGTGTGGATCCTGAGCGGATGGGGGGAACAGGGATGCAGGAGCCCTCTAAGGCGGCGAAACCCGGCGATCTGGCCCTGCTCCTGGACGCCCGGGGGAAGCCGTTCCTGGTCCGGCTGGAGCCGGGCGGACGCCTGCACACCCATCGAGGGGTGGTGGCTCATGAGGATTGCATCGGCCGGCCCTGGGGGAGCGTGGTGCGTTCCCACCGGGGGGAGCCCTTCTACCTGCTGGAGCCCTCCACAGAGGAGCTGATCCGTTACCTTCCCCGACAGACCCAGATCCTCTACCCCAAGGACATCGGCTACATCCTGCTGAAGCTGGCGGTCCGCCCCGGCCGCCTGATCCTGGAGGCGGGCACCGGGAGCGGAGGGCTGACCCTGGCCCTGGCCCAGGCGGTCTGGCCCCTGGGGCGGGTGATCACCTATGAGGTGCGTCCCGAGATGCAGGCCCTGGCCCGCCGCAACCTGGAGCGGGTGGGCTTGGCGGAGATGGTCACCTGGCGCCTGCGGGACATCGCGGAGGGCTTCGAGGAGACGGAGGCCGATGCCCTGTTCCTGGATCTGCCGGAGCCGTGGGCGTATCTCCCCCAGGCGGCGGCCGCTTTGCGGAGCGGCGGCTTCTTCGGCGCGATCCTCCCCACCGCCAACCAGGTCATCCGCCTCCTGGAGGCCCTCCCGGCGCACGGCTTCGGCTTCATCGAGACGGTGGAGGTCCTCCTGCGCCCCTATCACGCCGTGGGCTGGCGTTTCCGTCCGGCCGACCGCATGGTCGCCCACACCGGATTTCTGATCTTCGCCCGCCGCCTCCTGGAGCCCCTGGCTACGGAGGAGGGCACGCTTCCCTCCGCTCTCGAAGAGGAGGAGAAGGAAGAACCGCACGAAGCCTTTCAAGGGCCGGTGTAGACCACGCGATAGACCCGCCCTCCGTGATCATCGGAGATATACATGGCCCCGTCCGGCCCGAAAAGGACGTCTACCGGGCGCCCCCATGTGGCCGGGTCTCCACACATTTTCCCGGGCGCCCGCCATCCGTTCGCGAACTCCTCGCTGCGGATGGGCTGGCCGTTCTCCACCACGATCCGCTGCACCTTGCAGTCCCGGGCGCTGGCGAGCGTGGTGTTCCATGACCCGTGATAGGCGATGAAGAGATCATCCCGATACTCAAGGGGGAACGCGGACGAGCTGCCAGGCTCCATCCCCAGAGGAGCGCTGTGAGCGAGATCGGTGAACAGCGCAGGAACTGCCTGCTCGCAGGTGAACCCCAGGGGAAGCGGCATGCGGGGATCCTGGACCTCCATACGGGATGCGGGGGGGAGGTTCGGGCCCAGCCCGGGAGTGTAGCAATACGGCCAGCCGTGATGACGAGCCGGGAGGACGGCGATGATCACCTCTTCAGGGGGCAAATCGTCTCCCAGGCCGTCGCTTCCGTTATGATCCGCCCACAGCTGTCCTCCCGGCGTCCACATGAAGTCCACGCTGTTGCGGAGCCCCCAGGCCCAGAGGGGGCGGCGTCGGGGATCCGGATCAGCCGCCAGCGGGTTGTCCGCCGGGATCGTCCCATCCGGGTTAAAGCGAAGGATCGCGGCGCGTCGAGGATCATCTTCCTCGCAGATGTTACAGGAGGATCCAGCGCTCACATATAGCTTCCCATCCGGGCCGAAATGGAGGGTCCGGCTGACATGCCCACGGGCAGGCGGGATGTTGTCGGTCACCAGCTCCCGGATTTCCAGACGCCCATCGCCATCCCCATCCCGCAACCGCTCGATCCGATCCCCTTCCGCTACGTAGAGCCATTCGCCCAACCACTCGATGCCATGGGGCAGAGCGAGCCCCTCGGCCACCACCTCCACCCGGTCCGCCCGACCATCCCCATTGCGGTCCGGCAGGCGCACGATTTGCCCGGCACTCATCAGGGTAAGGTAAAGGGCTCCGTCCGGTCCGAAAGCCATCATGCGGGCCTTTCCGTTCAGCCCTTCGGCGAAGATACGGATCGCAAAGCCAGGGGGCACCCGGATGCGCCGGCTCGCCTCATCGGGCGGAGGAAGAATCCCTCGGGTCACCAGAGGGAGAAACAGGGTGGTGGAGGGCGAGGCTGTTGTGGAGGCGGAAACCTCCGGAGCAGATGGCGTTTTCATCGTCGCAGGGAAGGCTGTCGCGCCCGACAGACTTGTCCCGCAGGCGCTCAGCAGGCCGATCAGCAGCAAGGCAAGGAGGTAGGTCGAACGACCAGCAGAATGGGCCGGCATACAGGTCCCTCCGGTTTCCGGGAACGGGGCAAGCACAGCCCCCGCGATTCCCTCGGTGAGATCAGGCCTTTTCAAAGCGTTCCTTCGTTTCCCTCGCGCCCCAACGCTGCTCCCTGGAGACTTGCGGGGATAGGGAGCGAAGCCCGGGCGGTTCGTTGGGCTCATATTATCATGAGCTTGCGCGCCTCGCTCTTCTTAGAATCAACGAATCAACCGGGGCCTGTGGCTCGGGTTCCCGAATCCTGAACGAGGTGGATGGTGGTGAACGATGTCAGGCTTCTGAATCCGGGGGAGAAAGGAGCGCTCTGGGTGCTCTCTCCTCATCTGGATGATGCGGTCCTCTCCTGTGGGGGAACCCTCTACCGGAGGGCCCGGGCCGGCATCCCGGTGAAGGTGATCACGGTCTTCGCCGGGGATCCCCGGGATCCTCTCCCTTCTTTCGCTCAGGCGTTGCACACCCTGTGGGGCGGCGGGGAACAGGCCATGGCCATGCGGCGCGCGGAGGATCGGGAGGCGCTGGACATGCTCGGCGCCCAGGCCATTCACTGGGACCTCCCGGATGTCATTTATCGCCGGGACGCCCGAGGTCAGCCCCTCTGTCAGGGCCGGGAGGACCTTTTCCGCCCCATCCATCCCGATGAGGCGCCGTGGATCGAACGGATCCGGGAAGCCCTGGACGCTCTCCCCTGGGGGGAGGGGGACCTTCTCCTGGCACCCCTCGCCCTGGGTGGGCATGTGGATCACCGTCTGGTCCGAGCCGCTGTGGAAGGCCTTTCCCGGACTGGAATCCGGCTGGGGTTCTATGAGGATTTCCCCTACGCGGAGACCGAGCCCTTCGCCGGCCTTCCCGGGTGGCAGCCATGCCGGGTGGCGCTGGGCGAGGAGGACCTCCGGATGAAAGCGGCGGCGATCCGCGCTTATCGTTCCCAGTGGCCCATCTTTTTCCTCAATGAGGAAGAAATCCTGGAGCGCATCCGAGCCTATGCCCTTCGGGTCGGCGAGGGGACCCCGGCGGAGCGGTTCTGGTTCCCGCCCACGTGAGACGGTGAGGGCTTGCGCCCGATCACCAGGGCCACCGTCCCCAGCATGAACGTGCGGGTGGCCTCCACGATCAGGCCGGCCTGGCGCATCGCCTCCGCCAGCTCCTCCAGACGGAGGAAGCCCGCCACGGACTGGGGCAGGTAAGTGTAGGCGGCGCGGTCTCCCGCCACCAGCGCCCCCAGCAACGGGACCAGGCGGTGGAAGTAGAACCGGTAAAGCGGGGCCCACCAGCGCTCCGGCGGCCGGACGGCCTCCAGGCAGACGACCCGCCCGCCCGGGCGGACGACGCGGGCCTGCTCCCGGAAGGCGAGGTGGAGGTCGGCCACGTTGCGCATCACGAAGCCGGAGACCGCCGCATCGAAGCAGTCATCCGGGAAGGGAAGGCGCAGCGCATCCCCGCCCACCCAGTGGATCCGCTGGCGCCCCGGTCGGGTCCGTCCCTGGCGCATCATCGGGAGGGTGAAATCGCAGCCCACCGCCAGCGCCTCCGGATGCTGCCGCAACACCTCGGCGGCCAGATCACCGGTCCCGGTCCCCACATCCAGCACCCGGGCATGGTCCGACAGCGCGCAGGCCCGGATGGCTTCGCGGCGCCAGCGCAGATCCAGGCCGCCGGTCATCAGTCGGTTCATCAGGTCATAGCGATGGGCAATGCGGGCGAACATCGCCCGGACCTGCTGGGGTCGATCCGCGGTCATCCAATCGCCTCCTCAGGTTCATGATAAGCTGGAAAACAACAGGGAGATAGGATTCGGCTGCGCTTCGTGCGCGGAGGCTCGATGGCTCCCTTTCGTGAAGAGGAAATTAAAGGATGGCTGGAGCTCTGGGCGCCGCGGCCCGGGGAAGGGCCCCTGCGACCGGGCGGAGAGCCCTTCGCTTTCGCCGGCGGCCCCATCGGCGTGTTGCTGGTCCATGGGTTCACCGGAGCCCCTCAGGAGATGCGCGGGCTGGGCCGATTTCTGGCCGAGAATGGGATGACCGTGCTGGGGATCCGGCTCCCTGGCCACGGGACCCGGCCGGAGGATCTGGAACGGGTGACATGGCGGGACTGGGTGGAGGCGGTGGCGCGGGGGGCGGACCTCCTGCGGGAACGCTGTACTCGGGTGTTCCTGTGCGGCCTTTCCCTGGGCGGCCTCCTGGTCCTCTATGAGGCCACCCGGCGTCCGCCCGACGGCCTCATCGTGATGGCCTCGCCCTATCGGATCCGGGACGTCCGTCTGCGTTTCCTCTGGCTGCTCAAGCGCCTGTTCCCATATGCCGGCAAGGACCCTTCGGATCTCCGAGATCCAGAAGTCCATAGGGAGCACGTCTCCTACTCCCGATATCCGCTCTCGGCCGTTGAGGAGCTGCTCCGGGTCCTCCGCGCGGCCACGTCCGGCCTGCCGCAGGTGCGCTGCCCGACGCTGCTCATTTACTCCTACGCGGACCGCACGGTCCCGCCGGATCAGGGATGGATGATTTACCACCGGCTGGGGAGCGCGGACAAGACCATCCACTGGTTGATCCGGAGCGGCCACGTGATCCCGGAGGACGTGGAGCGCGAGGAGGCCTTTGAACAGATCGCCCGCTTCATCCGGCGCGTGGCCAGCACGGAGCGCCTCCCCCAGTCTTGAGGAACCGGAGACTCTCATGCGGACGATGACTGTCGGCCTGATCGCGGACACCCACGTGCCGCAGCGCCTGCCCGCCCTGCCGCCACAGGTGGCGGAGGTTTTTCAGGGGGTGCATCTGATCCTGCACGCCGGGGATCTGAACCGCTGGCCGGTGCTGGAGGCGCTGGCCCGCCTGGCCCCGGTGGTTGCGGTCCGGGGGAACGCTGATTTAGGGCTCTCCCTGCCCTGGCGGGAAGTGGTGGAGGTCAACGGCGTCCGCATCGGCTTGGTCCACGGCCATGGAGGATGGGCCGTTTACCTGCGGAACAAGATCCGGGAGTCCACCCTGGGCTTCGAGCCCATCCGCTACCTGCGCTACGCTCGCTCCGCCTTCCCCGAGCCGGTCCATCTCATTGTCTCCGGACACACCCATCGGCCCCACCTGGTTCGGGTGAACGGGGTTTGGCTGCTGAACCCGGGCCCGGTGGCGCCGGATTACTACGTCCAGCCGGGGCCGTCGGTGGGCCTCCTCCACGTGCGGCCGGAGGAGGCGCGCTATGAATGGATCGACCTGACCTCCGGGAACGCCCGGTCTTATATGCTTCCCCTGGAGCCCTCCCCGGATGAGTTCGGAGCCTGAGCCCGCCTCTCCCCCGGAGAGGCGGGCGGGGGCGATCGATCCGCAGAGGCCGGCAGGCCGGCCCTGGATTTGACAGATCTGCCTTCTGCCGGTAAACTTTACGTTTGCGATCTCTGGAACACCGGAGCGGCCCTTCGGGGCCGCGGGAGGTGGTGTGGAATCCGGCAACGCCCTTCGGGAAGGGCAGATGGTGGTCCTCTGGATGAGGGGCGGCGTGCCTGTCCGCCCTGAGACCGCCAGAGGGATCAGGTTCTGAGGCGTCGGGGAGATCCCCGACGTGTTCGATGCGCCTCGATCGGAGCCTCAGGCGCTGCGTCCCGGCGCCCGACGCACCTCAACCCGGCCCCCGAATCCCGGGGAAACCTGAAGGAGGGAATGATCCTGATGATCCGGACAAGCGGCGAGAAGCGCTACGCGCATATCCCGGAGCTCCTGGAGCCGCCGAACCTCATCGAGATCCAGCACCGCTCGTTCCAGTGGTTCATCGAGGAGGGCCTCAAGGAGCTCTTCGATGAGATCTCGCCCATCGAGAGCCTCAACGGCCAGATGCGCCTGTATTTCCCGGGCGACAACCCGGTGGCCCGCCAGCTCAAGCTGCGCTACTGGTTCGACGAGCCGAAATACAGCGAGCTGGAGTGTCTGGAACGGGATCTCACCTACGGCCGCGGGATGTGGGTCCAGGTGGCCCTGATCGTGGCCGGGCGGGAGCCCATGGTGAAGGACGTGTTCTTCGGGGAGATCCCCTGGATGACCCGCAACGGGACGTTCATTTACAACGGCACCGAGCGGGTGGTGGTCTCCCAGCTGATCCGCTCCCCGGGCGTCTACTTCGATAAGGAGGAGGATCCCTCCCTGGGCCGCCCCCTGGCCATGGCCAAGCTGATCCCGGACCGCGGGGTGTGGCTGGAGTTCGAGACGCGCCGGAACGATCTGATCATCCTCCGCTTCAACCGTCGTCGCACGGTGCCAGTCACCCTCTTCCTGCGAGCCCTGGCGGCGACCGACGATGGGATCAGCCGCGTCCTGACGGAGGGGACAGATGAGGAGCTGCTGGAGCTCTTCAAGGACGTGGACACCCATCCGGATCATCCCTTCATCCTGAGCACCATCCGGCAGGAGGGCCGCCTGGAGCCCCGAGAGGGACGCACTCTGGCTCAGGAGGCCCTGATTGAGTTCTTCCGCCGGATGCGCCCGGGCGACCCGCCCACCCTGGAGAACGCCCACTCCTTCGTGGTCTCTCAGCTTTTCGACCCGCACCGATACGATCTGCACCGGGTGGGCCGTTACAAGCTCAACCGCCGGCTGGAGCTCGCCATCCCCATCCACCATCGCACCATCACCAAGCAGGACATCATCGCCATCCTGAAGGAGGTCATCCGCATCAACAACGGGCTGCGCCCGCCGGACGATATGGATCACCTGGGCAACCGCCGGGTGCGCACAGTCGGGGAGCTGATCCAGGCCAAGATGCGGGTGGGGCTGCGCCGGATGGAGCGGGTGATCCAGGAGCGGATGAGCATCGCGGACCCGGCCACGGTCACCCCGCTGCAGCTGATCAACATCCGTCCGGTGGTGGCCGCCCTGCGGGAGTTCTTCGGCTCCAGCCAGCTCTCCCAGTTCATGGACCAGACCAACCCCCTGGCGGAGCTCACCCACAAGCGCACCCTCTCCGCCCTCGGCCCCGGCGGGCTGCGGCGGGAGCGGGCGGGCTTCGAGGTCCGCGACGTCCATCTGAGCCACTACGGGCGGATCTGCCCGATTGAGACGCCCGAGGGGCCCAACATCGGCCTGATCGGCCGCCTGGCCATCTACAGCCGGGTGAACGAATACGGCTTCATCGAAACCCCTTACCGGAAGGTGGTCCGGGCGGTCCCCAACCAGCCCGAGGCGCTGGCCGGGCGGATCCTGCGGGAGGATGTGGTGGATCCGGCCACCGGCCAGGTGATCGCCCCCGCCGGGACGGAGGTGGACGCTGCTCTGGCGAAGCGGATCGCCCGTCTCCCCCTCCAGGAGATCAAAGTCCGCCCCTTCGTGACCGGGGAGATCGTCTACCTCACGGCGGACGAGGAGGAGCGCTACGTCATCGCCCAGGCCAACGTGGCGCTGGACGAGAAGGGGCATTTCCTGCAGGCCCGCGTCCCCGTCCGCCATATGGGCAAGTTCCTGATGGAGATCCCCGAGCGGGTGGATTACATGGACGTGGCGCCGCGGCAGATCGTGGGCGTCTCCGCCTCCTTAATTCCCTTCCTGGAGCACGATGACGCCAACCGGGCCCTGATGGGCTCTAACATGCAGCGCCAGGCGGTGCCCCTGCTGCGGCCGGAGGCGCCCATCGTGGCCACCGGGATGGAGCGGGTGGCCGCGCGGGATTCCGGGCACGTCCTCCTCTCCGAGGTCGACGGGGAGGTGGTCCAGGCCACCGCCGATGAGATCGTGATCCGGGGGACCAACCGGAAGCTGTATCGCTATCCGCTGCGGCGATTCCAGCGCTCCAATCAGAGCACCTGCATCCACCAGCGCCCGCTGGTCTTCAAGGGCCAGAAGGTGAAGAAGGGCCAGGTGATCGCCGACTCCAGCAGCACCGATCAGGGGATGCTGGCCCTGGGCCGCAATCTGGTGGTGGCTTTTCTCTCATGGGAGGGCCAGGTCTTCGAGGATGCCATCGTGATCAGCGAGCGCCTGGTCCGGGAGGATATTTACTCCTCGATCCACATCGAAAAGCATGAGGCGGAGGCCCGGGAGACCAAGCTGGGGCCGGAGGAGATCACCCGCGACATCCCCAACGTCGGCGAGGAGCAGCTGCGGGATCTGGATGAGAAGGGCATCGTCCGCATCGGCGCGGTGGTGGGCCCCGGCGACATCCTGGTGGGCAAGGTCACGCCCAAGGGGGAGCGGGAGATGACCCCCGAGGAGCGGTTGCTGCGGGCCATCTTCGGGGAGAAGGCCCACGATGTGAAGGACTCCTCCCTCCGCATGCCCCATGGGGAGCACGGCAAGGTGGTGGACGTGAAGGTCTTCTCCCGGGACGAATACCGGGAGCTCCCCGCCGGGGTGAACACGGTGGTGCGGGTCTCGGTGGCCCAATGGCGCAAGATCACCGAGGGCGACAAGATGGCCGGCCGCCACGGCAACAAGGGCGTGATCTCCAAAGTGGTCCCCATCGAGGATATGCCCTTCCTGCCCGACGGCACGCCGGTGGACATCATCCTCAACCCCCTGGGGGTGCCCAGCCGGATGAACATCGGGCAGCTGCTGGAGACCCATCTGGGCTGGGCCGCCTCGCGCCTGGGCTTCCGGGCCATCACCCCGGTGTTCGACGGGGCCGACGAGCAGGAAATCGAGGCGGAGCTGGCCCGGGCCTGGATGATCGACACCGCCTGGGAGGACGCGCGCCGGCAGTGCTGGAGCTGGTTGCAAGCCCAGGGGTATAACCTCTCGGAGCTCCGCGACGACGACGAGGCGCGCCTCCTCTACCTCTCGGCGATCCTGGGCGCCCGCGGCTACGATGTGGATCGCCTGGCCACCGATGAGGTTTACGCCCGCCGCAGCTGCCTGCGGGAGTGGCTGCGCGACCGGGGCTACGATCCCGACACCCTCCTGGTCTTCGAGGATGATCCCCGCCCGCCGGAGGAGCGCCGCAAAGCCGACGAGCGGGCCATCCTGGTGGGGCTGCGGCTGTGGATGGAGCGCCTGGGCGTGGACACCCGGGACATCCCCGATTCGGAGGTCCGCCGGCGGGCGACCGAGGTGATGCTCGAGACCGGCCAGCCGATGCCCATCCTGGGCAAGATGATCCTCTACGATGGCAAGACCGGGGAGCCCTTCGACCGGCCGGTGACGGTGGGCGTCATCTACATGATGAAGCTGGCCCACCTGGTGGAGGACAAGGTGCACGCCCGGTCCACCGGCCCCTACTCCCTGATCACCCAGCAGCCTCTGGGCGGCAAGGCGCAGTTCGGCGGGCAGCGCTTCGGCGAGATGGAGGTCTGGGCTCTGGAGGCCTATGGCGCGGCTTACACCCTCCAGGAGATGCTCACGGTGAAGTCCGACGACGTTCAGGGCCGCGTCAAGACCTACGAGGCCATCGTGAAGGGCCAGAAGATCGAGGAGCCCGGCCTGCCCGCCTCCTTCAAGGTCCTGGTCAAGGAGCTCCAATCCCTGGCCGTGGCCGTGGAGGCCATCACCGACTCCGGCGAGGTCATCCGCTTCGGCCGGGAAGAGGAGAAGCCGAAGCTGCCCCGCCTGCCTCTGGGCCTGCTGGACCTGGCCCCCGAGGGGGATGGGGAAACCCCAGCGTGAGCCGGTGGCCTGGGCGGAGCGCGCTCCTCGAGGGGAGGCCTTCCGATGCGGGACAGGTGCAGGGTTGCCTGTCCCGCATTTTGTTTCTGTAGGAGGGGCTTTAGCCCCGAGTTTGAATGTATGAAAGCCCCGCGGCAGCGCCCGACAGGCCGTTCCGGCATCCCCGGGTCGTCTGGATGGCCGTGGATCCTGGAAATTGTATCGCGGGCCCCCGGCCTATCCAGGTTAGATACGTCCGGGGCCCTCGTGGGCGGCCCTGAGAAGGCTCTTTGACTTTTTGATAAGATGTGAGAGGAGAGGCGAATGCGCTGTCCCCGTGGGATCGCAGGAGGAAGGGGAGATGGCCCGACGGTTCACCAATCAGGAGATCGCGGAGATCTTCGAGCACATCGCCGACATGCTGGAGATCCAGGGGGAGATCCCTTACAAGGTGATGGCCTACCGGAGGGCGGCGGAGAACATCGCCGCCCTGGGACGGGACATCTATGATCTCTGGCAGGAAGGGGCGTTGCGCACCATCCCCGGCGTGGGCGAGGCCATCGAGGAGAAGATCGACCAGCTGCTCCGCACCGGCCGCCTCGAGCTCTACGAACGCCTGAAGGCGGAGATCCCTTCCGGCCTGCTGGAGATGCGTCAGATCCCCGACATGGGGCCCAAGCGCATCAAAACGGTCTGGGAGAAGCTGGGGATCACCACGGTGGAGGAGCTGGAGCAGGCCGCCCGGGCGGGGAAGCTGCGGGATCTGCCCGGCTTCGGGGCCAAGCTGGAGAGCAAGATCCTCGCCGGCATCGAAGCCGTCAGGCGCCGCAAGATCGCCGGGCGGGTGCCCCTGGGCGCCGCCTGGCCCCTGGCCCAGGAGATCCTCCGGGCCCTCCACGAGGTCCCGGGGGTGCAGCGCCTGGCGGCCGCCGGCTCCTTCCGCCGCATGAAGGAGACCATCGGCGACCTGGACTTCCTGGTCGCGGCGGAGGACCCCGAGGCGGTGATGGAGCGCTTCACCACGTTGCCCATCGTGGAGACGGTGCTCCTCAAAGGCTCCACCAAATCCAGCGTCCGCCTGCGGAACGGGCTGCAGGCCGATCTGCGGGTGATCGAAGCGGCCCGCTGGGGCACGGCCCTGCAGTATTTCACGGGAAGCCAGCAGCACAACATCCAGCTGCGGGAGCACGCGCTCCGGCGGGGCTACAGCCTCAGCGAATACGCCCTCACCCGGGTGGAGAGCGGCGAGGAGCTCCTCTGCGCCACCGAGGAGGAAGTCTACGAGCGTCTGGGCCTCGCCTACATCCCGCCGGAGCTGCGGGAGGGCCGAGGGGAGATCGAGGCCGCTCTGGAGGGCCGCCTCCCCCGCCTGGTGACGATCGAGGACCTCCAGGGGGATCTGCAGGTGCACAGCACCTGGAGCGACGGGCAGGCTTCCATCCGCGATATGGCCCGGGCGGCGAAGGCGAAGGGCTACCGTTACATGCTGCTCACGGATCACTCCCAGAGCCTGGGGGTGGCCCGGGGGTTGACCCCGGAGCGGTTGCGGGAGCAGCGTCGGGAGGTGGAGTCGGTCAACGCCGAGCTGGGGGACGGCTTCCGCATCCTCCACGGGGCTGAGGTAGAGATCCGGGCCGACGGCCGCCTGGACTACCCGGACGAGGTGCTCGCCTCCCTGGACCTGGTGGTGGCCTCCGTCCACACCGGCCTGCGGCAGGACCGGGAGCGGGTGACCGCCCGTTTCCTGGCGGCGATCCACCATCCCCACGTGCACATCATCGCCCATCCCACCGGCCGGCTGCTGGGGGAGCGGGAGGGGGCGGACGCGGATTGGGAGGCCATCCTGCGGGCGGCGGCGGAGACGGGGACCCTGCTGGAGATCAATGCCAACCCCGCCCGATTGGATCTGCCGGACGCGCTGGCGCGGCGGGCCCTGGAGCTGGGCGGTTATCTGGTCATCAGCACGGATGCCCACAGCCCGGGGGAGCTGGACCTGATCCACTTCGGCGTGGCGGTGGCCCGGCGGGCCTGGGCCACGCCGGATCGCATCGCCAACACCTGGCCCCTGGAGCGGCTGCTGCGCTGGGCCCACGAGAAACCCGGGCGGGTGCGGCGGAGGTCCTGATCCTCCCGCCTCTTTCCTCATTCCGGCCCTTCGCGAACAGCGCCCAGGATTTTCAGGATCCCCGGGGTGAGGTCCAGGAGGGAGGTCGCCTCCCGGAAGACGGCGGCCCCAGGCCCGGCGACAAGGAGGGGGACCGGGTTCTCGGTATGCAGCCGTGTGGTCAGGTCTTCCATGTTGCCGTGATCGCTGGTCACGATGAGGGTGGCCTCGGGCGGCCGGTCGGCGAGCAACGCGCCCAGGAAACGATCCAGCACCTCGAGGACCGGCTCGGGGGGCAGGTGCCGGTGGCCCACGAGATCCGTGAGGAAGCTTTCGAAGAGCACGAGATCCGCCTCCCCGAGCAGGCGCAGCAGGCGGCGCGCCGCCTCCTCCGGCTCGACGGGCGGAAGCTCCGGGAACGGACGGCGATGGCGGCGCGCCCATTCCCCGGCGAAGGTATGGGTGATGTCCCAGAGCAGCGCCCGCCCTGCCATCAGGTCCTCGAAGGTCCGGAAAGGGAGGCCCGCCAGCCGGTTCATCCAGGTGGTCACGGAGGGCCGGAGCCGCCGCTGGGCGACCAGCTCCCAGTAGAGCTCGGAGTAGGCGTTGGCGAAGGTGGGACGGAAACCGGCGGCGCGCGCCCGGACGAACAGGCTGTGCTCCTTCAGCATCGCGATGAGATCGGAGGAAGGGTAGCCGGTCCGGTGGCCGCCGATGCGGGCCGGGGCGTTCAGGCCGGTGAAGAGGGCAGTCTGCCCGGTGGCGCTCTGGGGGAGCCCCGGCACGCCCAGGGTGGCGTCCAGCTCACGGCACAGGAGGTCTCCACCCTCCCCTGCACAGCCGCGCACCAGCGCCCGACCCAACCGGGCGCGCAGCCGGGGCAGGCCCGGGTCGAAAAGGGGGTTCCGACCGTCCGCCTCCCCCAGCCCTACGCCGTCCAGGAAAACCAGCACCACGGATCCCATCTTCGCCGGCCGTTATCGCCCCTGGTCATCGGGATCCGGGGGAGGGTCCCCCGCCGCCCCGGCCCTTCCCTCGTTGCGCCTTACATCTTGTAGCCGATGCGGCGCAGGAACTCCTTGCGGTGGGCCACGTCGGCCTCCGTCTCGATCCCGCGAGTGGCCACCCCATCGATCACTCCCAGGATCCCGCGGCCCTGTTCGGTCTCGGCGACGATGACCTGCATGGGGTTGGCGGAGGCGGCGTAGATGTGACAGACCTCGGGGACCATCTTGATGGCGTTGAGGACGTTGATGGGGTAGTAGCCCTTGCCCAACACCACGATGAAGAAGTGGCCGGCGCCGACAGCCAGGGCGTTCTTCTTGGCGATCTCCACCAACTCTGGATCGGTCCCGCTGGCGCGGACGAGGGCCGGCCCGGAGGACTCGCAGAAAGCCAGGCCGAACCGGATCCCCGGGACGGTGTTGACCAGGGCCTCGTGGATGTCCTCCACGGTCTTGATGAAGTGGCTCTGGCCCAGGATGACGTTGAGCTCCTCCGGCTTCTCGATGGGCACCACCTTGAGCTCGAGCGCCATGGGGCACCTCCTGCGCGATGGGATGGGATCCTGAGTTTCCCGCCTTCAGGGCACCGGGGCGGGCCTTTCCGGTCACCCCGCCGCGCGGTCGCGCGCGATCCGGATTCGGTGAAGGGGCACCTCCCGGGCCCCGAAGCGGAATTTATAGGGCTCGTCGCCCCGCAGGAAATCGAAGACCCGCTTGCCCTGCTCGATGGCCTGGCGGATCAGGTAGGCCAGCAGGACCACGCCCGGGCTCAGCGCGGCGTAGCGAGGATTGAGCCCGGCATTATACAGCCATATCCGATCCCGATCCTCGAAGTCCAGGTAAGTGGCGGCCTTCTCCCCCTCGATCTCCAGAAACGAGAGACGGGCCCAGCCCTCCCGCAGCCCCTGACGGATCACGCGGCGGAAGAACGCCTGCATCCGTTCGTGCAGGAAGGCGGCTTTCTCCGGGTTGCTTGCCGCCATCAGCGCCAGGAACGCCTCGATGGCCCCCTCCGCCTCCGGGCCGTCCTCCCGCAGGAGATACCAGCGAACGTTCCCCACGGCCTCCAGGCGGCGGATCTTGCGCCGCAGCTCATGGCGGTCCTTGCGATCCAGCATCTGCAGGTAGGCGTCCCAGGTCGGAGGCAAGGGGAGCATCGGGCAGATGGTCAGCCGCTCGCTGTGGACCGTCAGGCCATGGGCGGCAGCGGCTCCGGGCCACAGGGGGAAGAGGATCGAATCCTCCCGAATGTTCCAGAGGAGGAGGGTGTCCCATCCGGGTGCCTCCGGCCGGGTCAACCAGGCCAGGAGCGCGTGGATCACCGTTTCCTCCCACCCGGGCTCCACCAGCGGGTCCAGGTAATCGGTGACCTCCTCGCCGAAGGTCTCCAGGATCCACCGGCCGTCCCGGGCGATCCGTCGCAGCGGGATCAGGCCCACCAACCGGCCTTCCGCTTCGAACGTGACCAGGTATAGCTCCCCCTCCCCGAAGTGCTCCCACCAGGTCCGCAGCCAGGTCGGGCGCATGAAAGGGGAAGCCCCGGGCGATCGCCCGAGCAGATCCTGCCACGGATGAGCCAGCTCCTCGAAGGCTGCGATGTCGTGGAAGATGCACATTTGCATGCGTTCCTCACTCCGCGTCCCGAAGGTCGACGAGGTCCCGGGCGAAGATGCTCCAGGGCTCCGTTCCCGTCAGGTGCGCCCGGACCAGGGCGTAGAAGCTGCGGGGGGGTCCGCCGGGCTCCTGCTCGCGGACGAAGTCCACGACCAGGTAGCCGAGGGCGAAGGCGGTCTCGAAGAGCTCCCGGGTGTGGAAGCGCCAGGCGCGGGCCAGGCCGGGATCCTGACGCTTGACTTCCTGGAATCGGTGAGGGATCTCCACCAGCCAGAAGGCGACGTCGGGGGTCTGGAAGGTTTCAGGAGGGATGGGGAGCCCGCGATCATCGAAGCGACACGGGTTGACCAGGACCGCGCCGGCTTGCTCGAAGAGGGCCCGCGAGAGGGCGTAGTGGCCCTGGCGGAGCCGGGTGGCCACCCGCCGGCTGGCGATATACCAGTCCACCTGGAAGCGGTCTGTGGGCAGGCCCCGGTTCAGGGCATCATGCAGCTCGCCGTAGACGTTGCGCAGGTAGGTGTTGCACACCGCGCCCAGCTTGGCGATGTTGAAGTAGGCGTTGCGGCTCTCCAGGGGATCATAGGTCCAGGTGATCAGGCGGAGGCCCTGGTTGCGGACTGCTTCTCGCTGCGCCAGCTTGAGCTGGTAGCCGACGCCTTTGTCCTGCCATTCGGGGAGCACCCCCAGCTGGTGCGAGCAGTGCTTGAGCTTGACAGCGGCGGGGGCCTCCCGGCCGCGACGCTCGTCGGTCCCCAGGAAGCCGAAGACGAAGCCCACCAGCTGCCCCCCGGCGAAAGCGCCCAGGAGCACCCCGCCGTTGTGCGCGGCCGTGATCAGCACGTGGGCGGGCACCACGTCCAGATCCTCTGAGCCCCAGATCCGGCGCTGGAGCTCGATGCAGGCCTCGATCTCCTCCAGCGTGCGCAGCGGTCGGATCTCGATCTCCATCCGATCGCCCCTCCGTCGGGCAGCGAAGCGCGATTACCTCATTCCACATTGTAACACGCAGGAGTATGGGGTCGGGACAGATGTGGAAGGATCAGTCCGGGAGGGCGGGGAGCCAGAGGGCCAGCCCCTCCATCTCCTCCCGGGAGGCCGGCGCGGTCCCTTCGGCGCGCTCCGAGGGCCACAGGAGCGGGCCTCCGCAGAAGGGGCAGAGGGGGGAGATCCCGCTCTCGACGAAACCGGGGGCTTCCTCCGTGGCTCCCACGACCCATTCCTCTAGGCGCGTCCGGCGCACCCGCACCCCTTTGTGGGCCCGGCAAGCGATCCGTTCGCAGAACAGCACGGTCTCTTCGGACATCGACATGGGCTCCTCGCTTCACAGCGTCGGGCGATCCATGGCCATAAGAGGCGCGGCGGCGTTGCGCTCCTCCATTGTCCCGCGGATCGCCGCCGCTGTCGAACCCGGGGGAGCAGCCGGGGCCGGGGTCTTGACGCCGCGCACGGGAGGCGTTAAGATGAAAGCGACGATTAGAACAAATGTTCTAAAGGAGGACTCCATGGCCTGGCATCGGTGGGTGAGCGTTCTGCCGGAGCGCCAGGGTCTTTCGCCGGGTCGTGAGGAGGCGGGGAAGGCGGCGGCTCCGGAAGGGATGGAAGAGCCCATGGAGATCGGGCTGGGGGTGCCGCTCGTGGTCGGGCTGATGATGGCCGGGGGCTGGCTGGCCCTGGAGTGGTTCAACTACTCCGCCTCCCAGTATGCCCTTACGGTCTTCTTCGGGAACCTGATGGCCGATGGGTTGTCCTGGGCGGTGTTGCTGGCGCTGGGGCTGTGGCTGGTGGATCTCTCGGGCCTGCTCTACCTCTCGCTCCCCAGCGAGCGGGAGAAGCCGGGGTTCTGGTATGTGCTGGTGGCCTGGTTGCTCGCCTCGGGGGCCAACGCCCTCCTGAAGTGGTGGGCGGTGACCCTGGCCCTGATGGCCTCGCCCTTGGCCCAGCCCGGCGCGGGAGGGACGTCCCGCGCGGCCTCCCTCTTCCAGTCCGTGGGGCCCTACATCCCGACGGCCATCGCCTTCCTGGTCTGGACCGGTCGGGTGCTGCTGGTCAGCACGATGATGGGCCTCCTGTTGCCCGTGCTGCGCCAGCTCGGCCTCCGCTTGCAGACCTGGGCGGAGCAGGAAACGAGCCGGGCGGCCGAGGAGGCGGAGGCGGCCTCGACGGCCAGCACGGGGCCGCGCCTGGTGGAGTCCGGTCCGCGGGCGCAGCACGAGTGGAGCTCCCGAATGAAGCATCCGTGAGAGGAGCGCGCGGATGCAGGCGATTCGGGCGCAGCGTTGGGTGAGCCAGGGGCTGCCGCTGGGGGTGGCGATCCTAGCAGCTTCTTTGCTGCTGCCCCTCGCCGGGGTGGTGGCCCTTTCGCTCCATCCCGAGGAGACCGCCGTCCTGGAGCGCGCCGCGCGGGCTCCTGTCCCGGCTCCGGAGGCCCCGGAGGGCCTGGCGCCCCTCTTCACGCCGGAGGTGCAGCGCTGGTCGGATCGCATCCGAGCTTGGGCCCGGGCTTACGGTCTGGATCCCAATCTGGTGGCCACGGTGATGCAGATCGAGTCCTGTGGGGATCCGCAGGCCCGCTCCCGCAGCGGGGCCCTGGGCCTCTTCCAGGTGATGCCCTTCCACTTCGGGATCGGGGAGGACCCCCTGGATCCAGAGACCAACGCCCGGGCCGGCCTCGCCTATCTGGCGGAGGCGTTGCGAAAGGCCGAGGGGGATGTGGCCCATGCCCTGGCCGGCTACAACGGGGGGCATTCGGTGATCGGCCAGCCGGGGCGGTGGAGCGCGGAGACCCGCCGCTACGTCTACTGGGGCCTCGGCATCTATGAGGACGCCCGCCGGGGGCGGGCCCAGAGCGCCCGGCTCCAGGAGTGGCTGGAGGCCGGCGGGCGCAGCCTGTGCCAACAGGCCGCCCGGCGCTCGATTCGGTGAGCTCCTCCCCGGGGAAGCGAGGGAAGCGGGCCGCTCGCCCTCCGATTCCGCCCGGATTCTTCCCGGCGAACCGGCTTCCGCATATAGTTAAAGGCGGAACCGTTCGCGAATGAGCGACCTCAAGATCCATAGGCATCGCCGCTGAGAGGGACGGGCAGGAGGTGAGGAGGGATGAGCGCGGAGACCCCCATGCTGGCCCAGTATCGCCGCATCAAGGCCCGCTTCCCCGACGCCATCGTCATGTTCCGGCTGGGCGATTTCTACGAGATGTTCGAGGAGGACGCGAAGATCGCCGCTCGGGAGCTGGAGCTGGCCCTCACCTCCCGTGCCTTCTCCAAGGACATCCGCCTCCCCATGGCCGGGGTCCCGGCCCACCACGTCACCTCTTACATCGGCAAGCTCATCGCCAAGGGCTATAAGGTCGCCATTGTCGAGCAGCTCGAGGATCCCAAGAAGGTCAAGCGCCTGGTCAAGCGGGACGTGGTGCGGGTGATCACCCCGGGCACGGTGGTGGAGGAGGCGCTGCTCCGGGACCGACTGGAGAACTACCTGGCGGCCGTCGCCCCCTCCCCCGACGGCCGGGCCTTCGGCCTGGCGGCCATGGATCTCTCCACCGGGGAGTTCTTCACCACCCAGCTGGAGGGCCCGGAGGCGGAGCAGGCTCTGATGGAGGAGCTGGCCCGCCTGAGCCCGGCCGAGCTGGTGCTCCCGGAATCCCGCGCGCGGGAGGAGGCCTGGGTCGCCCGCCTGAAAGGGGAGCGCACCGTCCGCATCTCCCCGGTGGCCGACGCGGCCTTCGACCCGGAGCAGGCCCGTCGATCCCTCCTGGAACATTTCGGGGTGGCCTCCCTACAGCCCTTCGGCTGCGAGGGGTTGCCCTGGGCCATCGCCGCCGCCGGCGCCGCCCTCCACTACGTGAAATCCTCCCAGATCTCCGACCTCCGCCACCTGCGCCACCTCAGCACCTATCATCGGGATGCCTTCATGGGGCTGGATCCCATCACCCGGCGCAACCTGGAGCTCACCGAGACCATCCGGGAGCGCCGGACGGAGGGGAGCCTGTTCGCCGTCCTCAACCACACGGCCACCGCCATGGGGGCGCGACTGCTGCGCCGCTGGCTCCTCCAGCCCCTGGTGGATATTGAGGCCATCCGGATGCGCCTGGACGCCGTGGAGGAGCTGGTGCGGGATGGGCTGCTGCGCCAAGACCTGCGGCGGCTGCTGGACGGCCTTTACGACGTGGAGCGGCTGGTGGGCCGCATCGGCTTCGGCAACGCCAACGCCCGGGACCTGGTGGCCCTCAAGCGGACGCTGCAGCGGATCCCGCAGATCCGAAGCCGGCTGCTGTGGGCTCAATCCGCCCGCCTGCAGGCCCTGCGGGACGCCCTGGATCCATGCGTGGAGGTGGTCTCGCTGATCGACCGGGCCATTGTGGACGATCCCCCCATCTTGTTGCGGGAGGGCGGCCTGATCAAGCCCGGCTATCACGAGGAGCTGGACCGATTGCGTCGGGCGGAGGAGGAGGGCCGGCGTTGGCTGGCGGAGCTGGAGCAGCGGGAGCGGGCCCGCACCGGCATCGACAGCCTCCGCGTCCGTTACAACGAGATCTTCGGGTTCTTCATCGAAGTCCCTCGATCGAAGGCCAACCAGGTGCCTGCCGATTACGAGCGGCGGGCCACCATCACCCACGCCGAGCGGTTCGTCACCCCGGAGCTCAAGGCCCGGGAGACGCAGATCCTGGCCACCCGGGAGCGCATCGAGGACCTGGAATATGAGCTCTTCGTGGAGATTCGGGGGAAGGTCGCCGAGCACATCGAGCGCCTGCAGGGGGTGGCCCGCCATCTGGCCGAGCTGGACGTCTACCAGGCCCTGGCGGAGGCCGCCGCCCGCTACGGCTACACGCGCCCCATCGTGGAGGAGAGCGATCGCATTGAGATCCGGGAGGGCCGCCATCCCATGGTCGAGCGTTGTCTCCCGCCCGGCGAGCCCTTCGTGCCCAACGACGCGGAGCTCAGCCACGCCTGCCGCCTGATCATCCTCACTGGTCCCAACCTGAGCGGCAAATCCGTCTATATCCGGCAGGTGGCCCTCATCGCCCTCATGGCTCAGATGGGCTCCTTCGTGCCTGCCCGCTCCGCCCGCATCGGGGTGGTGGATCGTCTCTTCGCCCGGGTAGGGGCCAGCGACGACATCACCGCCGGGATCTCCACCTTCATGGCGGAGATGATGGAGACCGCCTACATCCTCCACCACGCCACCCCCCGCTCTCTGGTGATCCTGGACGAGGTGGGGCGGGGGACCAGCACCTATGATGGGATGAGCCTGGCCTGGGCGGTGGCCGAGGCCCTCCACGATGAGGTGCAGGCCCGGACCCTCTTCGCGACGCATTATCACGAGCTGACCCGGCTGGCGGAGCGGCTGGAAGGAGCTATCAATATGACGATGGCGGTGCGGGAGGTGGGGGATCAGGTGGTGTTCCTGCGGCGGGTGGTGCCAGGGGCGGCGGACAAGTCCTACGGGATCCATGTAGCCCGCCTGGCCGGCCTGCCGGACTGGGTGATCCGGCGGGCGCAGCAGATCCTCGCGGAGCTCGAGGGCGCCCGGCGCGGCCCGGAGCTTCCAGCCGCCCGGCCGGAGCAGCCCCCCGCCCTCCCCCGGGAGTTCGAGGAGGCCTACCGCCTGCTGCAGGAGCTCCTCGGGCTGGATCTGGTCAACATAACCCCGTTGCAGGCCCTCCTGGTCCTGAACGAGTTCCAGACGCGATGGCGCCAGCTCCTGTCCCTCCGAGGGGAGCCTCGCTGACCTTACAGATCCAGTGGCGCCTCCGCGAGGGCCTCCAGCTGGGGAAGAGTCAGCCGATGCCGGCGGAGGGCGCGGGCCAGAAGGATCATCTCCTCAATCTGCCGACGGCTCTCTCCGTCGAAACGGCTCTCCCGGGCCCGATACAGGACCGGCCAGGGCATCCCCCGCCGGACGGCCTCCTGGCGCAGCCCCTCCAGGGCCCGGGCAACCGGCGGGGGGAGCATCCGCTCCAGCCAAGCGGCCGCCCAGTCCGCTTCCGGATCCGGGCGGATCTGCAGAGCGGGCCCGGCCTCCACCCACACTCCCCCTGCGCAACGTTGCCAGGTCGGCGCCGCGACGTAGGCCTCCACCGCATCCAGGTCCAGGTCCCGCACCAGGAGCTCCACCCGCTCCCCTTCCGGCGTCATCCCCGCCAGCTCGGCCCGGGGCTCCTCATAGCCGAAGCGGACCAGCCAGAGGGTCACCCACGGGGCCCGGATCACCCCGCCCCGTTCCATACGGACCTGATGGGGGATTACCCGCCGGGGCTGAGTCCACTCGGGGAAAGCAAAAGCGACCTCCACGGGGCCGGGGGCGAGGATCTCCTCCCCGCGGCGTAAAAGGATCCCCCGAAGCGCTTCTGACGAGAAAGGCGGGGCAACCCCCCACAGGAGGATCCGCCCCGCCCGAAGGGTGGCCAAGGCCGGCAGCCGGAGCATCGCCTCAGGCGGGCTGGAGGGCGGCCATGGTGTTGCGGATGAGCTGGACCGACCGCTCGAGCATGGCGCGCTCCTCCTCGTTGAGGGGCAGCTCGATGATCTGCTCCACGCCCTTGCGGCCCAGCTTCACCGGGACCCCGAAGCAGATGTCGTGGAGGCCGTATTCGCCCTGCAGATACACCGAGCAGGGGACGATCAGCTTCTGGTCCTTGAGGATGGCCTCCACCATCTGGGCCACCGCCGCGCCGGGGGCGTAGTAGGCGCTCCCCGTCTTGAGCAAGCTCACGATCTCCCCGCCGCCCTTGCGGGTGCGGTCAACGATGGCGTCGATCTTCTCCTTGGGGAGCAGCATGGAGATGGGGATGCCGGCCACAGTGGTGAAGCGCACCATCGGGACCATTTCGTCCCCGTGTCCGCCCAGCACCATGGCCTGGACGTTCTCCACCGCCACGTCCAGCTCCATGGCGATGAAGGTGCGCATCCGGGCGCTGTCCAGGATCCCGGCCTGCCCGATGACCCGCTCCCGGGGGAGGCCGGAGAGCTTGTAGGCCAGGTAGGTCATGGTGTCCAGCGGGTTGGTCACCACGATGTAGATCGCGTTCGGGGAGAGAGGGACCGCTTTGCTGATCACATCCCGGATGATGTTGGCGTTGACGTTGACCAGGTCCTCCCGGCTCATCCCGGGTTTACGAGGGACACCGGCGGTGATGACCACGATGTCGGAGTTCGCCGTCGGCTCGTAGTCCGTGGTCCCGATGAGGCGGGTGTTGTAGCCGACGATGGGGCCGGCCTGCATGAGGTCGAGGGCTTTCCCTTTCGGCATGCCTTCGGTCTGGGGGATGTCCACCAGCACGATGTCCCCGAGCTCCCGCTCCGCCAGCCAGTGGGCCGTCGTGGCGCCCACGTTCCCCGCACCGACAATCGTGATCTTGGGGCGCATGGGGATTCCTCCTTCGGATTGTAAAACCCTTCACGAAGATTATAGCCGAATTTTGGGATCTAGGGACCGTCATCCCGGGCGATCGTCGTAGAGGGCGGAGAGGGGGAGGCGGGCGGCCGTCGCCAGCCGCCACGCTAAGGCGAGGGCCCCGAGGCTGAGGGCGGCGACCATCCCCAGCCAGAGCAGATCCCCGGAGCGCAGATAGGCCCCAATGGCGTTGGCGATCAGCACGTGGACCAGACGGGCGAGGGTGCTCACGGCGAAGGCGGGGCCGAGGGGGAGCGGAGAAAGCCCGACGGCCCACGCCAGGAGATCGTCCGGTGTGAAGGGCAGCAGGAAGACGATTAGGATGAGGACCAATCCGTAGCGCCGGAGCAGACGATCCATCCGTTCCAGCCGATGGGCCGGAAGCCCGGCCAGGAGCAGCGGGCGGCCCAGGATACGGGCCACGGCCATGGTGAGGCCGTTTCCCAGGCTGACCCCGATCCAGGTGACCAGGGATCCCCACCAGGGCCCGAACCAGTAGCCGCTGATCCACCCCAGCAACGCCCCCGGCAACGGCGCGAGGATCACCTGCAGGGCGTTCAATCCGATGAGGAGGAAGGCTCCCGTCGCCCGGTTGGCCGCCAGCCATGCCTCCAGCCGCTCCCGCTCGGTCACCATGGGCCACAGATGGGGGAAGAGGAGGAGGCCGCCGGCGGCCAGGGCGATGAGCCCTGCGCCCCGCAACCACAGGCCGACTCGGGGTCCGCGAGGAAGCAGGCGGGACACTCGAATCCTCCACGCGGGCAAGGGACGGGGGCTGGGAACACGCGGGGGGTGGCCCCATCGGACCACCCCCCGCAGTCGGGACGGGCGGATTTGAACCGCCGACCCCTGCAACCCCATTGCAGTGCGCTAACCTGGCTGCGCCACGTCCCGATCTATTTCCAATTATAGCCTTCTCCCTGGGATCCGGCAAGCCTGGGGCGCTCTTCGAGGCCGGCGGAAGCCGGGCGGAGGAGGGAACCAGCGGGCCAGACCATCCGCTCCGGGGGCAGCCGGTCCAGTTCGGCCTCCGGGAAGGGGACCTCACCGCTGAAGTAGAGCACATCCACCTCGCCGTCGTAGCGATAGCGCCGCCGCACCCACCCCGAGCCGACCCGCATCACCACGTCGAACCAGACCAAGGCGTTCTCCACGTCGTAGGCCTCGCCCAGGACCCAGGAGGGGGAATCCGAGGGCAGGGTTGGCCGGAGGCGGCCCATCGCCCGCTCCCACAACCGCTGGCGCCGGGCCTCCGGGGAGAGAGGCGCTTCCCGAGAAGCCGTCGAACGCTTCCAGAAACCCATGGGATCGTTCCCTCCGCTTCGCCTCCGGGCGGTGATGATCCGTCAACGGGCCTCCGCCGGCTCCTCCACCAGGCGCTCGGTGACGCCGAGGATGTGATACCCGGCGTCGACGAAGATCACCTCGCCGGTGATGGCGGCCGCCCGGTCGCTGCACAGCCAGGCGGCCAATGCCCCCACGTCATCAATGGTGACATTGCGCCGCAGGGGGACGATCTCCCGGAACAGGCTGTAGAGGGAGCGGAACCCCGGGATGCCGGTCGCCGCCAGGGTGCGGATCGGGCCGGCGGAGATGGCGTTGACCCGGATGCCCTTCGGCCCCAGGTCATAGGCCAGGTAACGGACCGAGGCCTCCAGGGCGGCCTTGGCCACGCCCATCACGTTGTAGTGCGGGACCACCTTCTCCGAGCCGTAGTAGGTCAGGGTGAGCAGCGCCCCGCCGTTCTTCATCAGGGGCGCGGCCTCCCGGGCCAGGGCGGTGAAGGAATACACGCTCACGTCCATGGCGACGCGGAACCCTTCGCGGGAGGTCAGGTAATACGGTCCGCTCAGCTCCTCCCGCTTCGCGAAGGCCACGGCGTGGACCAGGATGTCCAGCCGGTCGTAGGCCTGGCGGTATTTCTCGAAGAGAGCGGTGATCTGGTCGTCATCGCTCAAGTCGCACGGCTCGATGAAGGACGCCCCCACGCTCTCCGCCAGGGGGCGCACCCGTCGCTCCAGGGCCGGCCCGGCGTAGGAGAAGGCCAGGGTGGCCCCCTCCGCATGCATCGCCTTGGCGATGCCCCAGGCGATGGAGTGGTCGTTCGCCACCCCGAAGATCAAGGCGATCTTCCCATCCAGCAGCCCCATTGGAGGCCTCCCTCGAAGAGGTGATGCGCATCCAATTATAGAGGCCCTGACGGCAGCGCGGCCGCCGGCGGCCGGCCAGGCGTCCCTCCCTTAGGTGGAGGTCAGGGTCCGCACGTGCAGGATCTCCTCCTTTCCGATCGGCCGAACCTCATCCCGGCTCAGGGTAACCACCGCCACCGTCTTCCCGTCGCCCGTCACGAACTCCACCTCGAATCCGATCCCCTCCCCGTAAACGTGCACCACGACTCCTACATCTCCGGCCCGTAAGCCGTGCTCCGGTAGATCCCGCATCAGTACCACACTGTCTAGTTCTCGGATCATCGCTCATTCCTCCTCTCGAGGATAGGCGGTAACCAGCCGCGGCTGATCTTGACCCGCTTCCACAATCCATATCGTTCGAATCCACACCAATTCCCCTTTTGGTGTCCGCAGCTGACCATCCACGACATATTTGCTGCCGTATGGCGTCTCAAGGATGCCTCTCACGAGGCCCTCCCGAGCAACTTCCAGGAGCGCCTCCTGCAGAAGCTCTGGGTGTCTTTCATTGAACCCAAGGGCACGGAAGAACCTGGCCTTTGCCCTGCCGACGCTGTGTGTTTCCGACAGCAGATATCGAGTGATCTTGGACAAAGGGACGTAGGCGTTTTCGGCATTCGGGAGCGGCATTGGAAGGCTCCACAAATGGCGATGGCTGTCTCTCGCGGCGATCCGGGGGCGCGGCACCCCACCGGATGAACCCATAGCCCGATGAAGGAGGCGCCCGCTCTTCATTTTAACCAAGCCACTGATTCGGCGGGCCAATGGCGTCCACGAATCGAGGCGCGGATGCCCGGACAGGTCCTTCCGCCTTCATCGAGGCTTACCCGGAGAGCGGTCTCTGCCGATGCGAGGGATGTGTTTTCGATCTCACGCCGATTGGAAATCGGCCTCTCAAGGCGCTGGCGCGCCGGGCGTCGGCCTTCGCCGACGCGAAGGATGCTTTTTGGTCGGCGTAGGCCGACCGTTGGCCGAAGGCTTTCGCGCCGATTGAAATCGGCCTTCTAAGGCGCTTTCGCGCCAAGCGTCGGTCTTGGCCGACGCCAAGGAGGTTCTTTGGGTCGGCGCAGGCCGACCGTTGGCCGAAGGCTCCCCGAGGTCGAATTCATTCGACGCCTAAGCCGATACCCCCCGAGCGTCGCGGGCCTTGTCATCGGATTCCCCCTTGAGTTACAATGAACCCTGAGATCGAAATCGGGCGGCCGGGGCGTCCGGCTCCAGCCGTGGCGCGGGAGGGGCACCTTTCCACTTACAGGAGGCCGGGATGCTGGACAGGCTTCAACGCCTGCAGGAGGCCCTTCAGGCTCACGTGCGCCCGGCCACCTTCCCGGTGGCGATCCGGATGATCGCCCCGGGGGAGCCGTGGCCGGAGAAGACCCGCTTCCCCAAACGGGATTTCGGCCAGCAGATCGCCATCTGTCAGGGATTCGCCATCGCCCGTCATTACGGTTGGATCATCGGGATGCGAGGGGAGGACCTCTCCTGCCCCCTCGCCAAAGCCGTGTGGGGCTTTGAACCGTTGCTCGATTACTACCTCAACGGCATGACCTGCGCCGGGATGTATACGGAAACCCCGGCCGCCGGAGCGGTGAGCGAGGCCCAGGTCGACAAATGGGAATACCGCCAGTGGGAAGGCGTCGTCGTCGCCCCCCTTCATCGCACCACCTTTGAGCCCCATGTGATCCTCATCTACGGGAACTCCGCTCAAGTCATGCGCCTGGTGGTCGCCCGCCTCTGGAAGACGGGAGGGCGTCTCACCTCCTCTTTCTCCGGGCGCATCGACTGCGCCGACGCGGTGATCACCACCATGAAGACCGATGAGTGCCAGGTCATCCTCCCCTGCTACGGCGATCGGGTCTTCGGCCAGGCCCAGGACGACGAGATGGCCTTCACCATCCCGAACAGCAAGATCGAGTGGATCGTCGAGGGACTGGAGGGCACCCACAAGGGCGGCATCCGCTACCCCATCCCCAAGTTCCTCCGCTACACCGGGATCTACCCCGATCATTACATGGAGATGGAACGCCAGTGGAGGGAAAAGAAAGAAGCGACACCCTCAGGATGAACAACCGCTCAGGAGGCAGCGATGGCGGTCGAGGTAAAAGAGTTCCTTCCGATCACCCAGCGCCATGAGGACCTCGGGCTCTCCGACGAGACCGTCCTCCGGATGTATTACCACCTCCTCCTCTCCCGCCGGCTCGACGAGCGCTGTTGGGTTCTGCAGCGCCAGGGCCGCGTCCCCTTCCACATCTCCGGCATCGCCCACGAAGGCATCGGGGTGGGGGCTGCCTACGCCCTGCGCAAAGGGTTCGACATCGTGCACCCTTACTATCGGGACCTCGCTCTCTCCATCGCCCTGGGGATGAAGCCGGTGGAGTTCATGCTCGCCCTCTACGGGAAGAAGGGCGATCCCCACAGCGCCGCCCGCCAGATGCCCTCCCACTTCAGCCTCCGCCACCTGAACATCATCGCCGGCTCCAGCCCCGTTGCCACCCAGCTTCCTCAGGCCGCCGGCATCGCCCTCGCGGAGGTCCTCAAACAAAAGCTCCGGCCCCAGCTGGAGGCCGCCGGGTTCCGGGTGAGCCGGGAGATGCGGGTGGTCCTCACCTCCACTGGCGAGGGCAGCACCAGCGAGGGTGACTTCCACGAGGCGTTGAACTGGGCCGGTATCTACAAGCTCCCCCTCATCGTCCTGGTCCACAACAACCAGTATGCGATCTCCGTGCCGGTCTGGAAGCAGATGGCGGTGAAGCGTGTCGCTGATCGGGCCGCTGCCTACGGTATCCACGGGGCTGTCTGCGACGGCGGCAACGTCCTGGAGGTCTATCAGGTCGTGAAGGAGGCGGTGGATCGGGCGCGGGCGGGGGAGGGGACGACCCTCATCGAGGCGGTGACCTACCGGTGGACCCCCCATTCGTCCGATGACGATGATCGGACTTACCGGACGCGGGAGGAGGTGGAGCAGGGCAAGTTGCGGGATCCGCTGCCCCGCCTGCGGGATTATCTCTACCGGCGAAGCCTCCTCACCCAACGGCTCGAGGACGAGCTGGAGGAGCGGGTGCGGGCCGAGGTGGATGAGGCCCAGCGGCAGGCGGAGGAAGCCCCTTATCCGGCTCCCGAGGAGGCCCTGGCCCCTGTCTTCGCCACGGAGGACCGCTCCGGCTGGTGGGGGGAGTGAAAGCGCCCCGCGTCTTCGTCGAACCCGGGTAGGCCGTTCTTTTTCTCGAACGAACGTTTGGAGGGAAGAACATGCCGGAGAAGACGCTGATCGAAGCGATCCGCGAGGCCATCGATGAGGAGATGGCCCGGGATCCGCGGGTCTTCGTGGTGGGGGAGGACGTGGGCCCGCGGGGCGGGGTGTTCCGGGCCACCATGGGATTATGGCAGAAATACGGGGAGTGGCGGGTGATCGACTCCCCGCTGGCGGAGCTCTCCATCGTGGCCATCGGCATCGGGGCGGCCCTCAACGGCTTCCGCCCCATCTGTGAGATCCAGTTCGCCGACTTCATCCATCCCGCCTTCAATCAGATCGTCAACGAGGCCGCCCGCTTCTTCTACCGCTCCGGGGGCGTCTACAACGTCCCCATGGTCATCCGCGCCCCCTACGGGGGCGGGATCAGCGGCGGCCTTTACCACAGCCAGAGCGTGGAGGCCTTCTTCGCCCATGTGCCCGGCCTGAAAGTGGTCATCCCCTCCAACCCCTACGACGCCAAGGGGCTGCTGAAGGCGGCCATCCGCGACCCGAACCCGGTGCTCTTCTTCGAGCCGAAGAAGGGCTACCGGCTGATCAAAGGGGAAGTCCCCGACGGGGACTACATCGTCCCCATCGGCCCGGCGAAGGTGACCCGGGAGGGGAGCGACCTCACCGTCTTCGCCTATGGGATGATGCATTACTACGCCCTCCAGGCAGCCGAGATGGTGGCGAAGGAGGGGATCGATGTGGAGGTGGTGGATCTGCGGACCCTGGCCCCGGTAGACAAGGCGACGATCCTCAACTCGGTGAAGAAGACGGGGAAGGCCCTGATCGTCTACGAGGACAATCTGACCCTGGGCTATGGGGCGGAGGTGGCGGCCATCCTGGCCGAGGAGGGCTTCGAATACCTGGACGGCCCGGTGATGCGGCTGGCGGGGCCGGATGTGCCGGGGGTGCCCTTCAGCCCGCCGATGCAGGACTTCTTCATGCCCAGCCCGCAGAAGATCGCCGAGGCCATCCGGCGGCTGGCCCGATATTGAGGGCCCGCGTCCAGTGATGCCCCGGCTTTCTCGGGACCCTGAAGGCAAGCCACAGCGATCGTCGTGCGTGCGAAGGAGGCCTTCCGATGCCGACCCAGGTGATCATGCCGCAGCTGGGGGAGAGCGTGGTGGAGGGGAAGATCCTCCGCTGGCTGAAACGGGAGGGAGAGCCGGTCCGTCAGTTCGAGCCCCTGCTGGAGGTGGAGACCGAGAAAGTCACCACGGAGGTAACGGCGCCGGCCGATGGGGTGCTGCTCAAGATCTATTTCCCCGAGGGCGTCACCGTGCGGGCGGGGACGCTGATCGCCATGGTGGGGCAGCCGGGGGAGCCGGTTCCCGAACGTCCCTATCGGGTGGGCCACGGCGGGGAGATCGAGCCCCTGGAGGAGGCCCCGGCCGTCGCGCCCGCAGCCGCGGGTCTCCCGCCTGCCCCGGAGCCGGCCCCGGCGGGCCGCCGGGAGGGTGGTCCGCGCATCTCCCCGGTGGTGGCGAAGATGGCCGCCGAATATGGGATCGATCTCTCCAAGGTCCCGGGCACCGGGGAGGGCGGCCGCGTCACCAAGAAGGATCTCTTGGCTTACATTGAGCGGATGAAGCTCCAGCCGGCCGGCGTTCCGGCGGCCCCCCAGGAGGCGGAGCTGCCGCCCTGGGAGCAGCCGGGGACCGGGGAGCTCTTCCGGCCTACCGAGGAGGTGTTGCGAGCCGCTCCGGCCCCGGCCGCGCCTCCTGCGCCCGCGGCCCCGCCGCCCCCGCCTGCTGCCCCGGCGATGCCCTATGAGATCCTCCCGCTCACCTCGATCCGTCGGGCCATCGCCGAGCACATGGTCCGCTCCAAGCACACCTCCCCCCATGTGACCACTGTCTTCGAGGTCGATATGAGCCGGGTGATGGCCCATTATGAGGCCAACCGGGCGGCCTTCGAGCGGGAGGGGGTGCGCCTGACGCTCACGCCGTATTTCATCATGGCCGCCGTGGCCGCCCTCAAAGCCTACCCGATCCTCAACAGCACGTGGACCGAGGAGGGGATCCGGGTCTACAAGGTTTATCACATCGGGGTGGCGGTCTCCCTGGGGGAGGAGGGGCTGATCGTGCCGGTGATCAAGAACGCGGACACCTATAGCTTGATCGGGCTGGCCCGGGCGGTCCACGATCTGGCGGAGCGGGCCCGCAAGCGTCAACTGAAGCCCGATGAGGTCCAGGGCAGCACCTTTACCATCACCAACCACGGTGTATCGGGCAGCCTCTTCGCCACTCCCATCATTAACCAGCCCAACTGCGCCATCCTGGGCGTGGGGCGCGTCCACAAGCGTCCGGTGGTCGTGGAGACCCCCCAGGGGGATGCCCTGGCCATCCGCCCTATGGTCTACCTCACCCTGACCTTCGACCATCGCATCATTGATGGCGCCCAGGCGGATGCCTTTATGAGCAAGGTAAAAGCGGTGCTGGAGAACTGGACGTAGGGAGTCCAAGGGGAGCAGTTTCTTCAGAAACGAAAAGCGTGTAGCTGCACTTTGCGGATCATGTAGGATCGCCATAAATACCCACACGCCGGAGGACAGAGATGAACCCAGCATCCGGGTCCTGGCTCCGGGTGGCCCGGGTTTCGGATGTTCAGGCCGCGGGAAACCATGGTGATCCGAGCCGGCCGTCACATGATCGCTCTGTTCGCTGAGGGAGATCGCATCTACGCGATCGATAACCGGTGCCCGCATATGGGCTTTCCCCTCCATCGGGGAACCCTCCGCGAGGGCCTGCTCACCTGCCACTGGCATCACGCCCGCTTCGACCTGCAGACAGGAGGCACCTTCGACCTGTGGGCGGATGACCTGATCGTCTTCCCGGTGGAGATCCGCGGAGAGGAGGTGTGGGTCAACCTGCACCCGCGGGAGGATCGGCACGCCCAGACTCGAGCCCGTCTGGAGGATGGTTTGAAGCATCATCTACCCCTGGTCCTCGCCAAATCGATCCTGCGCCTCCTGGACCTGGGGGAAGATCCGGTGGAGATCTTCCGGATCGGGCTGGAGTTCGGCGTGCATTATCGCCAGGCCGGCTGGGGGCCTGGGTTGACGATCCTGACGGCGATGATGAACATGCTCCCCTATCTGGATCCCCGGGATCGCCCCCGCGCCCTTTACCATGGCCTGGACGCGGTGGCCGAAGATTGCGAAGGGGCCTCCCCCCGATTCCCGATCCGCCCGCTCCCGGGCCCGGCCTCAGATCCAGAGCGTCTCCGCCGCTGGTTTCGGCAATTCGTGGAGGTGCGAGATGCGGAAGGGGCGGAACGCTGCCTGGCATCGGCGGTCGAGGCAGGCCTCCCCCCGCTCGCCATCGCGGACATGATTTTCGCTTCCGCCACCGACCATCGCTACATAGCGATAGGCCATGCTCTGGATTTTGCGAACAAGGCATTCGAAGCGCTGGAGATCGCAGGCTGGCAACACGCCGGCCCAACGTTGACCAGCCTCGTCCCGATCCTGGTGAGCGGGGAGCGCATGGAGGAGAACGCGGCCTGGCGTCATCCGGTGGGCCTGGTAGCTCTCCTGGAGCAGGCCTTTGAGATATTGCCTACCATCCCGGCAGCGGATCCAGCCTCAAAGGGGAAATGGACTGGCCCGGAGAGGCTGATCCCCGTGCTGCTGGGGGATCAGCCGGTGGACATCGTCGAGGCCCTTCTGGAGGCCCTGCAGGAAGGGGCACCATGGGAGGAAGTGGCCGGCACGGTGGCCGCTGCGGCGGCCCTGCGGATTGTCCGGTTCTCCATGAACAACGAGTTCAGCGACTGGGACACTGCGCTGCACACTTTCAGTTTCGCCAGCGCCGTTCATCAGGCGATGCGCCGGTTCCCCTCCCGCGCCCTCCTGCGGGGAGTTTTCGACGCGGCGATGAGTGTCTACCTAGATCGCTTTCTGAACATCCCGCCGGCCCCTCTCCCCGAGGAGGGCTCCGCCATGGGAGATCCCGACCATGTGGAGGAAACGCTCCAGGCTCTCCTTAACCGGCAGGCCGCAGTGCAGGAGGTCGCCTCCGCGGTGGCCGGTTATCTGCGGGCAGGGGGCGAGGCGAGCCGCTTGCTGGCAGCCCTGGGGCATGGGTTACTGCGCGAGGATCGAAACTTCCACACCATTCAGATGATGGAAGCCGCCTTCCGTCAGTTCTCGATCTGGCGCGGAACCTCTCCGGGGGACTGGGCGCTGATCGCCGCCGCCCGCTATCTGGCCGCCCACGTCCCAACCCGACGGGCCCAGGAGCAGACTTACCGCATTGCCGAGCGTCTTCATCGGGGCGAGCGTCTGTATGAGGAGCTTGCAGGGATGGGGCAAGGAGAACGCTAACGCTCAGCGGGGCCCATGTTCGATCGCCCGTAACACCGTTAACCGCCACCTACGAGGGGTAACCCGGCCTCTGCCCGGAGCGTCCAGTAATCCTCCCACGTGTCGATGTCCCGCGGAAGCGGCAGATCCAGGGGGACCTCGGCTACCCACTCCGGGTGTTCCGCCATTAGCTCCCAGAGGACCTTTTCCCCGATCCGCGCTTCCAGGGCCTCAAACAGAGCCCGGGCGACCAGAACAGGATGCCCCCGCCCCTCGCGATAACGGATCACCTGAAGGGGCCGTCCGCGCTTCCGCCATCCATCCAGCATGACCTGCGCGGCTGACAATGGAAGGGTTGGCTGATCCCCCAGAAAGAACATGACGGCATCTGCCTCCCGCGCGGCCTGCAGGCCGGTCTGGATCGAGACCGCGCAAGCCTGCGCCCCCTCTGGCACCTTCACCGGGATCGCCCCCAGGGCCTCCAGCCGGGGAGCAAGCGGGGCTGATGAAGGGCCCAGGACGACCACAACCTGCCGGAGGGGCAAACCCATAATCCTCTCCACGATATGCTCCAGCACAGTCTGTCCATCCCAGGGAAGCAGATGCTTCGGCCAACCGAGTCGGCGGGAGCGACCTGCCGCCAGGATGATCCCGCTCACATCGCCCATAGCTGTCATGCTTCCTGTGTGGGGACAACTGGAAGGAGCAGGCGGGCAACCACGGTCCGCTTACTGCCCCCGTTCTGGCTGAGCAACCGCTGGCGTGTAGCGGGCAGGATCCGCGAGGAACGCCTGCCGGCAATGGGCGCAACAGAAATAGAACCGTTGCCCCCCCCATTCCACGTGATAGCGGGCTGTCGCCACCTCCACTTCCATCCCGCAGACCGGATCCCGGGCCCGCGGAGAAGTCGATTCCAACGAAACCATCCGTTCAGCCATCGCCCGCCGTCGCTCCTGCATGATCTCCGCCATCACCGCAAGGGCGATCTCCTCCTGGGTCACTGCCCCGAGGTCCAGGCCCGCAGGGGCCCGAATTCGCCCCAGGTCCGCTTCGGACCACCCGGACTGTTGCAGGAAGTTCAGGAGCGCCTGGGCTCGACGGCGGCTGGCCACCAGGCCAATGTAGCGGGCAGGGGTGCGCAGGGCGGCCGCCAAGGCTTCCTCGTCGTAGTGGCCCATCGAGGCCACCACCACATAGAGCTCGTCGTTCGGGGAGAAAGCAGGCATAGCTTCCAGGGGCGTGAGCCGGATCCCCGATGTCTCCTCCGGGGAGGGCATTCGCTGGACCAACCGAGTGACTTCGTATCCCAAAACCTGGCCGAACACGGCCAGGGCCTGGGCCAGGGGGGATTCCCCGAAGATCAACAGCTGCGGCTCCCGGACCCACGGCTCCAGGAAGACCTCCAGCTCCCCCCGGCTGGGGCAGGCCATGGTCGCCACGGTGCGGGCTTCTTCTTCGATGTCCTCCCCGTTCGCCTCCGGTGCGATGCGCAGGAGGCGCGGTCGGCGGCTCGCCAGCACGGCCCGGGCCTCCCGGAGGATGAGATCATGAGCGCAGCCCCCGCCCACCCAACCGTAGATCCGTCCATCGGCGGTGATCACCGCTCGATCCCCTACGTGCGCCGATACTGGAGGCTGCCGGCGGACCACGGTGGCGATCACGAACGCCTCCCCGCGCGCCTCCAGATCCCGGATCAGCTCATCCAGCCGAAGCCCCCCGCTCAGACGCCAGCCCATCGGACCTCACCCTCCATCCCTGGCAGAACAGGTTGTCCTGCCGATCCGGCCGGGGATGGGGCAGGCCTCTGAAGCATCCGCCCCATCCCCGGCGCTCTCTCTGTGTTCACTCGGTGATCCCGTGTTCCCGCAGGATCCTCCAGATCTTCCATGGGGTGATGGGCATGTCAATGTGGCGCACCCCCAGATGGGACAGTGCGTCCACCACGGCGTTGACGAAGGCAGCTGGGGAGCCCACGTTGGCCGACTCGCCCACCCCTTTGGCCCCCAGCGGGTGATGCGGGGACGGCGTCACTGTGCGGTCCAGCTCCCATCGTGGGGTCTCCACGGCGGTGGGGATCAGGTATTCCGTGAAGTTCGAGGAGAGGCAGTTGCCGTTCTCATCGTAGGCGATCTCCTGCATGAAGGCGATGGCGAAGCCCTCCGTGAGGCCGCCGTGGATCTGGCCCTCCACGATCATCGGGTTGATCACCGTCCCGCAATCATCAACGCCCACAAACCGCCGGACCTTCACCTGTCCGGTCCCCTTATCGATGTCCACCACACAAACATAGGTTCCGAAGGGGAAGGTGAGGTTCGGGGGGTCGTAGTAGTAAACGGCTTCCAGGCCCGGCTCCATCCCCGGAGGGGGGTTGGTGTAGGCGGCGAAGGCCACCTGGGGGAAGGTCACGGACTTTCCGGGGACGCCTCGGACGATGAAGCGCCCTTCCTCCCAGACGATGTCCTCCTCCGCCGCCTCCAGCAGATGGGCGGCGATCTTGCGGGCCTTCTCGCGGATGCGGCGGGCGCACATCGCTGCCGCCGCCCCCGCAGTGGGGGTGCTGCGGCTGGCGTAGGTCCCCAAGCCGTAAGGGGCGGTGTCGGTATCCCCTTCCTCGACCAGCACATCCTCCACCGAGACCCCCAGTTCATGGGCGATGATCTGGGCATAGGTCGTCTCATGGCCCTGCCCCTGATGCCGGGTGCCGAAGCGAGCCAGGATCTTGCCGGTGGGATGGACCCGGATCTCGCAGCTATCGAACATCTTCAGGCCGGCGATGTCGAAGGTATGGCTCGGCCCGGCCCCCACGATCTCCGTGTAGGAGGAGATGCCGATGCCCATTAGCTCGCCCCGACGCCGGCGCTCCTCCTGTTCCCGCCGGAGCTCCTCATAGCCGATCAGCTCCAGCGCCCGGTCCAGGGCCGCCACATAGTTGCCACTGTCGTAGGTCCAACCCAGGGCCGAGCGATAGGGGAATTTCTCTGGAGGGATGAAGTTCCGCCGCCGCAGCTCCGCCGGGTCCATCCCCAGCTCGTCCGCCAGGATGTCCATCGCCCGCTCGATCAGATAGGAGGCCTCGGTCACTCGGAACGAGCAGCGATAGGAGATCCCGCCAGGGGCCTTGTTGGTGTAGACAGCGTCCACCTCGGCGAAGGCCACCGGGAAGTCATACGAGCCCGTGCAGATGCTGAACAGCCCAGCGGGGAAACGGGTGGGGTTCGCGGAGGCGTCGAAGGCACCATGGTCGGCGATGGTCTTCACCCGCAGGGCTGTCACCTTCCCCTCCCGGGTGGCTCCCAGCTCCACCATCATATGGTAATCCCGGGCGAAGGAGGTGGAGGTCAGGTTCTCCGTGCGCGTCTCCACCCACTTCACCGGGCGTCCCAGCATCATCGAGGCCACGACGGCGCACACATAGCCGGGGTAGATCGCCACCTTGTTCCCGAACCCCCCGCCGATGTCCGGTGAGATCACCCGGATCATGTGCTCGGGGAGCTTGGTCACCAGGGCCAGTAGCGTCCGGTAAGCATGAGGAGCCTGAGAGGTCACATAAAGGGTCAGCCGACCGGTGATCCGATCGAAGTCCGCAATGCAACCACATGGTTCTAAGGGCGCCGGATGGACCCGCTGGAATCGGATGCGTTCCCGGATCACCACGTCGGAGCGCCGCAAGGCTTCCTCGGTTGCTTCCCGATCCCCTACCTCCCAGTGCCAGATGTGATTGGTTTTCTGCTCCCGGTCCTCCCGCAGAACCGGCGCGTCCGGCTCCAGGGCCCGGAAGGGATCTACCACCACCGGGAGGGGCTCGTAATCCACCTCCACCGCCTGGGCCCCATCCACCGCTGCCTCCCGGGTCTCCCCCACCACCGCGGCGACCTCCTGATACTGGAAGAGCACTTTGCCCACCGCCAGGACCATCTGCTTGTCCCCGGCCAGGGTGGGCATCCAGGCCAGGCCGAGCTCCTCCAAATCCTCTCCGGTGATTACTGCCAGCACGCCGGGGATCGCCTTCGCGGCATCCACGCGGATGGACCGGATGCGGGCGTGGGCATAGGGGCTGCGCACCAGGGCCAGATAGGCCATGCGGGGCAGCACGATATCGTCCAGGTAGCGTCCACGGCCCTGAATGAACCGCATGTCCTCCTTCCGTCGAACCGGATGGCCCAGAACGGCATGGGCTTGCTCTGGGAGCGCCATAGCGACCTCCTGAGCGACAGGATCACATTCAGGCGGCCATCTCCTGCGCGGCGTGCTGGATGGCTTTGACGATGTTCATGTATCCCGTGCATCGGCACAGGTTGCCGGAGATGGCGATGCGGATCTCCTCCTCGCTGGGGCGGGGGTTCTCTTTCAGGAAGGCGTAGGCGGCCATCAGCATGCCGGGCGTGCAGAACCCGCACTGAAGGCCATGGTGTTCCCAAAATGCCTTCTGCAGGGGGTGCAGTTCGCCGTCTTTCGCCAAGCCTTCCACGGTCATGATCTCCGCCCCGTCGGCCTGGATGGCGAACACGGTGCAGCTTTTGACAGCCTCTCCATTCAGAAGGACGGTGCATGCCCCGCAGCTGGTCGTATCACAGCCCACATGGGTTCCTGTGAGCCCCAGCGTGTCCCGGATGAAATACACCAGGAGTGTGCGGGCCTCCACCTCCGCCTCGTAGGGGCGGCCGTTGACGGTCACATGGATCCGCTGGCGAGCCGCAGGCCGGGGGGCCTCCACGGCCTCGGGCGTGGACCCCCGGCGCGGCGCTCCGGTCGTCCGCTTTCCCTTGCGAGCCGGCATCGTTCCCTCCCGGATCTCAACGAGATGGAGCGGGTCCTGGTCTTCTTCCCCCTCACGCCCCTGGGATGCGTCCCAGGGCTTTCCGGAGGGCCCGGATCGTCAGAACACGCACCATGTCCCGTTTGTATTCCGCGGGCCCCCGGGTATCGCTGTTGGGCTGAGAGGCCGCGGCGGCCAGCTCCCCCGCCCGGGCGATAACGCCCTCATCCAGCCGCTTGCCGATCAACCACTCCTCCGCCTCCCGTGCCCGCAACGAGGTCGGCCCGACCGCGCACAGCCCAATGCCGGCTTTCCGGCAAATCCCGTCCGCATCCAGGGCGATCTGGACCCCCACAGCGACCACAGCGAAGTCGCCTACCTTGCGCTCGATTTTGAGATAGGCGCCTGCCTCCCGCGGCCCGGGAGCCGGAACCCGGATCTCCGTCACGATCTCGCCGGGTTCCAGAGCCGTCATGAAAGGCCCGGTGAAGAACTCCTCCAGCGGCATGGCGCGCTGGCGGATCCGGCGGCCCTGGGGGCCGGTGATCACCACCTCCGCCTTCGCCGCCAGGAGGGCTGCCCCCCAATCCCCTGCCGGATCCGCGTGGGCGATGGAGCCTCCAACGGTGCCCCGATTGCGCACAATGGGGTCGGCGATGACCCGCGCTGTGTCCGCCAGGAGCGGGTAGCGTTGTTGGATCAGGGGGGCTCGCTCCACCGTGCGATGGCGCACCATGGCCCCGATGCGGAGGACCCCCTGCGCCTCTTCCAGGAGGTCCAGGCCGGGGATGCGATGGAGATCGATGAGGATCCTCGGGTTGACCAGCCGGAAGCGCATCATGGGGATCAGGCTCTGCCCCCCGGCGAGAAGGCGGGCGTCTGGACCGTGTTGTTGCAGGAGGCGGATGGCCTGATCGAGAGTGGATGGGGCGACATACTCGAAGGGTGCCGGGAACATCGTTGACCCCCTTTCCTACGGGATGATCACCGCGCGGCCGATGTAACGGCGGTTCTTGAAATCATCGATGGCCTGGTTGATCTGGCCCAGCCGATACTGCCGGGTGTGCACCTTCACCAGCCCGCGGGCGTTGAGGTCCATCAGCTCCACCAGCTCCGTGTAGTTCCCCACCAGGCTTCCGGCGATGGCCATCTCGTTGAAGATCATCTGCACCGTGGGGACCTCCAGCTTGCCGCCGTAACCAACCACGAAGTGGGTCCCGCCCCGCCGCAGCATCTGCCAGCTTTGTTGCTCAACCCCCGCCTCCCCGACGAAGTCGATCACCACGTGGGCCCCTCCTTGGGTGAGCTCCCGGACCTCGGCCACCAGGTCCGGGCCGCCGGCGAGGACGTGATCCGCCCCCAGCTCCCGGGCCAGTTGGCGGGCGGCCTCCGAGATGTCCACGGCGATGATGCGAGCGCTGCAGAGGGCGCGCAGCGCCTGGAGGGCGATGTGGCCCAGACCGCCGATCCCGATGATCACACAGGAGGTTCCCGGAGGGAGCAATTTCGCCGCCCGCTTGGCGGCCCGATAGGCGGTGAGGCCCGCATCGGCCAGCGGGGCCACATCGGCAGGGGTCACCCCATCGGGAAGTTTAACCAGGGCCCGCTCGTTCGTCACCAGATATTCGGCGAACCCCCCGTTAGCGTTCAGACCAGGGAAGACGCCCCGCTCGCAATACATATCCTCCCCTTGACGGCACGCCAGGCATACTCCGCAGGTCCGGAGAGGATGGCAAATCACGGCATCCCCCGGCTTCACCGAGGTCACCGCGCTCCCCACCTCCTCCACCCAGCCGGCGTTCTCGTGGCCAGGGATGTAGGGGAGCAACTTCCCGTCTGGATCCAGAATGCTCCGCCACACGCCTTCGATGATGTGCAGATCGGTGCGGCAGAGGCCAGCTGCCCCAATACGCACAATGACTTCGTCCGGAGCAGTGATCTTCGGCTCCGGGACCTCCTCAATTTGCAGCTGGACGTTCAGATGCGGGTCATACTGGTAGAGGCGGGCCGCTTTCATGGCTGACCTCCGATGAATAATCTTAAAGGGCCCAAGGATATCCTTGCGGATCATGCCTTGGGCCCTAAATTCCTCTTCGGGGGCCTTCTATCCATCCGGGTTTACGCCACCTGAGCCGCCAGCCGCTGGCCGATGGGATCGCGCTGGAGCTTTTCCCGCTGGGCAGCGATGTCGATCCCATAAAGGCGCGCCGCGTTCTCCCCCAGGATCTTGCGCTTGGTCTCCAGCGTCAGATCGACCCCGTATTCCTCTCGGATATCCGGGGGCAGTTCGAAGGCCATGAACTTCTCGATGATCCAGCGGGGCGACCAGAGGGCGTAATCGCTGCCGAAGAGGATCCGATCCGGCCCCAGCCAGTAGAGGAGGTTCGCAATGATCTCGGCGAAGTAACGCGGACGGGAGTGAATGAAGGCGATGGCCACCGCCAAGCCCGCGTAGACGTTCTTGTCCTGCTTCGCGATCCAGCAGAAGTCGTCCAGGCGCGGCAGACCACAGTGTTCCACAATGAAATTCAAATCGGGGAAGTCGGAGGCCGCTTGATCCACATCATGCACATCGAAGGCGTCCTTGTTCAGCGGATAGATCGTGGGGCCTTTATGGACGTGGATGTTACGGATCCCCAGCTCCCGGCAGAGCTCCAGATAGCGGTAAGCCATCGGGTCCGTCAGCCGCCAGCCCCGGGACTCCCCGCGCCACTCCGCCGTGTAGAGCTTCAGGCCCTGGATCGGATATTCCTCGACCATCCGCCGGAACTCATCCAGCCCCTTCTCCCCCCAGCGGGGATCGAAGGTGCCGCATAGGATGAAGCGCTCGGGATACTTCTGCTTGAGGACGTAGTTCTGGACATGGGTGTTGAAACCGTTCTTGAAGAACTCGGTGAGATAGGTGGAGTTAAAGATCCCCATGTCCACATAGCCTTCGAGGAAGAGGTCCCGGATCAGCGTTTCCTCATCGTATTTGCAGTATTTATCGAAGGGCCAGACGTAATCGGCGGGGCTGAGGGACTTGTGGTAATCGTAGAAGCATTGCATCCAGCCCTCTCCGTATTTGTTTCGCCAGTTCTCCGGGCTCCCATCCCAGAAGTGGATGTGTCCGTCGATCACGAAGATCTCCTGTCCATCGACGCGGATCATGGGGCACCTCCTTTCCGGCTGGCCAGCAGGGCCTGGCAGAGGAATGCATTGGACCTGAAATTTAAAAGGCTGGCGCGGCTGCGCCGCAGGTAATCCTCTAAGGCCTCCGGGGGGATCGGGGTTCCCTCGGGATCCAGCATCAAGGGGGCTTCCGGGCGGCTGTCCAGGCCCAGCTCCTGTCGGCGCTCCAAATAGCGGGAGACCACTTCCCCGGGTTCGATCCGCACCAGCGTCCCATCCGTCCGGCGGGCCCACCAGGCCTCCTCCCTCTGAAGGAGATCCGCCAGCTGCATCGCGCAGATCTCCGAAGGGGAGAAACCCACGGCGCGGAGAGCGCGCAGGAGGGCGAAATGACGGCTCAGGTAGCTCTTGCGCCGGAAGAACTGACGGAGCTCATCCAGCGAGCCCAGCGCCTCTCCGGGGAAAGTCTCTTCGAAGGAACGCCCATCCTGAATGGCGGCCTCGATGGTTTCCGAAGCGAAGTGATCCAGCAACCGGATCCGAACCGTGCGGATGCCTTCCACTTCGAGGAGCGCGCGCCGGATGTCCTCCGCCATCATGAACACGAAGTTGGGGGCGCACCAGAACGTGGGCAGCCGGAGGGTCACGAGGGCGCATGAGCCCTCCACCACCACCGCCTCCACAAACCCAAGCCGGACGATGGACTGATCCAGCTCGGGATCGAGAACGCGATCCAGCGCTCGCCAGAGCTGCGCCTGCGCCGAATCCATCAATGGCCCCTCCCTTACCCCAATGGGACCCCTCCCGCTGGGACTGCCCGTGGGCCCACGGAAAGAGGCGATCGAGAGCCCTGGCCTTTGAAGCCCAATGGAGTCCCAAGAGAGGAAGCCACAGTTTCCATTATGATAAAGCCAATCACCGAAATCTGTCAAGGTTTACCTTGCGAATAATATAACAATTTTGTGAAATTTAGATCAGGCGGATTTCATGAGATCCTGCCGATGGATCTCGCCGGTGGGGGCGAAAAGGCCTCCAGGCGTTTCGGGCCATGCCATTTTTCGACAGAAATCGGGAATGCGGGGATGATCGAAGGGGGGCGCTCGCCGCTCCAGGGTTCCGGCCGCAGCTCCCCCTGGGGCGAGGCCGGGCGCCGGAAAGCCCCTCAATGAGGGAGGCGGCGATGGACGTCCTGGAAGCGATCATGACCCGTCGCATGGTCGGGAAGGTGCGGCCGGAGCGGCCGCGTCGAGAGGAGATCGAGACGTTGCTGCAGGCCGCGGTGCGCGCGCCCAACCACCGACTGACCGAGCCCTGGCGGTTCGTGGTGCTGACCGGCCCCGCCCTGGAGGAGCTAGGTGAGGTCTTCGCCCAGATCCTCCGCACGGTCAAGCCGGAGGCCACCGAGGCGGAGCTGAACCGGGAGCGGGCCAGGCCCCAGCGCGCCCCGGTGATCATCGCCGTGGCCTGCCTCAAGGGCCGCGACCCCATCGAGACCCACGAGAACATCGTGGCCACCGCCGCCGCCATCCAGAACATCCTGCTCGCCGCCCACGGGATGGGCCTGGGAGCCTATCTGCGCACCGGAGAGACCGCCTATCACCCCTTGCTGTTGCGCTGGCTGGGCCTCCCTGAGGACGCCCAGTTCATGGGCTTCATCTATCTGGGCTACCCGGCCCCCGATGCGCCGCCCCGCCAGACCCCCCGCCGCCCCATCGAGGAGGTGACTGAGTGGCGGGGATGGCCCTGAGCGTCGGAGCCTCCTCGTCCCCACCGCCTCCCATCCGGAGGGGAGATCGGACGATCGTTTGTTGCCTCTCTCTCCTCTCGCATATAATGGCGATAAGCCTCGCCGCAAGAGAGATCCCGGGCCGGAGGGTGCCATGTTCGATCGGGAGAAGCTCCAAGAGTTGGCGGCCGCGCGGGACCGCTGGGAGGAGACCACGCTTCAGCAATGGCTGGCCCGCATGCCCGAGCGCCAGGAGACCTTCACCACCGTCTCCGGGGAGCCGGTGGATCGCCTCTACACCCCCCTCGACCTCCCCGACTTCGACTACATGCGTGATCTGGGGTTCCCCGGCGAATACCCCTTCACCCGCGGCATCCACGCCACGATGTATCGGGGCCGCCTCTGGACGATGCGCCTCTTCGCCGGATACGGCACCGCCGAGGAGACCAACGCCCGGTTCAAGTATCTGCTGGAGCACGGCCAGACCGGCCTCTCCATCGCCTTCGACCTTCCCACCCTCTACGGCTACGACACCGATGATCCGATGGCCGAGGGAGAGTTCGGCAAGTGCGGGGTCGCCGTCTCCTCCCTGTTGGACATGGAGATCCTCCTGGACGGCATCCCCCTGGATCAGATCACAACCTCCATGACCATCAACGGGCCGGCGGCCATCATCTGGGCGATGTATCTGGCCGTGGCGGAGAAGCGGGGCATCCCATGGGATCAGATCGGCGGGACCACCCAGACCGACATCCTCAAGGAATACATCGCCCAGAAGGAGTGGATCTTCCCGCCGGAGCCCTCCATGCGCCTGGTCGTGGACATGATCGAGTTCGGCTCCAAATACGTGCCGAAGTGGAACCCCATCAGCATCAGCGGCTACCACATCCGGGAGGCGGGGGCCACGGCGGCCCAGGAGCTGGCCTTCACCCTGGCCGACGGCTTCGAATACGTCCGCTGGTGCCTGCGGCGGGGCCTGGACATCGATTCCTTCGCGCCCCGCCTCTCGTTCTTCTTCAACTGCCACAACGATTTCTTCGAGGAGATCGCCAAGTTCCGGGCTGCCCGCCGGATCTGGGCCCGGGAGATGCGGGAGACCTTCGGAGCCAAAAACCCCCGCTCCTGGTGGCTGCGCTTCCACACCCAGACCGCCGGCTGCACCCTCACCGCCCAGCAACCCTACGTGAACGTGATCCGGGTGGCCATTCAGGCCCTGGCTGCCGTGCTGGGGGGCACTCAGTCCCTTCACACCAACTCTCTGGATGAGGCCCTGGCCCTGCCCAGCGAGTTCGCCGCCAAGCTCGCCCTGCGCACCCAGCAGGTCATCGCCTACGAGAGCGGGGTGACGAACACGGTCGACCCCCTGGGAGGCAGCTACTACGTGGAATACCTGACCAACCGCCTGGAGCAGCAGGCCTACGAATACTTCCGCAAGATCGAGGAGCTGGGCGGGGTGATCCCCGCCATCGAGGCCGGCTTCTTCCAGCGGGAGATCGCCGAGGCCGCCTATCGCTACCAGAAGGAGATCGACGAGAAACGCCGCATCATCGTGGGGGTGAACGAGTTCGTAGAGGAGGAGGAGGTCAAGCCGCCTATCCTCCAGATGGATCCCGAGGGGGAGCGCCGGCAGCGGGCGCGCCTGCAGAAGCTGCGCATGGAGCGGGATAACGAGCGGGTGGGGCAAACCCTGGCTGCCCTCCAGGAGGCCGCCCGCAAGGAGAACGAGAACCTGATGCCCTACATCCTGGAGGCGGTAAAGGCCTACGCCACCCTCGGGGAGATCGTCCGCGCCCTCAAGGCCATCTGGGGAACCTGGCAGGAGCCGTTGATTATCTGAGCCGGATCCCGCAGATCGGGGAAGCGCCTGCCGGGGGAGGGATCTGCGATCATCGGGAATGCCCTTATGCGCGTTCGCTGGCTCCGCATCGGCCTGGGCCTGGGGCTGGTCGCCCTCCTAACCTTGAGCCTCCCGGCCTCCGAGCCCTCCCGTTCCCTGGAGACCCGTCTGACCCTCCTGCTTCAGGGGGAAAGCTTTTACTTCCCGGAATGGGCCCTTCAGGCCTGGGCGGAGAAGCTTCTTCTCTCCGTAGCGAACCCTCAGGCCTTCCTGGACGACGAGACCCAGCGCCGGGCAGTGCGGCGCTACCTCCAGCGCTTGTCGGAGGCCCGGGAGGCGGCGGCCGCCCTGGAACGGGAGGTCTCCGGGCCGACCCCGCCGGATCCGGGCGCCATCGCCGCGCTCCGGAGGCGGTGGGAGGAGGCCCACGGACGGACTCAAGTCCTCCGTCCTCTGGCCGAGGCCATCCTCTCCGAGCAGCTCGGCGTGATCCTGGCCCAAGAGGGGCTGGCCCTCCTGGGCCAGCCGATCCCCCCCGTTCAGATTCGCCTGACGGCCATGCCGAACCTGATGGTCCTCTCCCCGCGGGAGCGCATCGCCCTCACCACCTCCTTCCCCCTGCGGGCCGACCTCACCGCCGACGAGATGGATCGCCTGGAGCGGCGGGTGGATGGGCAGCTCCACGTCTCCTCCCTGGTGGTGCCCCTGGGCGGCCTGGCCTTCTACCCGGCGATGATCATGGAGGCCACCGGGCTGCCTGAGCTCACGGAGATCATCGCCCACGAGTGGATCCATCACTGGCTCTTCATGGGGCCGTTAGGGTGGTTTTACGACCGCCCGGAGGCCCGCACCATCAACGAGACCGTCGCCGATCTGGCCGGGAAGGCCTTGGGCCGCGCCTGGCTGGCCCGTTTCTACCCCGAGGATCTCCCGCCTCCGCCAGCGGACGCGGCCCCCGCGCCGGCTCCCCCGGAACGGCCGGCCTTCGATTTCGGCCGGGAGCTGGCGAAGACCCGCACCGTGGTGGAACGCCTGCTGGCCCAGGGTGAGGTCCGCCGGGCGGAGCTCTATATGGAAGCCCGTCGGCGGGTTTTCGTCGCCCACGGTTACGCCCTGCGGAAGCTGAACCAGGCCTACTTCGCCTTCTACGGGGCCTACGCCGCGGAGGAGGGGGCGGCCGGCGCCGAGGACCCCATCGGCCCGCGGGTCCGCCGGCTGTGGGCCCAGAGCCCCTCCCTGCGCGCTTTCCTCTTCCGTATGCTGTTCATCACCGACCTTGCCGGCCTGCGCCGCGCCCTGGGGGAGCCCCTTCAATAGTTGACGCCGCGGGCGGAAGGGATTAGAACTCCGCATGGGCGCGGGTCCGTTGGGGGAGTCCGGGTGAGCCGGGCTGAGAGGGCGGCCGAATCCGCCGCCGACCCCTCGAACCTGATCCGGATCATGCCGGCGGAGGGAAAGCGGGCGCGCCGCAGATCTCACCCCTTCTGCCTCCTTCGGCCCCCTGGCTCCCTTCGCCCGGAGATCCGCAACGGGAAAGCGGCTTTACAGGGCTCTGTCCTTCGAAGGATAGGAGCGAAGCGATGAAAGAGGAGATCGTGATCGTCGGGGGCGGCATCTGCGGGCTCTCCATCGGCTGGTTCCTGGCCCGCTCCGGGTATCCGGTCACCCTCCTGGAGCGCGGAGGCGCGGGCCTGGGGGCGACCTGGGCGGCGGCCGGGATGCTGGCCCCCCATGCCGAGGCGGAGCCCGGCGAGGAGGGGCTGCTGCCCCTGCTGCGGGCCAGCCGTGACATGTGGGCGGACTTCGCCCGGGAGCTGGAGGCCGCCTCCGGCATCCCGGTGGATTACCGGGACGAAGGCACCCTGGTGGTGGCCCTGGATCGGGACGACGCGGAACGATTGAGGTTCCTCTATGAATTCCAACGGGGCCAGGGGTTGCCTACGGAGTGGCTCTCCGGCTACGAGGCGCGGCGGATGGAGCCGCACCTCTCCCGCTCCGTGGTGGCCGCCATTTACAGCCCGCAGGATCATCAGGTGGACAACCGGAAGGTCGCCCGGGCGCTGGTCGAAGCCTTCCGGCGGGCCGGGGGTCGCCTGCGGGAGCACACGGAGGTGACCGGGATCGTGATCGATGAGAACCGGGTCCTGGGCGTGCGCCTGACCCGGGGGTTCCTGGAGGCCCGCACCGTCATCCTGGCCGCCGGGGCGTGGTCCGCCCAGATCCCCGGTCTCCCCGAAGAGGTCCGCCCGCCGGTCCGCCCGGTCAAGGGCCAGATGCTGGCCGTGCAGATGCCTCCGGAGGCCCCGCTGATCCGGCACGTCGTCTGGGGGCCGGACGCCTATCTGGTGCCCCGACGGGACGGCCGGCTGCTCATTGGGGCCACCGTGGAGGAAAAGGGGTTCGACGCCAGTCTCACGGCGGGGGGCATCTTCCGGTTGTTGCGGGGGGCCTGGGAGATGCTGCCGGGCATCGACGAGCTGCCCATCGTGGAGATGTGGGCGGGCTTCCGGCCCGGGAGCCGGGACGATGCCCCCATCCTGGGGCCGACGGGGGTGGAGGGCCTGATCCTGGCCACGGGGCATTACCGCAACGGCATCCTGCTGGCCCCGATCACTGCCTATGCGATCCACCATCTGATCGCCCGGGGGGAGCTCCCCGAGATCGCCAAGCCCTTCACCCTGGAGCGGTTCCGATCCAGGGCGCCGGTTGCCCCTTCGGGATCCGGGAGGTGAAGCGATGGAGCGCACCGGAACGTCGGAAGCAATCCTGACCGTCAATGGGCAGCCCTATTCCTATCAGCCGGGGACCATCCGGGAGCTGCTGGCCCGCCTGGGCCTGGACCCGGACCGGCCGGGGATCGCGGTGGCGGTCAACGCTACGGTGATCCCACGTTCCGAATGGGAGCGCGTCGCCCTTCAGCCGGGGGACCGTGTGGAGATCGTCCACGCGGTGGCCGGTGGATGAAAGCCCTGTAAACCGTGGGCATGTAGGGGCAAGAGCGGCTTGTGCCGCGACTTTGGGCCATCGAAGGTGAAGATGTGGGGCTGAAGCCCCTTTGTAAGCCGAAATTCATTTCGGCATCTATGTTGTAGGAGCGGCTTCCGCCGCGCCCTCGTGTCATCGAAGACGGGGGTTCGGGGCTAAAGTCCCTCCTACCAAAGATCAATTTTTGTATTTTGTAGGAGCGGCTTCCGCCGCGAACTTGCGCCATCGAGGACCGAGGTTCAGGGCTAAAGTCCCCTGTCGGGAAGAACGATGATTGGCAGAGCGGCTTTTGCCGTGACCCATTGCTTCGATCGAGGGGGTGAGGGATGAGCGAGCCGCTGGTGATCGCGGGGCGGGCCTTCCGCTCGCGCTTGATCCTGGGGACCGCCCGTTACCCCAACCTCCAGGTGATGCTGGATGCCCTGGAGGCGAGCGGGACGGAGATCGTCACCGTGGCCATCCGGCGCGTGCGCCCGGGGGCCGACGGGGAGAACCTGTATGATCTGCTGAAGGACCGTTACTTCATCCTGCCCAACACCGCTGGCTGCTTCACCGCCCGGGATGCCATCCTCACGGCCCATCTGGCCCGGGAGGCCCTGGGGACGAACTGGATCAAGCTGGAGGTGATCGGGGACGAGGAGACCCTGTATCCAGACACGGAGCAGCTGTTACAGGCGGCTGCCGAGCTGGTCAAGGATGGGTTTGTTGTGCTGCCTTACTGCAACGATGACCCGGTGGTCTGCAAGAAGCTGGAGGACATGGGTTGCGCGGCGGTGATGCCCCTGGGGGCGCCCATCGGCTCTGGGATGGGGATCCTGAACCCCTACAACATCCGGCTGATCCGTCAGATGTGCACCGTGCCGGTGATCGTGGACGCCGGGGTGGGGACGGCCTCGGATGTGGCCATCGCCATGGAGCTGGGGTGTGATGGGGTGTTGCTGAACACGGCGGTGGCCCAGGCGCGGGATCCGGTGAAGATGGCCCGGGCGATGCGCCTGGCGGTTGAGGCTGGGCGGCTGGCCTATGAAGCGGGGCGCATCCCGCGCCGCCTTTACGCCGTGCCGTCCAGCCCGATGGAGGATCGCATCGAGATATGAGGCTGCCCCAGCCCCCCCTGTTGGTGATCACCGATCGCCGTCGGGCCCGGCGGCCCCTCCCAGAGCTCCTGGGGGAGCTGTTCGCGGCGGGGGTGCGCTGGGTGATGGTGCGGGAGAAGGACCTCCCAGAGGCGGAGCTGGCCTCGTTGGTAGGGGAGATTGTGCGGCGGGCGCGGGTCTGGGGGGCGGCGGTGGTGGTGAACGGCCATGCTGGGGTGGCCGCGGCGTGTGGGGCGGATGGCGTGCACCTGCCCCAGGGGTTCTCGGTGGCCGAGGCCCGCCGCCTCGTCGGACCAGACCGCTGGGTGGGGGTGTCCGCGCACAACCTGGAGGAGGCGCAGCGGGCAGCGGCGGCGGGTGCGGATTACATCACCCTGAGCCCGATCTTCACCCCTCTGAGCAAGCCGGGCTACGGGCCGCCGCTGGGCCTGGAGGCCCTCCGGCAGGTGGCGCGCGCGATGCCCATCCCGGTCATCGCTCTGGGGGGGATCACCCCGGCGAACGCCCGCTCCTGCCTGGAGGCCGGGGCCGCCGGGGTCGCCGTGCTGGGCGGCCTCATGGAGGCGACGGATCCTCAAGAGGCCGCGAGGGCGTATTTTCAGGCAATGTCCCCTCTGACGTCCAATGAATCTGATTCAGGAACTCATCTCAAAACCCTGGGTGGGTAGTATCCTCGATCTTGAGGAACCTGATCCAGGGGGAGGCGATGGCGTTTCGGGAGCGGAGCGAGGAGCAATGGGCGTTCCTTGCCTGCTCCCTCATTGCTTGGAGAGTTTTGAGATGAGTTCTTAGGATGGCATGGGATGGCCGTCAATAGGTTTCCAAAATTTGGTGGATCGACTTCAAGGAGCTGTCAGGGGAACTCCAGTGGAGAGGACGGAAGTCGTTTCTTCAGCGGGCGTTCAGGATCTCCGGGTAAACGGAGCAGCGATGGGCGAGGGCGGCCTGGCAGCGATCGGGGAGATCGGCGGGCGGTGCCCAGCCCCAGCGCCGCAGGATCCGCGCTAGGTGGCAGAGGGGAAGGCCGACCACAGCGGCGTAGCACCCCACAACGGCCGCCGCCGGCCGGAAAGTTGGATGCTGAACAGCATAGGCCCCTGCCTTGTCGAAGGGATCCCCCGTGGCCAGATACGCCTCGATCTCTTCGTCGGCGTAGGAACGCATGATCACCTGGGTCGTGGCCACCTCCACCCACGTCTCACCCCGAAGCGGGTGATGGACCGCCACAGCGGTGTGGACCTGATGGGTGCGCCCACGCAGGGCGCGCAGCATCGCCCGCGCCTCCTCGGCGTCGGCCGGCTTGCCCAGGATCTGCCCTTCCAGATCCACCACGGTGTCCGCCGCCAGGATCAGCGCCTCAGGGGCCTGAAGGCGGGCCGCCTCGACCTTGGCCCGGGCCAGCCGGGCGGCGCAGGCAGGCGGCCCCTCGCCCGGCCTTGGGCTTTCATCGATCTCCACCGGGAGGACTTCCACGGGATGCCCGAGGAGCGCGATCAGCGCGCGACGTCGCGGCGAGGCGGAAGCCAGGACCCAGCGCTCCGGGATCATGGGTTCGGATGCGCCCGCAGGTAATCTTCGAACATCTCCCGGAAGGGCTCCACCATGATCTCGTAGGAAGCCCATTCCTCAAAAGCCCCCGCGACGTAAACCGTCGCCCCCAGCACGTAATCGTCCTTCTGGAGCTCCTCGTCATACCACCAGAGCTGGCGCAGGTAAAAGTAATGGGGATCCCCGAAGCCTCGCTGGGCCCAGTAGCTCAGGTAATTGCGCCAGCCCCGGGAGGGCGGCCCATGGAAAGTGGGAACGTCGTCAATCCCCAGCTCTGTGATCACAATGGGGATTTGATATTCCCGGGGGACCATATAGCGATAGACCTTGCGGTAGCGCAGGGTGAACCAGCCCTCCCCGGTCTGGGGATCCACCCCGGCGTCGAGGGTGGGGGAGGCGTATTCGTGAAGGGCCAGGATCCCGCCGAGCTGCCGGGCGGTCTGGAGGGCCGGAAGGAAATCCACCCACAGCTCCAGGTCCGGCGAGCCGTTGGGGAAGTTCCCGATGGCGCACTTGAGGCCCCGCTGGGCCATCAGTTTCATCCGCTCGATCTCGAACTGGGCGAAGAGGCGCATGACTTCATGGTTGTGGGGACGGGGCTCGTTGTGCCCCTCCCAGTAGTCGATCAACGGGTTCGCCAGATAGATGTCCATGAACCGGTTGACATACCACTCCGCCGCCGCCCGCATATCCGTCCGGCCGTCCCGGAGATGCTCCTCAAAGCCGAAGTTGTGGTTGCGGGTGATGCGCCCGATGAGGACGGTGTTGGGGGAGGCCGCTTTGATCTCCGGTGCCCGTCCGAAATCGTCGATGATCTTCACCACCCGCATCCGGGTGTTCACGATCAGGCTCACAATGTGGACGTCCCGGAACCACTGGACGACGATCCCCAGCTTGCTGGGCCGGGGGAAGGGCGGCCACGGGGTCTTGGTCGGCGTGGGGGCCGGGGTGGGGGAGGGCGGGATGGGCGTGTCGGTCGGGATCGCCGTGGCGGTGGGCGAAGGCCAGGGCGTCGGGCTGGGGTCAGGACGCGGCGTCGGGGAGGAGGTAGGGGTGAGCGTCTCCAGCATCCGCCCGCAGGCTCCGGCCACCAGGCCCAGGCCCAGTCCCCCAAGTTGCTGCAGCAACCGCCGACGGGTCCATAAGGGCATCGTCCTCCCCTCCCCAAGGTTTTCCGAAATTGTAACCTGAATTGAGCGGTGAAGGGGAGATCAAGGTTAAGCCGCAGATCCACCGTATCCAGGGGCCTCGTCGGCTTTCGCAAGACTCCCCCGGGATCCGTATAATTCCCCTGGGAGATCGAAAATTCGGACAGGGAGAAGGACCCACGATGCGCTGGGAGCTCGGACAGCGGCATCGGCTAGGGATCGCCCTGAGCGGCGGGGGCGCCCGGGGCTTCGCCCACATCCGGGTGCTCCGGGTGCTGGTGGAGGCGGGCTGGCGGCCGGCGGTGGTCACCGGCACCAGCGCAGGGGGCATCGTGGGCGGCCTGTTCGCAGCCGGGCTCTCCCCGGAGGCCATCGAGGCCCTGGCCCGCCGCATCGGCTGGCGGATGTTCATGCGCCTGGATCCCGATGGGACGGCGCTGGTCAGCACGCGGGGGCTGGCCCGCCTCCTGCGGGAAGCGGTAGGGGAGGTGCGGATCGAGGAGCTGCCTATTCGCTTCGCGGCGGTGGCGGTGGACCTGGACACCGGAGAGGAGATCTGGCTGGATCGAGGTCCGCTGGTGGAGGCCATGCTGGCGACCAGCGCCTTCCCGGGTGTCTTCCCGCCGGTTCTCTGGCAGGGCCGGCGCTTGATCGACGGCGGGGTCCTCAACCCGTTGCCGGTGGATGTGGCCCGAGGCCTGGGGGCCACCTTCGTCATCGGAGTGGATCTCTCTGGACCGATGAGGTCCGGCGGCGATCGCCGCCTGCCCGAGGAGCTGCCAGGCCCGCTGCTGATCCGCTGGCTGACCCGGCGGGCACGCTGGAGCCGGACGCTGGAGGTGGTGTTCGGCTCGGTGGGCATCATGGCCCGGTGGATCACAGAGGCCCGCCTGGCCCGGACGCCCCCGGACTGGCTGATCCGGGTCCCCACCGGGGACATCCCGGTGTTCGCCCTGGACCGGGCGCCGGAGATCCTGGAGCGGGGAGAGCGGGCGGCGCGGGCCGCCCTGGCCGGGCTGGAACGGGCGATGAGCCAGCCCCGCTGGTTGCGCCGTCTTCTTCCTCAAGCGGCCTGAACGGAGGGTCGTTCCCAAATGCGCACGATCCGGATCATGATCGTCGATGACCACGAAGTGGTGCGGGTGGGCCTGCGGGCGTTGCTGGAGCGGCGCCCGGATTTCCGGGTGGTGGCGGAGGCGGGCTCGGCGGAGGAGGCGGTTCAGAAGGCTTTGGATCACCGCCCGGATGTGGTGGTGATGGATATCCGCCTCCCCGGCGGCAACGGTATCGAGGCGACGCGGCGGATCGTCGAAGCCCTCCCGGAGACCCGGGTGATCATGTTGACCTCCTACGCGGAGGACGAGCTCCTCCTGGAGGCCATCGAGGCCGGGGCCTCTGGCTATGTGCTCAAGCAGATCGGCAGCGACGAGCTCATCATGGCCATCGAACGAGTGGCCCGGGGGGAGGCTCTCATCGATCCTTCCGTAACCCCTCGCCTGCTCCGGCATGTGCGGGCCGCCCGCCGCAGCGCCATGGCCTCCGCCTTCAGGGACCTCACCGAGCAGGAGCTGCGCGTGCTCGCCCTGATCGCCGAGGGGAAGACCAACCGGGAGATCGCCCAGATCCTCTTCCTCAGCGAGGGCACCGTCCGCAACTACGTGAGCAGCATCCTCAGCAAGCTGGGGCTCTCCAACCGCGCCGAGGCGGCGGCGTACGCTGTGGAGCACAACATCAAAGCCTACCTGGACGAGGGGTTGGGATCGGCCTAAGAGGGGGCGTATGGAAGACAGGAGTGGCTGGGTCTTTGGATGGGGGGTGCTGGTCGGCTTGACGCTGCGGGCATGGGTGCTGGCCTCGGAAGCGGCGATCCTCGCCCTCCCGGAAGCCCAGCGTCGGGCCTGGGTGCAAGAGGGTCGTTTCCTCGCCGCATGGTTGAACCGCCTGGCCGAGGACAGCGCCATCCGGCTGCAGACGATGCGGCTGACCCTTCTCTTCCTGGATCTCGCAGTGGCCGGGTGGGGGACGCTGGGGCTGTTCCAGGGCCGGGCGTCGATGGCCCTGATCCTCCTTTTCTGGCTGGCCCTGGCCTGGGGGCTGCACGGGCCTGGCGAGGCCTGGCCCCGGGCCCTGGGAAGCCGCTGCGCCCGATCCCTGGCCATCCCGGCCACCTTCACCCTCCTGGCCCTGCGCGGGCTCTTCGCCCCGTTGCGCCGTCTGGCGGCGCGCTTGAGCCCGCGCGCCGATGGGCGGGCGGCCCCCCTGGTGGATGAAGCCGGGCTCCGGACCCTGGTGGATGCCGGGGAAGAGGGCGGGGCCATCGAGGCCACCGAGAAGGAGATGATCGTCTCGATCTTCGAGCTGCACGACACCGTCGTCGGGGAGATCATGGTGCCGCGGCCGGACATGGTGGCCATCCCGGTGACCGCCTCCCTCTCCGAGGCCCTCCACGTGATCCTCCAGGCCGGTTATTCCCGCATCCCCGTCTATGAGGGCACCATCGACCACATCGTCGGCGTGCTCTACGCCAAGGATCTCCTCCGGCTGCTCCGGGATGGGATCCGGGAGGTCTCCCTCCGGGAGCTCCTGCGCCCGCCGTATTTCGTCCCTGAGGGCAAGCGCATCGTGGACCTCCTCCGCGAGATGCAGCAGCGCCGGGTCCATATGGCCATCGTGGTGGACGAATACGGCGGCGTGGCCGGGCTGGTCACCATCGAGGACATCCTGGAGGAGATCGTCGGCGAGATCCAGGACGAATTCGATCGTTCCGAGGAGCCCCTGGTCCTCCCCCTGGACGAGCGGACCTATCTCTTCGATGGCCGGGTGGATCTGGAGGAAGCCGAGCGGGTGCTGGGTGTGCCTCTGCCCTCCGAGGGCGCTGACACCCTGGCCGGTTACGTCTACGAGCGCCTGGGCCGCATCCCGGCGGCGGGCGAGGTCTTCACGGATCAGGGCCTGGAGTTCCGGGTGGAGGAGGTCCTCGGGCGCCGCATCCGCAAGCTCCGGGTCCGCCGCCTGGAGACCGCCGTTGAAGGCTGAAGGCGGATCGCTCGCCCTCGCAGGTCGAAATGAATTTCGGCCGGTCTCCGCCACGGAAGCGAAGCCCTCGCAGGTCGAGCAAAGGCGTTTCCCGGGATCATCCCGGTCCCTTACAGCGGAGCACCATCCGACCCGCACGGGAAAACAAGCGTCCGTCGCTGGACAGGGGAAATCGCTCCCTGTAGGAGCGGCTTTAGCCGCGAACCCTTCCCGTCTCGAAGACAGAGGGCTCGGGTTGCAGGAGCAGCCTTCGCTGCGACCTTTTCGCCATCAAAGGCGGAGGTTTGGGGTGGAGGCTCCTCCTGCGGGAAGATCGATGTGTTTGTAGGAGCAGTTTCCGCTGCGACCCTGAGGGAATCCCATCCGGGAGGTCATCAACGATGACATGGTCCAGATTGATGCTGCTCGCGGTTCCCCTCGCCCTGGGGGCGGTCCTCCTTCGGGCGGGACCGATCCCTGAGCTGGCCCTCAGCGCCCTGGCCCTGATCCCGCTGGCGGCCCTGATCGGGGAGGCCACGGAGGAGCTGGCCGCCCGCACCGGCCCGGTGATCGGAGGGTTGCTCAACGCTACCCTGGGCAACGCCGCGGAGCTGATCATCGCCCTGGCCGGCATCCGGGCCGGGCTGTTGGACCTGGTCAAAGCCTCCATCACGGGATCCATCCTGGGGAACCTGCTGCTGGTGATGGGGCTGAGCCTGGCGGTTGGGGGATGGCGTCATGGGATCCAGCGGTTCTCTCAGCAGCGGGCCGGGGTCCTGACCACGATGACGGTCCTCGCCTTCATCGCCCTGGGGGTCCCCTCTCTGTTCAGCCACACCATCGCTGCTCACCATCCCGAAGCGGTGGAGGCCCTCAGCCTGGGGGTGGCGGGGTTGATGCTGGCCCTTTATATCCTCAGCGTGCTTTATACCCTGCGCGCCCGGGAGCCCCTGGGAGGACACGCCGTCGCCCACGCCCGCTGGACGCTCCCCCAGGCCCTGGGGATCCTGGCCCTGGCCACCCTGGGCGTGGTGGTCATGAGCGAGATCCTGGTTCACGCCCTGGAGCCGGCCCTGCACGCCCTGGGCCTGACGGAGTTCTTCGTCGGGATCATCCTCATCCCCTTGGTCGGCAATGTGGCGGAGCACCTGGTGGCCGTCCAGATGGCGGCGGAGAACCAGATGGATCTCTCCCTGGAGATCGCGGTAGGCTCCAGCTTGCAGATCGCCCTGCTGGTGGCCCCCGTCCTGGTCTTCGCCAGCTTAGCCCTGGGGCGGCCGATGGACCTGGTCTTCCATCCCCTGGAGCTGATGGCGCTGATGATGGCGGGGGCCATCGCATCCTTCATTGCACTGGATGGAGAGACCAACTGGCTGGAGGGCGCCCAGCTGCTGGCCGTCTACGGCATGCTGGGGATCGCCTTCTTCTTCGTATGAGTCTGGTAGCCTTCAGCCCGTGGATCCGGCGGAGGCCGGGACCTCTTCCATCCGATATTCGCCCTCGACAGGCGAGGCCCCCGACGCGGTCGGCTCGATGCGGTAGCGGTAGCGGATTCGGGCAGTCTTCCGGAGCATGGCGCTGACCGAGCAATATTTGGTGGCTGAGAGCTCGATCGCCCGAACCACCGCCTGAGGATCCACGTTCCCCCGGATGATATAGAGGAGATTGATGTCCGTGTAAACTTTGGGGTGCTCCGGGGCGCGCTCGGCCCGCACCTCCATGGCGAATCCTTCCAGGGGCTGGCGCTTCTTCCGGAGGATGGAGAGGACGTCCATGGCCGTGCATCCGGCCAGGGCGACCAGCACCAGCTCCATCGGCCGCGGCCCCTCATTGGTCCCCCCGATGTCCGGGGCCGCGTCCATGATCACCGCGTGACCGCTGGGTGTGCGGGCCTCCATTTTCATCCCTTGAGGGTCCAGCAGATCAAGACGGATCTCGGTGGCCATTGAGGACTCCTCCTCAGATCAGATGGGATCGGGGGCGCCGCCCCCGGTGGGTCCGGTTATCAGGTGCAGGCGCCGCGGGCGCCGGTGCGGAAACCGCAGATCGGGCAGTGGAGGTTGAAATACCCATCGTATTCCAGACGGGCGAACCCGCAGTTGGGGCAGGGATCCCCTGCCCGGTGGATCTCCACGGCCTGCTCCGCTTCCTGCGGGGGGTGCAGGGAGAAAGTCAAGGAGGGGCCTTCGGCCAGCGCTTGGGACGCGCGGCGCTTCTTCGCCCGAGGCTTCGATGGCGAGCCTTCTGCTTCCCACCAGTAGTTCCCCATGGAGGACCTCGAAGCCGGATCGGTCAGGAGGGCAACCGTTTCAGGGCCTCCAGGAGGTCGCGCAGTGCGGGGACCGCGTGGGCCGGATCCTCCTGGGCGCATGCCTGAAGGTAAGACCGGGAGGCGAACAGGAAGGCCTGGCGGGCGGCGGCCTGCAGGGCGGCCAGCTGCTCCAGCACCTCCCGGCAATCCCGCCCCTCCTGGATCATCCGCTCGATCCCCCGGGCCTGCCCCTGGATACGCCGGAGGCGGCGGATGAGGCGCTGTTCCGCATCCGGAGGGAGATCGATCATCGGATGCTCCTTACGATCGAACGGGGCCACCGGCCCCGGCTCAGCGGATCCCTCAGGTGACCGGTCCGCAGGTGGATCCCCGGCGGAGCTCGCTCCCGGTCCCTGCCGTGGCGAAAAGAGAGAGGCGCTTCTCCGCCTCCCGCCGGCCGCAGCGGGGGCATTCGATCTCCTCCGTCGGGGTGTTCCACCGCACCAGGCGCTCGAACTCGGCGCCGCAGGCGCGACAGCGATATTCGTAAAGCGGCATCGCTCGCCTCACCTCCTTCGACGCGGAATCCCGCGGCGAGGGATCCTCCCGGATCCCGGGCGGTGAGGGGGCGATAACCGGGTTACCCCCTACCCGTATAGAAGGATAAATCGGAGGGGCCGGTGTGTCAAACGCGAGGCAAAGCCCTACAGACCCAGGTAGGCCTGACGGACCCGGTCGTCGCGGGCGATCTGGCGGGCGGGGCCCTCCAGCTCGACCCGCCCGCCGCTGAGGACATAGGCGTAATCGCTGACGGCCAGGGCCAGGTGCACGTTCTGCTCCACCAGGAGCATGGTCAGCCCCTGGGCTTTCAGGCGCCGGATGACCTCGAAAAGGTTCAGCACCAGAAGCGGGGAGAGGCCCAGGGAGGGCTCATCCAGGAACAGCACGCGGGGTTCGGCCATGAGGGCCCGGGCGATGGCCAGCATCTGCTGCTCGCCCCCGCTGAGGGTCCCCGCCTTCTGATGGCGGCGTTCCTTCAGGCGGGGGAAGAGATCGAAAACATAATCCAGGTTCTGGCGGAAGCGGGCGCGCGCCCGGCCGGTCACCGCTCCCATCTCCAGGTTCTCCTGGACCGTCATATCGGTGAAGAGCTGCCGGCCTTCGGGGACCAGGATCAGCCCCATGGCCGCTTTCCGGTGTGGGGGAAGCAACGTGATGTCCTGGCCGTCGAAGAAGATCGCCCCCCGCCACGGCCGGATCAACCCCATCACGGCGCGCAGGGTGGTGGTCTTGCCGGACCCGTTGGCGCCGATGAGCGTGGTCAGCCGCCCGGCTTCCAGCCGGAACGAAAGACCCCACAGGATCTGCACCTCTCCGTAACCGGATGTCAGGTCCCGGACCTCCAGAAGAGTCATCCCGCTCCTCCGTTGGCTTCCAGCAGGCTCTGGGAGAGGCGGGGGTCGCCCAGGTAGGCTTCGATCACCCGGGGATGGTGGGCGATCTCCTGCGGCGTGCCCTCCGCGATCACCTCCCCGTAATCCAGCACCACGATGCGATCGGAGACGTTCATGATCGCGTGCATCAGGTGTTCGATCATCAGGATGGTGATCCCGCTCTCCCGGATGGCGCGGATCACCCCCACCATGGCGGCGACCTCCGTTGGGTTCAGCCCCGCCAGCACCTCATCCAGCAAAAGCAGGCGCGGCCGGGCGGCCAGGGCGCGGGCCAGCTCCAGGCGTTTCTTCTCGGCCACGTTCAGCTTGGCCGCCTCCACATCCCGTTTGTCCGCCAGGCCCACCTGTTCCAGGACGGCCAGGGCGATCTGCCGGGCCTCGCGAAGGGGGCGGTTCTCCCGGCCGAAGCAGGCGCCGACCATCACATTCTCCAGGACCGTTAGCTCGTTCAGCGGGCGCACGATCTGATGGGCCCGGGCGATCCCCTGACGGGCGATCTCGTAAGGGGGACGCCCGGTGATGTCCCGCCCGCAGAAGATCACCCGTCCCTCCTCGGGCCGATACACGCCGTTGATCACGTTGAAGAGCGTGGTCTTGCCGGCGCCGTTGGGGCCGATCAGCCCCAGGATCTCCCCCTCCCGCAGGTGGAGGGAGACGCGGTTCAGCGCCTGCAGCCCGCCGAACCGTTTGGAGACCTCCTGGACCTCGAGCAGGTTCATGCCAGCATCCTCCGGAGAGCCGGGAAGCGGGCCCGCAGCCAGCCGATCAGGCCCGCCGGTATGAAAAGGATGATCAGCAGCAGGAAGGCCCCCGCCAGGGCTAAGTGCAGGTTCTTGAACAGGGGGCTGGTGAGCAAGTAACCCCGGAGCCGCTCGTAGAGCGCGGCCCCCAGGATCGGCCCCCACACCGTCCCCTGTCCCCCCAGCATCACCATCACAATGGTCTCAATGGAAAGATGAAGCCGGAAGGCATCCCCCGGCTCGATGTTCCCGTTCTTGAAGAAGAACAGCACCCCCACCATGCCCGGGAACAGCGCCGAGAGGGCGTAGGCCAGGGTCTTCCAGCGAGGGGCCCGCACGCCCAGGACGAGGGCGGCGTCCTCGTCCTCCCGGATGGCCATCAACCCCAGCCCGAATTTGGAGCTCTTCACCGCAAAGCTCACCCCCACCGTGAGCAGGGCGAGGGCCAGCAGCGTGCCGTAGCTGAGCCAGAGGGCGCGGGCGGGCCCGCCGTAGGCGTTGTAAACGGCGAAGTTCAGCGACATGCCGGTGGGGCCGCCGAAGGGCTCAAAGTTGGTCACGAAGGCCCGGACGGCCTCGTTGATCCCGATGGTGGCCAGGGCGAAGTAAGCCCCCCGCAACCGGAGGATGATCGCGCCCAGGCCCAGGGCCAGGACGGCGGTGGTCACCCCCGCCGCCGCCATCGCCGGCCACAACCCCCATCCGTGGCGGTGCATCAGGTAGAACCCGATGTAGCCCCCCAGCCCGAAGAAGACGATGTGGCCGAAGTTGACGTATCCGGTGTAGCCCAGCAGGATGTTCAGGCTGGAGGCCAGCACGATCAGCATGAAAATCAGGAACAGGTCCTCGCGCAGGGTGGCCGAGCCGGTGGCCACCGGCCACAGGCCCACCCCCAGCAGGACGATCAGTGTGATCCATAAGGAACGCGAGCGCCAGAACTCCATCGTCCTTCACCCGGGCAAAAGGATCCCTATCGCTCTCCCAGCAATCCCTGGGGGCGCACCAGCAGCAGCAGGACGAACATCGCGAACTCGATGACGGGGACCCAGCCGGTGGGCAGGAAGACCGGGATGAGCCCTTCCAGGACGCCCAGGATCAGGCCGCCCAGCAAGGCCCCGGTGGGGTTCCCCAGCCCGCCCAGCACGCAGATCACAAAGCTCTTCAGCTCATAGGTCCCGCCGGACAGGATCGTGAACGGGAAGAAGGTGGCGATCAGCCCCCCCGCCGTCGCCGCCAACATCGTCCCCAGCCCGAAGCTCAGGGCCAGGATCCGGGTGGAGGGGATGCCCATCAGCTCCGCGGCGGACCGGTTGCTGGCCACCGCCCGCACCATCTTCCCGAGCGTGGTCCGGTAAAGGAACAGATAAAGGGCCGCGGCGATCAGCAGCGCCGCCAGGGCGGCCACCAGCCGGGTGCCCAACAGGACCACCGGGCCCAGGGTCAGGCTCCCCAGGGAGAGGTTGACGTTACGGGGGGTGGTGGTGAACAGGGCCGTGCCCACCCCGATGATCATCATGTTGACCGAGAAGGTCGCCAGCAGCGTCGAGAGGTGAGGAGCGTTGAGCACGCGGTGGACGGCGACGGCGTAGATCAGGACGCCGGAGAGCAGGCCCAGGAGGGCCACGACGAACAGCCCCACGTAAGGATGCACCCCGGCCTGGGCGAAGAGCAGATAGACGCCGAACATCCCCAGGGCGATGACCGGGCCGTGGGCCAGGTTGATCACCCGCATCACGCCCCAGATCAAGGTGAGCCCCATGGCGGCCAGGCCGTAAACGAAGCCCAGCAACAGCCCATCGATGAGCGAGGCCAGCAACACTCCCGGATCCACCCGAGCCTCCTCCCGGATCAATGGTGAAGTTCCTCAGATGGCATAACCCGACGATCCGACACTGCCCCAACGGTTCGGGGCCGGGAGGAGAAGGATCCCCCCGGCCCGCGCCGCTTCACCGGCTCAGGGGATAGAGCGGCGTCGCCGCCTGGGCGGCCTCCGGCCAGACGATGGGACGGATCAAGTTCCCCGAGGCGTCCTTCTGCCACTGGAGATAGACCATCTCGTGGCCGATCTGCTTGCCGTGGGCCTTCCCGGTGTCGAACTGGATGCGGCCATAGAAGGTCATGATGTCCATCTTCTCGAGGGCCGCCTTCACCTTCTCCGTGTCCGTGGAGCCGGCGTCCTCGATGGCCTTCTGAAGGACCAGGCCGGCGGCGTAGCCCCCGGCGGCATGATAGCCGGGCTCGTAGCCGTATTTGGCCTTGTAGGCGCTGACGAACTGGTCCACCGTCGGCCCATACCAGGGCAGCCCCGCCGCCTTCGCCGAATCCGGCGAGTATTTCGCGCCGGGCTCCCACTGGCTGGGGCCGATCACGCCCACCGCCGCGTCGCCCAACTGGGCAAACTCCGGCACCGCCGGGGCCACCAGCAGGGCGATCATCTTCACCGGCACCTTCTTCTCGAAGAGCTGCTTGGCCAGCGTGGAGCCGTCCTGGAAGTGACCGCCGCCGATGATGGCATCCGGCTTGGCGGCCATGATCTTGTTGATGAACGGCCCGAAATCGGTGGTCCCGGTCTCGTAGCCCTCGAAGAGCACCACCTCGAAGCCCTGGCTCTCCGCATACGGCTTGGCGGCGTTCACCACGTCGGTGGAGAACTTCTCGTTCTCATAAACGATGGCGATCCGCTTGGCGTTCGGATCCATCTTCTTGAGGAAGTCGATGGCCCCCGTCAGATAACGGCTGGCCGGGGTGTAGATCTGGAAGATGTGCTGGTAGCCCTTCTCGTAGGTGCTGTCGGAGGCAGCCCCCGTGGTGATCATGATCTTGCCGTATTGCTCAGCGATCACCGCCGCGGCGTCAGCCAGGCCGCTGCTGTAGGGGCTGATCAGGAAGTCCGCCTTGTCCTCGTTGATCAGCCGGACGTAAAGCTGTTGGACCCGTTCCTTGGCGCTCTCGTCGTCGTAGAACTTGAGCTCGACCTGGAGCACCGTGCCGTCGGGCAGCCGGATGCCCCCCGCCCGCTGGAGATCCTCCAGCCAGAGCTGCAAACCCTGGACCTGTTCCTTGGACTCCTTGGTCAGCTTGCCGGTCTGGGAGGCGGTGAAGCCCAGGATGATCTTCTTCACGGCGGGGGTGGGGGAGGCGGCCGGGGTGGGGCTGGGTTGGGCCGCCGGGTGAGCCGGCCCCGCCGGCGTCGCCGTGGGCGCCGGGGGCGTGGGGGTGGCGCACGCGGCCAGCAGCGCCAGGCCGATCAGGATCCCGATCCACTTCAGCCCGCGCACCATCGCAACCTCCTGCGCACTGGAGTTCGGGGCATGCCCGTCATCCCTTAAGTTAGGCGGTCGGGATAAAATGTCCACAAACGATCGTTCGCCGCGCATAAACGCCGCGTAAACACCCCGGATCGGAGAGGGGGGACCCATGGGGAGGGGGCATCCGCATGATCTGCGGACCACGTTGCTGGCCGCTTACGGTCTGCTGATCGGCTGGCTGGTCGCCCTGGGCCTCCTGTTCCATTTCTGGAGCGCCGACCGGCTGCTCCGGGACGCCGAGGCCTCCAATCGGGCTCTGGCCCAGGCGGTGGGGCTGGAGACCGAAGCCTGGCTCCAGGACGCGATCCAGGGCGTGGAGGCCCTCGCCCGGATGGAGGCGGTACGCCGGCACGACCTCCGCGCCCTCCCGGCCCTCTTCGCCCCCGCCTTCTCCGCCCGCCCGGACGCCCTGATGCTCTTCCTCCTGGATCGCCGCGGCGTGATGCGCTATCACTACCCGGAGGGACCTGGGAGCACCGTGGGCTGGGATTTCAGTTTCTGGAATTATTTCCAGGCCGCCGCCCAGGGGAATGGCCCGGTGCTCTCCAAGGGATGGCTCTCCCCCACCACCGGGAAGCCCGTGGTGACGATCGCCGTGCCCCTGAAGGATGAACAGGGCGCCTTCAACGGACTGGTGGCCCTCAACCTCTCCCTGGAGCGCCTCAGCACCGTCCTGCGGACCGTCGCCGGGGGCTCTCTGGATCTCCGCCTGTATGATGCCACCGGGCAGCTGATCGCCGCCTCCGGCCCCCTGATCCCCCTGGATCCGACCCACCGGCTGGATCCGGGGGAGGCCGTCCCCCCGGGCCTGTCCCGGGATCCTGAGGGGCGGGCCTGGGTGGCCACTTCCCTCTTTCTTCCCCGAACCGGATGGCGCATCCTGGTGCGCCGCCCGGCCGATGAGGCCCTGGCCACCCTCTATATGTTCCGGCGGGGGCTGCTCCTCCTGCTCACGCTGGTGCTGATCAGCGGCTTCGGCTTCTGGTATCTCCTCACCCATCAGGCGCTGCGCCCGCTGGAGGCCATCGCCCATTTCAGCCGGGAGCTCGGCGAGCATCCGGGATCGGCCAGCGCCGCGCCCATCCTGCGCCTGACCGCCCGCGGGGATCAGATCGGACACCTCGCCCGCTCGCTGCTCTGGATGCAGGCGGCGATCGAACGACGCCTGAGCGAGCTGCGCACCCTCCTCGACACCGGGCGCGTCGTCCTGTCCTCGCTGGAAACCGAGGCGGTGATCGCCACCATCCTGGAGCAGATCCAGCACCTGCTCCGCGTCCCCACCTGCGCCCTCTTCACCCTGGATGAGCGCACGGGGTGGTATCGGGTGCGCGCGGTGCGCGGGCTGAGCCCGGATTACGCCCGCGGGCTCTCCTTCCATCCGGATGATCCACGCTCGCCCACCATGCGCGCCATCCGGACCGGCCGCCCCGTCCAGATCGCCGATATCGAGGTCGAGGGTTATCCGGAGCTGCGGGAGCGGGCGCGCCGGGAGGGGTTTCGTTCGCTCCTGGCGGTGCCGCTTCAGGCCCGCCACGTTCCTCCCGCCGCCCTGGTGATCTACCGGCCGGATCCCCATCCTTTCTCGGAGGACGAGGTCTCCCTGGCCTGGAACTTCGCCAACCTGGCCGCCTTCGCCCTGGAGCACGCCGTCCTCTACGCCCGCAGCGACATGCTCCTCCAGCAACAGACCCGCCGGCTGGAGACCCTGATCGAGCATCTCCATGACGGACTGATCATGGAAAGCCGGGAGCGGGAGATCCTGTATATGAACCGGCGAGCGGCCGAATGGTGCGGCCTGGAGGAGCCGTGCGCGCCGGGATGCTCCGCCGACATCGCCTACGCGGCCTTGCTCCCGCATCTCTCCCCTTCGGAAGAGGCCGCCCGGCTGCTGGAGAGGACCGATGAGGGAACAGTAGAAGTGCGCTGGCAGAGGGACGCCCGGGCTCGGGAGCTCCGCATCCAGAGCCTGCCGGTCCGCGGGGAAGGAGAGGAGCGCCTGGGACGCATCCTGGTCCTCCGGGACATCACGGTGGAGCGGGAGCTGGATCGGGCGAAATCGGCCCTGCTCTCCGCCGTCTCCCACGAGCTGCGCACCCCCCTGGCGGCCATCCAGGGCTACACCACCACCCTCCTGGCGGAGGATGTGGAGTGGGATCCGGCGGCGCGCCGGGAGTTCCTCCAGATCATCCTGGAGGAGACGGAGCGTCTGGCCCATCTGGTGAGCAATCTGCTGGATCTCTCGCGCCTGGAGGCGGGGGCCTTGATCCTCAACCGGCAGCCCTACCCCCTGGAGGCCCTCATCGCCCGGGCCCGCCGGGGCCTCCGGACGAACACCCATCCCATCTCCGTGCAGCTGCCGCCGGATCTGCCTCCTGTCGACGTGGACGCGGCGCGCATCGAGGTGGTCTTTCGGAACCTCCTGGACAACGCCCTCCGCTATACGCCTCCGGGCACGCCGATCACCATCTCCGCCGGCGTCGCGGACGGGGTGGTGGTCGTCCGCGTGCGCGATGAGGGCCCGGGCATCCCGCCCGAGCATCGAGGACGTCTGTTCGATCGCTTCTACCGCATCCCCGGCCAGGTTCGATCCTCCGGCGCCGGCCTGGGCTTAGCCATCTGCAAGGGCTTCATCGAGGCCCATGGGGGTCGGATCTGGCTGGCCGATGAGGGCCCGGGCGCGACCTTCGTGTTCACCCTCCCGATCTGGAGGGGCGACGATGGCCGAGCGGATCCTGGTGGTGGAGGATGAGGAACCGCTCCGGCGGTTCATCGCCCGCAACCTGTCCGCCCGCGGATACGAGGTGCAGACGGCCTCGGACGGCTACGAGGCGCTGCGGCGGTTCGAGGAGCAGGCCCCGGATCTGGTGATCCTGGACATCCTGTTGCCGGGGCTGAACGGGCTGGAAGTGCTTCGGCGGATCCGCCAGGCCTCCCTGGTCCCGATCCTGGTGCTCACAGCGCTGGATCAGGAGGCGGACAAGGTCACGGCGTTGGACCTGGGGGCGGATGATTACCTCACCAAGCCCTTTGGGGTGGGGGAGCTGCTCGCCCGGGTGCGGGCGGCCCTGCGCCGGATGCGCTGGAGCGAGGGAACCGGCGGGCCCGGGGTCCTGCGGGTGGGCGATCTGGAGCTGGATGGGGACCAGCGGCGGGCCTGGCATCGGGGGGAATCCCTGCGCCTGACCGGGAAGGAGTTCGACCTGCTTTATCTCTTGGCCCGCCACGCCGGGCGCACCCTCTCCCATAGCTTCTTGCTCCAGCGGGTTTGGGGGCCGGAGTATGTGGATGAGGTGGAATACCTTCGGGTCTACATCGGGCGGCTGCGGCGCAAGCTCGGGGAAACGGGGGATCACCGGCACCTCTTCACCGAGCCCGGCTTCGGCTACCGGCTGGAGGGATAGGACCCGGGGGATGCGGTTTCGATTAAAATCCATAAGAGATCCTTGCCTCCCATCCGGGCAATCAGGAGGGAAGGATGCCGGCGGCCAGCGAGCTTCGACCGGGGATGACCGTTGCACTGGAAGGGAACCTGTTCCGCGTGATCGAGGCGGTTTACCACTCGGGCACCGCCCAGCAGAAAGGGGTGGTCCACGCGAAACTGCGCAACCTGCGCACCGGCGTGGTGGTGGACCGGCGCTTCCGGCCCGAGGAGCGGGTGGAGGAGGTCGCCCTGGAGCGCCGGGTGATGGAATACCTCTACAACGACGGCGAGATGTTCTACTTCATGGACCCCGAGACCTACGATCAGGTCCCCGTCCCGGCGGCGATGATCGGCGACCTGGAGGTCTTCCTCCAGCCCAACCAGCGGATCCCCGTGGAGTTCCATGAGGGCCGTCCCGTCGCCGTGGCCTTCCCCGAGACCGTGGACCTGCGGGTGGTCCACACCTCCCAGCCCCTGCGCGAGCGGGAGAGCCACGTCTACAAACCCGCTATCCTGGAGAACGGCCTGGAGGTGCTGGTCCCCCAGTTCATCGCGGAAGGGGACATCGTCCGGATCAACGTCTACACCCGGGCCTACGTGGACCGCGTGGGGAAGCGGGGGGCCTGATCTATTCCATCCCCAGCCGGCGCAGGTCCTCCTCGCTCAGCCCGAAGTAATGCCCCAGCTCGTGCAGGAGGGTGCGGCGGATCTCCGCCCGCAGCCGGAAGGGGTCGTGGCCGAAGTCGGCCTCTAAGGGGCGGCGGAACAACCGAATGCGCGAGGGCCAGGCGATGAGCATGCGCTCCCGCTCCGCGCGGGTGGGTCCCTCGAACATCCCATAGAGGTTCTCCCCGGGGGGCAGCCCCAGCGCCGCCCGCTGCGCCGGGGAAGGCTCCTCCTCCAGCAGCACCGCCACGTTATCCACCGCCCCCCGCAGGTCTGCCGGAAGGCGCTCCAACACCTCCGTCCAGATCCGCTCCACCAGCTCAGGGGTGATCCGAAGGCGTCGCCGCATCCGGTGGGGGTTCCTCCGTGGGTTCGGGGATCGGCACGCGGACGAAGATCCGGTCGGCCAGGCGGCGTCGGATGCGGTGGGTCTGATCCCCCACCCGGATCCGTAGGCCGGCCCCGGGCTCCTGTTCCTCGACGGTCACCCGGGTTCCGGGCCGCAGGCCGACCCGGGCGGCCTGGCGCAGTGTGGATACCTCATCCGTCACCCGCAGCACCTCACAGGCCACCCCGAGGGGCGCCTCGCTCAGGCGGCAGGCGAGGGGAGCGGGGATCTCGCCGGAGCGGGTGGGGATGGGATCGCCGTGGGGGTCGTAAGCGGGGTGGCCCAGCAGGGTGGCGATGCGTTCCTCCAGCGCCTCGCTGATGGCGTGCTCCAGCCGGTCCGCCTCCGCGTGGACCTCGTCCCAATCGTAGCCCAGGGCTTCCATCAGGAAGAGCTCCAGAAGGCGGTGGTGCCGGATCACCTCCAGGGCGATGCGGCGGCCGGCGCGCGTGAGGGCCACTCCCCGATAGGGGGTGTAATGGACCAGGCGGAGCCGGGCCAGCTTCTTCAGCATCCCGGTCACGGAAGGGGGGGAGACGTTCAGGTATTCGGCCAGCCGGGTGGTGCTCACCACCCCCTCCCGCTCGGCCAGGATGTAGATCGCCCGCAGGTAATCCTCCATCGAAGCGCTCAACCGGGGCATGCTTCGTTCGGCCCCCTCTCCGGATTCCTTCCCCATCTTAACACAGAGTTCCCATCCCGGGGAGCGCCATCCGTGCTCCACCGATGGTCAGAACCCTATGACCAAATTCCTATCGCGTGTTCCTGCCCAGGCCGGATCATGGGATTCGACCCTTTCCGTTCTGGAGCATCCTCAGGATCAGGAGGGCACGGATGGGGACAGGCCGCCGCGGGCGGGTTCGCCGGATCCTTCGCTTGCTCCTGGTTGGGATATGGGGGCTCCTCCCGGCTCTGCCGGCTCCCAAGATGCCGCCGCCGGTCCTCGCCCGGGCGGCCCCGGACCGTCCGAGAGATCCCCTTCCGCAGATCGATCGTCCCGTTCCTGCCACCCCCGCCTCGCTCGGAGGAGACCGCCATCCGGCGGGGGGCGCTCCCTACCGGGTGTTCCTGCCGCTGGTGCGGCAGGCCGGGGATCCGGACCGGATCTCCCCGTATGGCGGTGTGTTCACCAGCCCCGATGGGCGGGTGACGGTAGAGGTGCCCCCGGGGGCGGTAACCTCCTCGGTGCGGTTGCGCTACGCCGTCCGCTCGCCCGCGCCCCCCGACGCGGGGCTGGCGTTGGCCTTCGATCTGGAGGCCACGGATCAGGAAGGCCGGGCGGTCCGCGCCTTCCGCGCGCCGCTCGCCCTGACCGTCCGCCTGCCCGAGGCGCTGCCCGCGTCGAGCGGGGTCGTGCTCTCCGTCTACGATCCCGGGCAGGGTCGCTGGGTTCCGCTCCCAAGCCTCTTCGACCGCGTCCATCGCGTGCTTCGGGCATGGACCTCGCACTTCTCCACCTTCGGCGTGCAGGTGCAGGAAGGGGAAGGCGCCGCCTGTCGGTTCCGCCTGCTGGAGGCGGTGCCGCCAGGGGAGACCGGCTCTGGGACTGCCCCGGAGGTGCCGGATCCCGGGCCGGAGGGCGGCGCCCGGCTCGTCTCCCCCTCGGCCTATGGGAAGGGGACGCTGACCCTCCGCCGTGCCTCCGACGCCCGTAGCCGCTCGTGGGTTTTCCCCGGCGGCGCCTTCTCCGAGGATGTCGCCGATCTCTTCCCGCGGCCCTCAGGTCCGATCACGAACCCGTATGCTCTGCGCTACACGGCCCAACTGGAGGTGGACAACACGGCCATCCTCACCCACACCTCCGGCCCCTTCGATCTGGAGCTGGTGGACCGCCTGCCGCCGCGTATTCGTGGGGTCCAGATCTTCCAGGACGGCGAGGGCGGGGTGGCGATCTCCGCTGACATCGAGGACAACTGCGCCCTGGCCGCGGTCGTCTTCGTCGCCGCCAGTGACAGCGGAGGCGGCGGGGTGGCCGCGCCGGTGGCCTCAGGGAACGGCCGCTATGGGGCCGTTTTCACCCTCCCCCGCGTGGGCCGCAACACCTTCACCATCTGGGCCGCCGACGCCACCGGCAACGTCGCCGTCTGGAGCGCCGCCCTCCCCGCCGCCTACTCCGGCGCCTTCGGCTTCGCCGCCCTCAAGGGCCCCTGCGGCGGCACCTGCGGGACCGAAGGCGACCCGGTCAACACCGCCTCGGGCAACTTCGTCACCCGCACCCTGGACCTGCGGCTGCCCGGCATCGGGAACACCGAAATCCGCGTGGAGCGCACCTACAACGCCCAGGCCGTCCCCCCGCAAGGGGACTTCGCCCTCATCGGGATGGATCCCGGCCCCTTCGGCCCCGGCTGGTCCTGGCCCTTTGACTTCCGCCTGGAGTTCATGGAAAACGACCTCCTGCGCGGCATCAAAGTCCATTACCCGGACGGCCACACCGCCCGCTTCCGGCGGGAGGAGGGCGGCGCCTTCACGCCGCTGACGCCGGGAAACACTGATCGCCTCCAGGCCGTTCCCGGCGGCTACGTCCTCCAGCAGAAGGACCTCACCCGCTATCGCTTTGACCCCGAGGGCCGCCTGGTGGAGGTGCGGGACGCCAACGGCAACACCCAGACCCTCACCTACGACGGGGCCGGACGGCTGGTCCGGGTGGAGAACAGCGCCGGGCGGTGGATCGAGATCGCTTACACCCCGGAGGGCCGGATCGCCGAGATCCGCGCCCCTGGGGGCGTGCGGTTGCGCTACGCCTACACCGACGGCCTCCTCACGGCCTTCACCGACGCCCGGGGCCAGACTTGGCAGTATGCCTACGACGCGGCGGGCCGCCTGACGGAGATCCGCGCCCCGAAGGGGCATCCCGCCCTCCGCATGCGTTATGACGATCAGGGCCGGGTGATCGAGCTGATCGAGGGGGCCACCGCCCGGCGGACCTTCGCCTACGACAACCCGGCCCACCTCCGTCGGGTCGCCGACGCTTACGGCCGCGTCACCGTCCACCAGTATGACGCGCGCTACCGCCTGATCCGCCTCACCGATCCCCTGGGCGAGACCGAGGAATACGGCTACGACGACCAGGACCGAAGGGTTTTCTTCAAGGACAAAGAAGGCCGCCGCTGGCGCTACGTCTACGACGATCGGGGCAACCTCATCCACGAGGACGGCCCCCTGGGCTGGGAGCGGGCCTGGGAATACAACGAAATGGACCGGCTGACGATGGAGCAGGACCCGGCCGGCCGCCGCACCCTTTACACCTACGACGACCGGGGCAACCTCACCGTCATCACCAACGCCCTGGGCTTCACCCGCACCTTCGCTTATGACGACCGGGGTCTCCCCATCCGCCTCACCGACTTCAACGGCAACGTCATCACGAACTCTTACGACGCGGCCGGGAACCTCATCGCCGTAGAGAACGGCGTCGGCGCCGTCACCCGTTACGGCTACGACGGCCTGGGCCGCACCGTGGCCATGACCACCCCCAACGGCGCCGTCTTCACCTACACCTACGACGCCGGAAGCCCCCTCCTTACCGGCATCTTCGGCCCCCTGGGCTACCGGGAGACCTACGAATACGACCCCAACGGCAACCTCTCCCAGAAGGTGGACCCCAACGGGAACCCCACCCGCTACGAATACGACAATTCCGACCGCCTGGTGGCCGAAGTCAATGCTTTGGGCTACACCACCGTCTACACCTACGGCCTAATGAACGAACTGGTGGCGATGCAGGACGCCGAGGGGCGGGTGACCACCTACGAGTATGATGCCCTCCTGCGTCTCATCGCCGTCCACGCCCCGGAGGGGGCCACCACCCGCTACGCTTACGACGGGGTGGGGAACCTCACCGATGAGACCGACCCCGAGGGCCGGGTCACCCATTACATCTACAACGACCTGGACCGGCTGGTGGAGCGCATCCAGAACTACGTCCCCGGCGGCCCTCAGAACGCCGACACCAACGTCTCCACCCACTACGAATACGACCCGGCGGGGAATCTCATCCAGGTGGTGGACCCCAACGGCATTGTCACCCGCTACGAATACGACGTCCTGAACCGGCTCCGGGCCGAGATCCGCAACTTCCGCCCCGGCGAACCTCCAGGGCCCGACGTCCACGTGACCACCCATTATGAATACGACCCCAACGGCAACCTCATCCGCCGGGTCAACCCGCGCGGCTTCGCCACCGTTTACGCCTATGACGCCGCCAACCGCCTCATCGCCGTCACTGACGCCCTCTCCCAGACCACCACCTACGCCTACGACCCGGACGGCAACCTCCTCGCCCTCACCGACCCCGCCGGGATGACCATCCGCTACGAATACGACCTATTAGACCGCCGCACAGCCGAAATCCGTAACTTCCGTCCTGACCTGCCTTCAGGCCCCGACGTCAACGTCACCACCCGCTACGAATATGACCCGGCCGGGAACCTCGTCCGGGTTGTGAATCCCAATGGCATCCCCACCTGCTACGAGTATGACGCCCTCAACCGCCTCATCACTGAGATCCGCAACTGCCAGCCGGGCCAGCCGCCAGGGCCAGACGTGAACGTCGCTACCCACTACGAGTATGACAGGGTGGGGAACCTTATCCTCCTCACCGACCCCAACGGCCATTCCACCCACTTCGTCTACGATGGCCTCAACCGCTTGGTCTCCCGCACTGACCCTGGTGGGCACACCGTAACCTTCTCCTACGACCGTGTAGGGAACCTCATCCGCCAGGTGGACGCCCGCGGCTTCCCCACGGCCTACGCCTACGACGCCCTCAACCGACCTATCACCGTGACCAATGCCCTCTCCGGCACCGTCGTCTTCCGCTATGACTCCGCCGGCAACCTCCTGGCCCGTACCGACCCCAACAACCATACCACCCACTTCACCTACGACGGCCTCTACCGCCTGGCCACCGTCACCGACCCGGAGGGCTTCGTCACCCGTTATGAATACGACCCGAACGGCAACCGCACTGCCCTCGTGGACGGCAACGGCCACCGCACCACCCTCACCTACGACCCCCTGGACCGGCTGGAGACAGTGACCAATGCCGAGGGAGAGACCACCCGCTATTCCTACGACCCCGTGGGCAACCAGACCCAACGGATCGAGCCCGACGGGGTGGTGACCCGCTATGACTACGACGGCGTCTACCGCCTGGCGGCCGTCACCCTCAACCACCGCCCCGGCGCGCCGGCGGACCACCAGACCAACGTTACATACCGGTATCATTACGACCCGGTCGGGAACCGGTTGCAGGTAGACCTTCCTCCCAACGCCGCGGCCTTCACCCGCACGCTGCGCTACGAATACGACCCTCTCAACCGCCTGATGGCCGAGACTGACCCCCTGGGGAACACCTGGCGCTATGGGTATGACCCCGCCGGGAACCGGATCCGCCGGGTGGACCCTGAAGGCCACGTCACCACCTACACCTACGACGCTGACAACCTCCTGGTCCGCATCGCCTACGACGACGGCACCGCTATCGCCTTCGCCTACGACGAGAACCACAACCGCACCGTGATGACCGACACCCTGGGGGTGAGCCGCTGGGTCTACGACCCCCTGAACCGGGTGGTGGAAGTCACCGACAGCCTGGGCCGCCGCCTGGGGTATGGCTACGACCCCGCCAGCAACTGGGTGGCCCTGACCTTGCCCGAGGGGGGCGTCATCCGGTATCATTACTCCGCCAACAACCGGCTGCGGGGCGTGACCGACCCCGAGGGGCGGCGCACGCTCTTTGAACGGGACGGGGAGGGGAACCTCCGGCGCCAGTTCAACCCCAACGGCACCGTGACCGAAGCCTCCTATGACCGGGCCAATCGGCTGCGCAGCCTGACCACCCGTCGTCTGGATGGGACGGTCATCGCCGCCTTCGCCTATGAACTCAACGAAGTAGGGCTGCGGACGGTGATGACGGCCACCTACGGCTGGCGCAACCCGCCGGTGGTGACCGAACGTTACACCTATGACCCCCTGCGCCGCCTGGTTGGGGTGAGTGACAGTGAGGGCTTCCAGGCCATTTACGAATACGATGCCGCCGGAAACCGCACCCGCTGGTGGGCCAATGATGACCAGACCACCCCGCGGCCACGGGACGGCTTTGAGGTCACCTCCACCTACGATGCGGCGGACCAGTTGCTCCAGGCCCTGCGGGTGGGTTCCCAGCCCAACGACCGCCAGGCCTTTGTTTATGCCTACGATGCCAATGGCAACCGGGTGAACCTGAACTGGCCGGGCCCGCCAGGGCCGAACACCCAGGGGATGGACTATGTCTACGACCGGGAGAACCGCCTGATCGCCGTCCAGGCCTACCAGGTCAACCATCGGGGCCAGCGGGTGGAGCGGGAGGTGACGCGGCTTTACTACGATGGTCTGGGGCGGCGGCTGGTCAAGGAATACGACCCCAAAGCCGGTGCGGGCGGGGTGAAGCGGACGGAGTATGCATTTGACCATCTGAACCCGGTGGCGGAATACTTCCTGTGGAACGGCCAGCGGGCGGAGTATTACCGGGGCGGGGCCGAGGCCTTCAGCCCCACGCCGATGCTTTTGGCGCTGCGCCACTTCCCGGCGGGCACTCAGGGTCAGACCTACTGGGTTCATCTGGACGGGCGGGGGAGCGTTGCGGGCCTCACCAAACACCAGGGCCAGAGCACCCACAACTACCGGTATGATGCTTACGGCTTACTGCTCCCGGCTCAGGGCAACTGGACGGATCCCCATAATCACTACACCTTTGCGGGGAAAGAGTGGGACGAGCACCTGGGATTGTATGAGTTTGGCGTTCGGCTCTACGACCCCTGGGCGGGGGTGTGGCTGACGCGGGAGCCGTTGCCGGCGCAGGCCGGGGAGCCCCGCACGTGGCACCGATATGGGTATGCGTGGGCCGATCCCGTGAATCGATGGGACCCATATGGGGAGCAAATCGGTGGCTTCGGTGGGTGCGGAACACTGGCTCTCCTTGGATGAGTGGGCGTAATCGAATCTATGGCTATCATATTAAACAGAGCGGGCAGATGGGCGCGGATATACCTCCTCCGGGGTGAGAGTGAGATTCTCCGGTTCAGGATGGGAAGGCGCGGGTTGGTCTCCTTTGTTCTCACGACCGCAGGAGTGAAGCGGAACCGAATCTTCCGAATGAATAAACAGCATCCTGCGTGGATCTAGGCGCGAAGGGGATGCATCGCGAACGCGAAGGACTCCCTCCGAGGCCGGAGGCGTCTTTCCCTATGGCCGGCTTGGGGCCCGCTTCTCGAAGATCCAGATGCGGCGGAAGCCCACGGCCAGTGGGCGGAGGTCCCCAGCGTGCGGAGACACCGCGTAGGCGAACCGGAAGCGCACCTCGTTGACGCCCCGCCGGATCGCCCCCGCCGGGATCTCCCAGCGGATCCTCCGTTCTCCACAATCGGGGAACGATTCCTCCCCCAGACGCCGTCCGTTGAAGAGGACCTCCAGCCGCTGGGGCTCCCCGGCCCGACACAGGGGGAAGGCCTCCAGCTCCAGCGTGGCCGGCCCTCCCCCCGCTTCCGCCAGAACCAGCGCCTCCGCCTCTGTCCCCTCGGCCCAGATCCCCCACGCCTCCGGACCCGACCAGCCGCTGAGCAGCAGGAGGTTGGTGATCTCCGGCTCCCCGCGGTCCGGGATGCGGAAGATGCAGATCGGATAGTCCCACGGCGAGGGGACCGACGGCGGCTCGAAGCATCCTTCCAAAGAAAAGGGCCAGCCCCACTTCCACCAGTCCGGTGGGGGATGGTGAACCACCAGGAACCGGAAACCATGCCGGCCCAGCCAGTCCGGCCGATGTCGGAACAGCAGCCCGCGCCCCCGTTGCAGCGCCTCGATCCAGCGGGGATGGAAGGGGGGAAAGCCCGAAAGGGTCGGGCGCCGGTGATATTCCGTGGCCATCACCGTCACCCGCGAAAGGTGAAGCCCCGGCGTGTGATCGGCGAAGACGTCGATCACCGCCCCCGGCTCCGGGTTCCGCCGCAACCACTCGAAGGCGGGATGGACGGCGTAGGGCCAGGGGAGGGTGGGGATCGGACGCATCAGCGCCTCCCCCAGCCAGAGGGCCGCCAACCCCCACCGGAATCCCCGTGGAGCGATCCGGGACCAAGCCTCCGCGCCACCGACGAACAGCCCCAGGGCGGTGAGGGCGATGAACCGCCACACGGTCCCTGCGGCCTCGTAGAACGGCACCACGGCCCACAGCAACAGCAGCGGGGTGAGGGCCTGATGGGCCCATTCCCCCGGGAGGGAGGGCTCCCGAAAGAGCTCGGGTTTGCGGACGTGGCCGATGCGCCAGATCCCCTCGTAAACCCGTTGTATCGCAGGGATCTCGGGGATCGAAAGGGGCGCGTCGGCCCGAAGGGCGATCCCGGTGGCCAGCAGCGCCCCGAGGGCTGCCGCCCGCAGCAGCCGACGGCTCCGCAGCCGCCGGCCCGCGATCGCGCTCCACCCCAGGCCGATCAGGCTGCTCCCGGCCGGCACGAGCCCCAGGGTGAGGATCGGACGATCGGTCCGGGGGAGGTGCCCGGAACCGGGATGGTAGGGGTTCCAGGTCAGGGCATCGGCCCACGGATATCCGTTGCCCCGGGCGGTCTCCAGGGTCTGGCCCAGCATCTGATCCTGGCGGATGGCGTGAACCCAGAGGCCCAGCCAGGGTCCGCCCATGGCCGCGGCGACACCGATCCCGTAGAGCAGAAAGCGCCCGAGGCGTTTGCGCCGCCAGGCTCCCCACATGTAAACCAGCGCCAGCGCCCCGCCCAGGAGCACCAAGTAGGGGGTGCCGGCGATCCCCAGCCCCCAGAGGATCCCGGCCCGGCGCAGCGCCCGAGGGGACCATCCCATCGCTCGGGCCCGCTCTAAGGCCCAAGCCATCCAAGCCAGGCTGGCAGCAGCGACCGGCAGGTGATCCCCATAGATCCGCATGGCGGCGTAACTGCCGTGGAACAGGGCATAGGCGACCCCGGCCGCCGTGGCCAGCCCACGATCTCGAGAGAAATGATAAGTGAGGCGGAAGACGCCGAGGAACGCCAGGGAGTAAACCAGCCACCCGAAGAAGTGGACTGCGAAGGCGTCCCCGCCCAGCAAGGCCCCGGGGAGCATCAGGGCGATCAGGAAGGGGCCATGATGCAGCTTGGCCACATGCCAACCCTGGGGAGCGAAGGCGAACGGATGGAAGAGCGGGGAAGTATGCAGCTCGAGGAGGGCCCGCCGATACCAGGCGAGGGCCCACATCACCTCCAGGGTGTCCTCCCCGGCAGGGGCGCGGGTGAAGAAGACCCGGGCGGGCCAGGCCTGGTGGAGCCATAGGAACCAGACCCACAGCGGGATCAGCCAGCCTCCGATGCGCCGGGTCAGCGCTCTTAGGCGGGGATCCATACGGGCGCACGCTTTCAGGGTTGAGCACGAACGCCTCCATGATAGCGCGATGGACCTCCCTCTGCTTGACAAACCCCTCCCACGGGTTTATACTGGAGAGCGCATATCCCTATCCCCGGGAGGGGGATCTGGAGAAGGAGGGATCAGATGCTGGTTCGCGTGGAGCTGGAGGTGCAGGGGATGACGTGTGACGATTGCGCCCGGCACGTGGAGCGGGCGCTCCGCGCGGTGCCCGGGGTGCTCTCCGCCCGGGTCCCTCACTGGTCCTCCGGGAAGGCCGAGGCCATCGTGGAGGGAGAGGTCCCCGATTCCGCCATGGAGGAGGCCGTCGCCCGCGCCGGCTATCGGGCCCGGGTGGTCCGGGCGGAGCTCCCGGAGGCTCCCGCAGCCCCGCGGGGCGATGGCCGGTTCGATCTCCTGATCATCGGCGGGGGATCGGCGGCCTTCGCCGCGGCCATCCGCGCCGCCGAGCTGGGCGCCCGCGTGGCCCTCGTGGAGGCAGGGACCCTGGGCGGGACCTGCGTGAACGTGGGCTGCGTTCCGTCGAAGTTCCTGATCCGCGCCCTGGAGGTCTACCATCGGGCGGGCGCCCATGGCTTCCGGGGGGTGAGCACCGCCCGGGGGGCGCTGAACTGGGCAGAGCTGATCGCTCAGAAGGAGGCCCTCATCGCGGCTATGCGCCGGGAGAAATATGAGGAGGTCCTGGCCGCCTATCCCCAAATCACGCGGATCCAGGGTCGAGCCCGCCTGACGGAGGGCGGAGCGGTGGTGGTGAACGGCATCACCTACGCCCCGGGCCGGGTGATCCTGGCCACCGGCGCGCGGCCGTGGGCTCCGCCCATCCCAGGCCTGGCCGAAGCGGGCTATCTCACCAGCACCGAGGCCCTCTCCCTGCGGGAGCTGCCTCGCTCCATGATCGTGGTCGGCGCCAACGCGGTGGGGCTGGAGCTGGCCCAGGTCTTCGCCCGCGCCGGCGTCGCGGTGACGGTCCTCGAGGCCCTCCCCCGCATCGTCCCCTTCGAGGAGCCGGAGATCAGCGAGGCGTTGCAGCGCGCCCTGGAGGAAGAGGGCATGGCCTTCCACACCGGCGTGAAGATCATCCGGGCCGCTCGATCCGACGGCCGCTATGAGGTGTCTTTCGAGAAAGACGGGGAAACCCGCATCGTCTCTGCGGAGCAGCTGTTGATAGCCACCGGCCGCCGCCCGAACACCCAGGACCTGGGGCTGGAGGCGGTCGGGGTGGCGGTGGGGCCGAGGGGGGAGATCCGGGTCAACCCCTATATGCAAACCTCGAACCCCTCGATCTACGCCGCCGGCGATTGCGCCGACCTACCCATGTTCGTCTATGTGGCCGCGGCCAGCGGGACGGTGGCGGCGGAGAACGCCCTGCTGGGCAATCACCGGACGCTGGACCTGAGCGTTGTCCCTCGGGTCACCTTCACCGATCCGGAGGTGGCTTCGGTGGGATGGACGGAGGCGCAGGCCCGGGAACGGGGGGAGACGCCGAAGGCTGTTCTGCTCCCGCTGGAGGCGGTGCCCCGGGCGCGCATCGCCTTCGAGACCCGCGGGGTGATCAAGCTGGTGGCCGATGCGAACACCGACCGGCTGCTGGGCATCCATCTCGCGATGCCCCAGGCCGGGGAGGCCATCGCCGCCGGCGTGATCGCCCTCCAGGCCGGATATACCGCTCAGGATCTCGGCCGCACCCTCTTCCCGTATCTCACCTGGGCGGAGGGCCTGCGGTTGGGCGCCCAGTCCTTCACGCGGGATGTAGCCCGGTTGAGCTGCTGCGCGGGATAGGAGGGCCCCATGGCGGAAACCCTGGATCCGGAGCATCTGGCCCATCGGCTGATGCTGGAGCTGAGCGGCCGTGGATGGGCCCTGGACCGCGGGCCGCTGTTTGAGGCGGCATTGCGGCTGCTCGCCCGCGGGGAGCCGGTCCCCCTGGATCGCCTGGCCGAGGCGGTCGGATAGCCCGAGGAGGCCGTCCGCGGGGCCCTTCAGGGAGATCCGGCGGTCGAATGGGATGAGGCCGGGCGGCTGATCGGCTGGGGCCTTACCCTCCGCCCTACGCCGTTCCGCCTGGAGTGGGAGGGACGGTCCCTCTGGACTTGGTGCGCGCTGGACACATTGCTCTTCCCGCTCTGCCTGCAGCGGGAGGCCCAGGTGGAGGCCTCGTGCGCACGGACCGGACAGCCCATCCGTTTCACGATCTCCCCCGCGGGGATCCGGGAGATCGAGCCGGTGGAAGCCGTCTTGGTCCTGGCGGCCCCCGGGCCTGGAGCGGGCATCCGGGCGGCGTTCTGTCAGCGAACGGTTTTTCTCGCCTCGCCGCGCCTGTTCCAACCCGGCGGTCCCTGGGATCCGGTCCTGGCGTTGCTCTCTCTCCCGGAGGCCTTTCATCTAGCGCGACGATTGGGGCCCTATTTGCAATGGGAAGGGGGGATCGGTTGCTGCGCGGCGATCCCCGATCCCGATCTCTGAGGAGGCAGGGATGGAACAGGAGGCTGGAGCGGATCGGAAGATGGGAAAAACGTCGCTTCGCTGCGCGGAGTGCGGAGCTCCGATTGAGGGGACCCCGGTCTTCGCCCATGGGAAGGCGTTTTGCCATCCGTGGCACGCGGAGCGGTATCCGCGCACCCATCCCGGGTTCTGGCAGCGGCTGTGGCGCGCCCTGAGGGGTCCGGGGGAATCCGGAGGAGGCGGTTGCTGCTGAACAGAGAGGAGGTGGATATGCTCAAGCATCTTCGCCAGGGCGTGGGACTGGCTCTGGCGCTGGTGACCTGTCCATGCCATCTGCCGGTGACGGCCCCTCTGCTTCTGAGCCTGCTGGCCGGGACGACCCTGGGAGCCTATCTCTCGACGCATCTGGAGGTCCTGGTGGCGGCCTCGACGGCGCTCTTCCTGGTCGGGCTGGCGCTGGCGGCAGCCGGATCCGAGGGCCGCCAGGGATCCGGCCGTGCAGCCGCTCATCCCGCCGCTTCCAGGAGGTCCCGGCGATGATACAGAATCGATGGCATGTTCTCCTGCTGGCGGCGATGCTGTTCTGGACCGCCTGCGCTGCGCCCCCCGCCCCGCCGGAGGTCCCTTCGGCCCTCCCACGGGGGACGGTGGCTCCGGCCTCTGCGCCGACTCCACCTCCGGAGCGGGAGGGGCGCTCGTTGCCCCAGTCCACTGAGCCCCTGGCGACGGCAACGCCCGAGCGGGCAGCACGTCAGATCTACACCACCTTTCGGACGATCCCCTCCCCATGCTGTCCCCCGCGCCCGCTCCTGGAGGTGATCGCCTCGCTGGAGGGCATGCCGGGGATCCGGGCGATCCATCTGGAGGGAGACCGCCTGATCGTGGACTACGATCCGGGCGTTCTCTCGGCCGAGGACCTCCCGGTGCTCTTCGCGTTGCAGGGGCTGGAGGTGAGCCCGTGAAGGCGCTGCGGCGGTGGGGAGTCTGGCTGGGGATCGGGCTCGTGCTCGCAGGCTGCGCGGGGCTGGGGGGAGGTGGAGCTCCGGCGCCGGATTTCAGCGTGCCCACCCTGGAAGGGAGGACGTTCACGCTTTCGCAGGCCCTGGGCGAGGGCAAGCCGGTGGTGCTCTTCTTTATGGCCTACTGGTGCGGCACCTGTGTCCCGGAGGCCCGGGCGCTGGCCCGTCTCCATGCGCACTATGGGGATCAGGCAGTGATCGTGGCCCTGGATGTGGACCCCACCAGCACCCCGGAGGACCTGGCGGCTTTTCGCGAAGCGGCCGGGAACCCGGATTACATATGGGCCTTCGATCGAGACAACACGGTGGCCCTCGCCTACCGGGTAACCCGGTTGGACACCACGGTGATCATCGATCCGCAAGGTCGGATCGTCTTCCGGGACGAGGTTCCGACGTCGTATGAGACGCTGGCCACCCAGATGGCGCGGATCCTCCCGCCCGCCTCCCGTTAGCAGGAGCCCAGGATCCGGAGGTCTCTCCTATGGATCTTGCCCTGGCCTTCTATGCGGTGATGACCGGGATGATGGCCACGGTCAATCCATGCGGCCTGGCGGTGCTGCCGGCTTATGTGGGTTACGCCCTGGCGCGGACGGGAGGGCGTCTTTCGGTGCGGGACGCCGTCGGGATGGGGCTGGCGATGGCGGCCGGCTGCACCGGTTTGTTTGTGGCGGCGGGGTTCGCCCTGGCGATGGGCCTGAGAACCCTCACCCGCTGGTCCCCTTTCCTGGGCCTGGGGGTCGGTGGGATCCTGGTCCTTCTCGCCCTCTCCCGGCTCGCCGGCCGGCCCTGGCTCCTCCTCGGGATCCCTTTGGAAGTCCGCGCGGGGGAGCGCCCTTCCCGATGGACCTGGTTCGGCTTCGGGTTGGCGTATGGCCTCGCTTCCCTGGGGTGCACGTTGCCGCTGTTCCTCGCCCTGGTGGGGTTCTCGGTGGCCCGGCAGAGCGGGGGGGAGGCGCTCCTCTTGGTCCTGTTATATGGGCTGGGGATGGGGGTGGTGCTCGTCGCCCTCTCCATGGCCCTGGCCCTCGCTGGGCGTCCCCTGGCCCGGGGGCTCCGCCGTCTGGCCGCCGCCGTGGAGACGGCTGGGGTCCTGCTCCTGCTGGGGGCCGGGCTCTATCTGATTTACTATTGGGGACGTATCTTTCTTTGATCAGAGGCCGCCATGAGCGAGGCCGTGGTGTATCGATCCCGCGTGCGGGTTGAGCGAGTGAAGGGCCCCTTGCGGCGGGCGTTTCTCCCCATCGAACCTCAGCCTATCTTTTTCGGAGTTCACACCGAAGTCGCCCGGCATTATGGCGTGGATCCTCACGCCCATGAGCCCCATGCCACCACGCTGGATGATCTGGTTGCGGCGGCGGCAGGCTGACTCACCGGGACCTTGGGTGGCGCGCTGGAAGCGCGCGGGATCCCGGCAGGGGAAGGCCGGCTGATCGCCGAAGCGGTGGGGGAGGTTGAAAAGGAAGACAACGTCCTGGTCTTGCGGAGGATCCACGTGACCTATCGTCTGCGGATCGCTCCCTCCCAGATGGAGACCGCTCGCCGCGTCCATGGTTTCCATGCCCGTTACTGTCCGGTCGCGCGGACGATCGGGAACTGCGTGGCCATCACCACCGAGCTGGAGCTCATCCCGGAGGGGCCTTGAGCCCGGGGATGGCGTTGAAGGGACAAGCCCATCTGAACCCTGATCCAGGAGGAGGTCAGCATGGCGTATCTCACCACGGTCTCCGGCCGGCTGTTACCGGTGGATCCGGTGTATGCCGCCTTGACGGCTCAGGACCCTGCGCAGGCGGAAGCGATGTGCCCGGTCTGCGGGGGGCGGTTCCCCTTCCGGATCCGGCGCTGGACGCTGGAGCGGATGGTCCGAGGCGAGCACTTCGACAAGATCCGGGATGCGGGTGTTCACTTCTGCGAGACCCCGACCTGTCCCATCGTGTACTTCCACAACGGGGAGGGCCTTTACTTCGCCCTGGAGGACGTACAGGTCCCGGTGGGGATCAAGCGTCTCGAGACGCCGATCCCGGTCTGTTACTGCAAGAGAGTGGATGAGCAGACCATCCTCTATGAGATCGTGGTTAAGCGCTGCTGTGATTCCATCAAAGACATCCAGGCTTATACGAAGGCCCGCACGGGGACGGAGTGCCACATCCGGAATCCCTCCGGACGCTGTTGTGGGGACCATGTGCAGGCTGTCCTGCGCAAGGGGCTGGCCATGGCCGCGGATCTCCCTCCGGTCCTTCGGGCCGAGGCCGAGGCGGCCGCCGCGGAGATCCCCGCGGATGATTCGTGCTGTGCTGTGCAATGACAGGCTCCCTCATCGCACCTCGAACTCCACGCGGACCTGCAGGCGGTCCTCGATGTAGAGGCGGACCTCCCATCGTCCGGCCGGGAAGCCGTCCGGCCGGGTGTTGTAGATGTAGCCGGGCTGGCCTGGGCGGCCGTCCCAGAGCAGGGTGCTGCTGTCCTCCAAGGCGCCCTCCCGATACCAGGCTACCGTCCATGGGGCCCCCACCGGCATGTTCTCCACCCGGAACCGCCCGCAGATCCGAACGGTCCCGGCAGGGAAGACCGTCGGCGGCGGCGTGGGGATCCGGAGGGGTCGCCCGCGCTCGTCGCAGGCGCTTGTGAGCGCCAAATCCGTGAACCGAGCGTTCGGGGGCGCCGGGACCGCGCCGGGAAGCGGGGTCAGCAGGGTGGGCGGATACGGCAGCGTCGGCGAGGGGAGGGGAGACGGCGGCGAGGTGGGCGACGGGGAGGGTGTCGGCCGGGATGTAGGTGTTGGTGGGATCTCTTCAAGGGGTGTAGGGGATGGAGAAGGAAGGGCCTCCAGGGAAGGCGTAGGGGAAGGGGAAACCGGCGCAGGCCATCCTGGCGGCGGGATCTCGAAGGGCAGGTGGAAGCCGGAGCGGGCGAAGGCGTTCAGGGTGCCTATGCCGAGGGCCAGCCCGAGGGCCAGCCGGAGCCAGCGGCGCGCCCGCCGCTCCGCGGCGCGGCGCACGATCAGATAGGGGGTCAGGCGGGCTTCCCACCATGCCCGGAAGGCCAGGATCAGAGCGAGGAGCACCCCGATCAACCCGATCCCTGTCAGCGCCGAAACCCAAGGAACCCCGGCGTTCATCCGCTCCTCTTGGAGGGAGAGATCCGGGTCGCTTGCCCTCCCCTCATGCCGCCGGCTCCAGATCCCGGGCGAAGGGCTCCGGGGAGAGGGGGTATCCGGTGGCGAACACCATCAGGGTGTTCCAGTCGACGGAGCGTCCGGGCCGGAAGTAGCGCCGGATCAAAAAGGCCCCGGTCTCCGGGGAGGCGATCCAGGCCTCATCCTCCCCGATCCGGGCCCGCAAGGTCATCAGCAGCTGGGAGGCTGCCAATTCCCCCAGCAGGTAGTTGTGATAATAAACCGGCGCGACGCTGAAGTGGATCTTCGCCGCCCAGTCGGGCGCATCCCGCCCCTCCGGGCGCCGCACCATCTGAAACTCCTCCACCAGATCCCACCACAGACGATTGAGGTCCTGCCGGGGGTTTTGGTAGAGGGCGCGTTCGAAATGGGCCATCACCAGCACCCAGCGGGTGAAGATCAGGAGCTTAGCCCGGTGGCGTCGGAGAGCCTGGGGGAGCGCTTGCTGCAGGGACTCCTCCTCCAGGCCCAGATAGCGCCGCAGCCAGGCCGGGTGGTGGATCAGGCGGCCCATCAGCACGGCGATGGCCTCGGTGGAGAGGATGTGGGCCGGCGTGCGCAGCAGGAAGGGGAGGTCCCGGTCGATGTATTTGTCGTAGACCGCATGGCCGAGCTCGTGGAGCATCGTCTCGGCCCAGTAGGCGTCGGGCTGGAGGTTGGCCAGGATCCGCACGTCCCCTTTGCGGTCGATGTGGATGCAGTAGGCGTGCTGCTGCTTTCCCTCCCGCTCGTAGAGATCGCTGCGGGCCAGGATATCCTCGATCTCCAGCCCGATGGCCGAGTAGAAGGCCCGCGAGAGGGTCACCGGGTCGCGGCCCTCGAACAGGCGGCTGATCCCATCCCCGGCTTCCGGCGGCTCCTGGAAGAAGGGGTCGCTGTAATGCCAGGGGTAGAGGTCGGCGACCTCCACACCGAACCGCCGGGCCAGCTCCGCGTCCAGCTCCGCCTTATAGGCGGCGAACAGGGGGCGGGTCAGCCGATCCAGATGATCGAGCAGCCGGAACAGCTCCCCCTCATCCTGCTCGGCCAGGGCTAGGCTCATGGTGTAGAAGTTGTCAAAGCCCACCTGGCGGGCCCCTTCGTTGCGCCGCTCCACCAGGCGGAGCAGCCGTTCGGCCACCTGGGCGCCGATCTGCTTGCTGGCCTCCCAGGCCTCCCGCCGCAGGGCCAGGTCCTCGGAGGTCCGCAGGATCTGGCGGATCTGGTTGTCGGTGACCGGCCGTCCCCGCAGGGTGGCCCGGAAAGTGTTGAAGGCGCCCTCGACCTCTTTCTCCAGCTCGGTGATGGCATCGATCAGGGCGGGGTCGATCTGCAGGCCGCGGAAGTCGTCATAGAGGATGCGGGCCTGGCGGGCGAGCAGAGGGGGGACCTGGGGGTTCGGGGTGAAGACGCCGTCTTTGAGGAGCCCGGCCTCCTCCATCAGCCGGCGCAGCCGGGCGAAGGCCTCCCGGTCGGCGTAAACCTTGCGCAGCGCCGCGGTCAGCCGGGCGTATTCTTCCTCGTCCTCCTTGCGGCCGGTGGTGGTGAACCGCCAGTAGGCTTCGGACTGGGCGACGACCAGTGGCTCCACCTGCCGGGTGTGGGCCTCGATGAACGCTTGCAGCGCATGGCTCACGGTTCCGCTCCCTTTTCTATGCGTTCTCCGGATGCTCCATGGGGCGAGGGCGCCGCACCCAAAGGACCAGCACGTCGCCCTCCGGCCAGCGCTCCACCCGGGCGGCGATCACGTCCGCCCAGCGCCGCTCTCCCGATGGGGCGGGGAAATCCAGCTGCACCGGGCGTCCCTCCCCCCAGGCCCGACGGCAGCGCTCCAGCATCTTCTCCCCGTTGAAGGTCCGCATCTGGCACACCGCCACCGGCTGGGGCGTGGGCCCTTCGTAGATCGAGAACGCCCAGACCTCCCGGGCAGGTTGGAATTGCGGCGCCGGCCCCTCCACGACGGTGATCCACTCCGGCTCTATCCACCGCATCCTTCCCCCACCCCCTTTCGGATCTTCCGATTTCCATATCCGGTTAAAACATTTTACCACACCCTGCAAGCCCATTTTGACGAAGCGAACATCCATTGCCCGGAGCGGGGGATCTCCGCTTTCCCCCGCGGCCTATCGCGGCTCGGAGGCGGGCTGTGGGGCCGGGGCAGGCGCATACCGCAGCACCAGGCTCCGGGCCGCCCGGGCCTCGTCCAGCCGACGGACAGGGGTGGTGTGCGGAGCCTGCTGCAGCCGCTCAGGGTCCTCCCGGGCTTCCTCGGCGATGCGCCGCATCGCCTCGGCGAAGGCGTCCAGGGTGGCCTTGCTCTCGGTCTCCGTCGGCTCGATCATCAGGGCTTCGGGGACGATCAGCGGGAAGTAGTTCGTCGGCGGGTGGAAGCCGTAATCCATCAGCCGCTTGGAGATGTCCAGGGCCCGGATGGGGGTGCCGGGGATCTTCCCCATGATCACGAACTCGTGCTTGCAGAGCCGGTCGTAGGGCACCGGGTAGATCCCCCGCAGCCGCGCGAGGAGGTAGTTGGCGTTGAGGACCGCCGCCTCGGAGACCTCCCGCAGGCGCGGGCCGTGCATCCGAATGTAGGTGTAGGCGCGGACGAAGACCCCAAAGTGGCCGTGGAAGGCCCGCACCCGGCCGATGCTCCGCTCCGGCCAGACGAACGTGTAGAAGGGTTCGTCCGGCCGCACTGTTCGTTCCCGATCGATGGCCACGATGGGCCCGGGCAGATAGGGGGCCAGCCGCTCGCTGGCCCCGATGGGGCCGGCCCCCGGGCCGCCGCCGCCGTGGGGGGTGCTGAAGGTCTTGTGGAGGTTATAGTGCATGACATCGAAGCCCATCGCGCCGGGCTTGCAGATCCCCATCAGGGCGTTCATGTTGGCCCCGTCCCCGTAGATCAGCCCCCCGCAGCGATGGACCAGGTCGATGGCCTCCAGCAGGTTCTCGTCGAAGAGGCCCAGGGTGTTGGGGTTGGTGATCATCAGCCCCGCCACCGTCTCGTCGCACTCCTTCCGCAGGGCGTCCAGGTCGATGTTCCCCCGCCGGTCGGAGGGGATGTTGACCACCTGCAGGCCCGCCATCGCCGAGGAGGCGGGGTTCGTGCCGTGGGCCGAGTCGGGGATCAGCATCTTGATCCGCTTCTTCCCCTCCCCGCGGTCCCGATGGTAGGCCCGGATCATCAGGATGCCGGCCAGCTCCCCCTGGGAGCCCGCCGCCGGCTGCAGGGAGACCGCGGCGAACCCCCCGATCTCTTTCAGGAACTCCTGCAGGTGATACATCAGCGCCAAGGCGCCCTGCACCGTCTCCGGATCCTGATAGGGGTGCAGGTGGGCGAAGCCCGGCAGGCGGGCCATCTCCTCGTTGATCTTGGGGTTGTATTTCATCGTGCAGGAGCCCAGGGGGTAAAAGCCCTTGTCCACCCCGTAGTTCATCTGGGAGAGCCGGAGGAAGTGGCGGACGACGTCGACCTCGCTGACCTCAGGCAGCGGGAGATCCGCCCGCTGGAACCCCTCCGGCAGAGGGGTCTCGGGCACATCGGGCTCCGGCAGCTCCACCCCGCGCCGGCCGGGGACCGAATATTCAAAGATCAAGGGCTCCGTCATCGGTTCACCTCCCTCCTTGTAGGAGCGGCTTCAGCCGCGACCTTGCGGGATCGAAGACGCGGGTTCAGGTTAGAGCTTTCGCCGCGACCCCTCGCGTCATCGAAGGCGGAGGTTCGGGGCTAAAGCCCCTCCTACAAAGGATCTTTACCCGCTTCCGCCACGGCTTTCAGCCCGCCGATCTCACTCAGGGCCGTCACCAGGGCGTCCAGCTCCTCCCGGGTGTTCATCTCGGTGGCGCACAGCAGCATGTGGCCGTCCAGCTCTGGGTAGGCCCGGCCCAGGTCATAGCCGCCGATGATCTGATAGTCCTCATAGAGGATCCGGTTGATCTCCTCCACTGGCCGGGGGGTTCGGACCACAAACTCATGGAAGAAGGGCTGCTCCGTCCACACCTCGTAGCCGGGGAGGGCGGCGATGCGCCCGGCCAAGTAGTGGGCCTTGTGGTAGCAGAGGGTGGCCACCTGGCGCAGGCCATGCCGGCCCAGGGCCGAGAGATAGATCGTGGCCGCCAGGGCCATCAGGCCCACGTTGGTGGTGATGTTGCTGGTGGCCTTCTCCCGGCGGATGTGCTGCTCGCGGGTGGAGAGGGTGAGCACATAGCCCCGACGGCCCTCCCGGTCCACCGTCTCCCCCACCAGGCGCCCCGGCAGCTGGCGCACGAAGGCCATCCGGGTGGCCATCAGGCCCAGGTAAGGCCCGCCGAAGCTCAGGGGGATCCCCAGGGGCTGCCCCTCGCCCACCACGATGTCCGCCCCCCAGGACCCCGGGGGGTCGAAGAGGGCCAGGGCGATGGGGTTGATCACCGCGATCAGCAGCGCCCCCGCCCGGTGCACGCGGTCCGCGGTCTCCCGCAGGCGGGCCGGCGGGAGCACCCGGCCCAGGAAGTCGGGGTAAGGGATCACCAGGGCCGCCGTCTTCCCATCCAGACGGGCCTCCAGCGCCTCCAGCACGGCCAGCGGCTCCCGCAGCTGCTCCCGGGTCCAGCCTTCATCCCCCTCTAGGCGGACGTCCAGGTGCTGCACGTAGGTGCGGACCACAGCCCGGTATTCCGGATGGATGGTGGGGAAGAGAAGGATGCGGGGCCGCTCGCCCCGGGTCAGCCGCAGGGCCATCAGCACCGCCTCCGCCAGCGCCGAGGAACCGTCGTAATGGCTGGCGTTGGCGACCTCCATGCCGGTGAGGGCGCAGATCATCGACTGGAACTCGAACATCGCCTGGAGGGTCCCCTGGCTGACTTCCGGCTGGTAGGGGGTGTAGGCGGTGTAGAACTCGCCCCGGCGGAGCAGCTCATCGACCACGGCGGGGATGAAATGGCGGTAGGCGCCGGCCCCCAGGAAGCAGGCATATTGGCCGGCGTGGGTGTTGGCCTCCGCCAGGGCCTCCAGCTCCCAGCGGGCCTCCAGCTCGGTCAGAGGAGGGGGGAGGTTCAGCGGAGGGAACCGATAGGCTTCCGGGACATCCGCGAAGAGGTCCTCGATGCGCTCCACGCCGATGGCCCGGAGCATCTCCTGACGCTCTTCCTCGGTGTGCGGGATGAACCGCATCGGCGCCTCCGGAACACGATGGTCCCGCGCGGGGAACTCCGAGGTTGCGCGGAGGAAGATGGGCTCAGTGCGCGCGAGCTTCGCAGTGAGCCCGGTAGGCCTCCGCGTCCATCAGGGTCTCGTATTCCGACGGATCGCTGGGGCGGAATCGGATCAGCCAGGCCCGCCCGTAGGGATCCTGGTTGACCCACTCCGGGTTCTGGACGAGCTCCGCGTTCACCGCGGTGATGGTCCCGCTCATCGGCATGTAAAGGTCGGCCGCGGCCTTGACGGACTCGATGGTCCCGAAGACCTCGCCCTTGCGGAAGGTGCGACCGACCTCGGGGAGCTCCACGTAAACCACATCGGAGAGCTGGCTCTGGGCGTAATCCGTGACACCGCAGACGGCTTCGTCGCCTTCCAGGCGGACCCACTCGTCGGACTCGGTGTAACGCAGATCCGGCGGGATGTTCATGGTGACCTCCGGCGCAGAGGATCCATCCGTCCCCATTCTAAGCGGATGGGCAGGCGAGGGCAACGAGGGTTATTCCGGCTTGCAAGCATAGGCGGTGAAGAGATCGCCCAGGTTGATGTAAACCGGCAGGCATTCCAGCCGCGCGGCCCGGACCAGCCGGCTCAGCAGCGCGCCCAGGGTTGGGAAGAGGGCGCGGACCCGGGTGGCGAGGTAGCCCAGGCGCAGGTAGCGGCCCTCGGCGGCGGCGTGATGGAAGCGAAACCCGGCTCGCTCCAGCATGTGCTGCAGGGTGCGCCGGGAGAAGTAGTAAAGGTGCATCTCCATCAGCCAGGGCCACCGCGGGCCCAGCAACCGGGCGAAGGGGCTCTCGATGTCCATCGTATGGATCACCACCCAGCCCCCCGGCTTCAGGATGCGATGGATCTCCCGTAGCTCTCCCATCGGATCGCTGAGGTGCTCGATGACGTCCCACATAGTGACCACGTCGAACCAGGCCTCCGGGAAAGCGGCCTCCCGGAGGGTGCCTTCCACCACCCGTAGCCCCCGGGAGCGGGCGACCTCCACCGCCCATCGGGAGGGCTCCACCCCCCAGGCCTCCCAGCCGTGGGCCTGGGCGATCTCCAGGAACACGCCGACGTGGCAACCCACGTCCAGCAGCCGTCGGCCCCGGCCGGGTCCGAGAAGCTGCTCGATGGGCCGGAGGTGCCGCTCGAAGGTCAGCACCCGTCCCTCCCGTTCTAAGACATACAGCGGGTCCTCCATCGCCCGATAGGTTTCCGTGATCTCCGCCGTCTCATAGCGGGGGTTGGTGTAGACCAGTCCGCACTCCAGGCATTGCACGATGGGCGGATGGATGCCGTAGCCATCGCTGGTGCACCGGAAGTCCGGGGCCCGGCTTCGCCGGCGGGCCAGGGTGCTGGGGAACCGCAGGCGGGCCCGGGAGGAGCCGCAGAGGTTGCAGGCCACGAACTCCATCGAAGCCTCCAGGTTCATCCGGCGATCCGGTCGCGGGCGAGCCGGAGGACGGTGCCCAGGGCCCGCCAGATCTCCCGCCGGGAGATCTTGGACCGCCCGTAGCGGCGGTCCCGGAAGCGGATGGGCACCTCGGCGATGCGAAAGCCGGCCCGCTGCGCCCGGTAGGTGATCTCAATGAGGAAAGCGTAACCCTCCGCGCGGATGGTCTCCGGGGCGATGGCCTCCAGGACCTGGGGGCGATAGCAGCGGAAGCCGGCGGTGACGTCGCGGGGGGTCAGCCCCAGCATGAGGCGGGCGAACCCGTTGGCCCCTCGGCTCAGCAGCCGGCGATACCAGGGGCTGTCGATCACCTCCCCGCCGGGGACGTAACGGGATCCGATCACCAGGTCCGCCTCCTGGCTTCTGGCGAGGAGATCGGGCAGGTGGGCCGGATTGTGGGAGAAGTCCGCGTCCATGGTGAGGAGACGGTCGTAGCCCCGGGCCCGGCCGAAGCGGAACCCGGCCACGTAAGCGGTCCCTAAGCCCAGCTTGGCCGGCCGATGAATAACGTGGATCCGTGGATCCGCCGCGGCCATCCGGTCCACAATCTCCCCCGTCCCGTCGGGGGAATGATCGTCCACGACCACCACCTCCAGGTCCAGGGGGAGGCTCAGGATGGCCCGGAGGAGGGCCTCAATGTTCTCCCGTTCGTTATAGGTGGGGATGATCACCAGACTGCGCACCGGCTCTCGCTCCTTTCCTTCAAGAGGGATGGGCAAGGGCATGGGATGCGATCAGGATCATCCGCTGCTTGCGAATGATCCATCCATCTGAGCGGCGGATGAGGATCTCTGCGGCTTCGGGGCCGCCGGAGGCGGCGAAGGCGCGGGCCCGGGCGGCGGCCGGGCCGTCCGAGGGCACCGGCGCCCACCAGCGCTCCCAGGGGAGAAGCTCCTCCACGACCTCCAGGGCGCGCACCTGCAGGCCGGCGGCCTTTATCCGGGCTTGCCATTCCTCCCGACTGAGGGCTTGCATATGGGAGGGATCCCGGATCCGTTCCAGCTCGTTCAGGAAGCGGGCGGCGGCCGGGTCGGAGGGGGCGATCATATCCACCAGGCCCAGCCGTCCGTTCGGGGCGAGCACGCGGGCCATCTCCGCGAGGGCGCGGGGGAGGTTCGGGAAGTGATGGGCCGCCCGCCGACAGGTGACCCACTCGAAGGCCCCATCGCGGAACGGCAGGGCCTCCGCGTCACCGATCACGAAGAAGGATCGAGGGAAGGAAGGGGCCTGGCGTCGGAACTCCCGGGCCATCGCCGGAGTGAGATCCAGGCCCACCACGGCCTCCACATATGGGGCCATGGCGAAGGCGGTGTGCCCGGGGCCGGTCGCCACGTCCAGCAAACGCCCGCGGCCCTGGGGGTGAAGCAGGACGATCAGCCGCTGCAGATCCTCCCCGGAGCGATGGGAGACGCTCTCGGTGTAGGCCGGGGCATAACTGGAGAAGAAGTCCTCCGCCTGCTCTTTGGGATCCATGGCCTCCTCCGAACGCGGATGCGCTTCTATCATAACGCGGAAGATCTGGAGAGCGTTCCAGGGGAGGACGCCAGGGATCCCCATGCCTCTGTTCCGGTCGACGCGGGGCATGCCCCGGATGGCCGAATGCGACCGCCGCATCCCTTTTCGCTCAAACGGCTTGACAGAAAAACCCGCGCGTGCTACATATATGAACAAACCCCGGAAGGCGTGGACCGCCGATGCGGATGGGGATCCTGCACCCACCGGCTGGCGCGAGGGGCGCTCCGCGGTTGCGGATCGCGCAGCGGGTGGATTTCACCTCCTCGATGAACACCTGTATCTGTCCTGAGCGGGGGCAGAAGGAGGCCGCCCGCTTGGGACGCGCGCCCCGCTGAGCGGAACCGACCTTCCTCTGCCCCCGCTTCTCCGCTTCCGGTCAACCCAACCTCCCTCTACCGGTTCTGTCCTCCCTGTCATCGATTGCTGTTTCCAATCTATCAGGGGTGAGCGGAGGGCAGGACCGAAGGGGAGCCTAAGAGACCACCTTGGCGAAGGTGATCTTCCTTTTATAGGGAAAACGGATCCCCTTCGGGGGGAGGGGGATAAAGAAGTTGTCCTCCCAACTTGCCTGATTCTAAAAACTGAGCTTCAGGAGGGACCTGCCATGGCGACGTATGCGGATCCGCAGGCTTTGGTGGACACCGAGTGGGTGGCCCAGCACCTTCACGACCCGAAGGTGCGCATCGTGGAGGTGGATTACGATCCGGCCAGCGCTTACCATCTGGGCCACATCCCGGGCGCGGTGCTCTTCGACTGGCGCAAGGACCTCAACGACCCGGTGCGGCGGGACATCCTGAGCAAGGAGGCCTTCGAGGCCCTCAACAGCCGCGCTGGGATCTCCAACGACACCACGGTGGTGCTCTATGGGGACTTCCGCAACTGGTTCGCGGCCTTCGCCTTCTGGATCTACAAGTATTACGGCCACGGGGCCGTGCGGCTGCTGAACGGCGGCCGCAAGAAGTGGATCGAGGAGAGGCGGCCGCTGACCGAGGAGGTCCCCTCGTATCCTCCTGCGGTCTACCGAGCCCAGGAGCCGGACGCGCGACTTCGGGCGCATCTTCCCTATGTCCTGAACGTGCTGGGCAAGCGCGGGGTGGCCCTGGTGGATGTGCGCTCGCCGGCGGAGTTCACCGGGGAGATCACCGCCCCACCGGAGTATCCCAACGAGGCGGCCCAGCGGGGCGGGCACATCCCCGGCGCGGTGAACATCCCTTGGTCAAAGGCCCTCAACGACGACGACACCTTCAAGGACCCTGAGGCCCTGCGCCGGATCTACGAGGAGGCGGGCGTCACCCCGGACAAGGAGGTCATCACCTATTGCCGTATCGGGGAACGCTCCTCGGTGACCTGGTTTGTGTTGCGCCATCTGCTGGGCTACCCCAATGTCCGCAACTATGACGGTTCCTGGTCGGAGTGGGGCAACACTGTCGGCGTTCCGATCGAGCGCTAAGGCGAGGCGAGGGCGGGCCTCTGGCCGGAGGCTCGCCCTTCGGAAGACCGGAGGGAAGCCATGGCATGGATCGTGCGGACCGTGGATCTGCGGGCGGGGATCGAGCTGTGCACGGATTCTCCCATCGGACGGGTTCAGCAGGCCCTGGCTGGCCTGGAACCGGGGGAGGCGGTGGCGGTTTGGGTGAAAGGCTACGCCGACGAGTTCACGGTCACCGCGTGGGCGAAGCGGAACGGCTACACCGTCCTGGAGGTGCAGCGGGAGGGCGAGGAGGCCCGCATCCTGCTGGGCGTTTCCCTGTGAGGAGGCCGAATCCGGTTCGGAGGGAACCACGCTCCGATTTAGGATGAGGCTTGTGATTTAAAAATGGTCGGCGCGCAGGGCTTCGAAGAGCCTATGGCGACTCCAGAGCGTAAGGGGGGCGCATCGGTAGCTCCTTGGTTCTCGCACGCTCAGAACATTGACGCTCCCTCCCTTTGTGGTAAAATGAACAAAAGGTTCCCGAGGGGGGATATCGATGTGGACGGGGACGCTACTGGAGTATGTGCCCATCGGGATGCTGCTCTTGATCGGGCTGGGGATCGGGGGGGTAGCTTTGTTGGCCCCAGCCCTGCTCGCCCCGAAGCGGCCCAGCCGCCGCAAGCATCTCCCCTATGAGTCCGGCATGCTCCCCATCGGGCCGGCCCAACGCCGCTTCCCAGTCAAATTTTATCTCACCGCCCTACTTTTTATCCTCTTCGACATTGAGATTATCTTTTTTTACCCCTGGGCCCTGCAGGTGCGGGCGTTGCGGACCCTGGCCCTCGTGGAGATGGGGCTCTTCGTCCTGGTCCTGCTGATCGGGTATGTCTATGCCTGGCGGAAAGGAGCCTTCGAATGGGAGCGGTGAGCGAGCCTTTGACGGGATATGGCGCCTCGGCTCCGGGTCAGAAGAACGGGGAGATAGGGGTGGCTTTGACCACCCTGGAGGAGGCCCTGGAGTGGGTGGCCGCCTGGGGGCGGACCCGGGCGATGTGGCCGCTGCTCTTCGGCCTGGCCTGCTGCGCCATCGAGATGATGGCCACCCAGGCTAGCCACTACGATCTCTCCCGCTTCGGGATGGAGATCATGCGGGCCTCCCCCCGTCAGGCGGATCTCATGATCGTGGCCGGGCGGGTGAGCCGGAAGATGGCCCCGGTGGTGCGGCGGCTTTACGATCAGATGACCGAGCCCAAGTGGGTGATCGCCATGGGCGATTGCGCCTCCACCGGCGGCGTCTTCAACAACTACGCCATCGTCCAGGGGGTGGATGAGATCATCCCCGTGGACGTCTATGTCTCCGGCTGCCCCCCGCGCCCGGAGGGCCTGATCGACGGCATCATGCGGCTTCACGAGAAGATCCGCCGGGGGAGCCGATCTCGCTGATGGACGATCGAGGGGCTCCTACCGGCCATGCCCAGGACGTTGCCTGACCCCTGGGAAGAGGAGGACGGCGGTGCCTATCCCTGAGGTGATTGAGCGGGTGCGTGCGCGGTTCGGCGAGGCGGTTCAGGAGGTCATCGAGTTCCGGGGAGAGACCACCCTGGTGGTCCGCCGGGAGGCCCTGGTGGAGATCTGCCGTTTCCTGCGGGACGATCCGGCATGCCGCTTCAATTTCCTGTCCGACCTGTGCGCGGTGGATTACTGGCCGGAGCGCCCCCGCTTCGCGGTGAACTATCATCTTTACTCCCTCCCGCACAACCTCCGGTTGCGGGTGAAGGTCTTCCTGGAGGAAGAGGACCCGGTGGTCCCTACGGTGACCGGGATCTGGCCCACGGCCAACTGGCACGAGCGTGAGGTCTATGATCTCTTCGGCATCCGCTTCGAGGGCCACCCCGACCTGCGCCGCATCCTGTTGCCGGAGGACTGGGAGGGGCATCCCCTGCGGCGGGATCACCCGCTGGTGGTGGAGCCGGTTCAGTTCTCCTTCAACTGGCGGGAGATCGACGCCCGCAAACCCTACGCGCGGGAATGAGGGGGCCGGCCATGGCCATCCGGGAAGGCGAGGTTCAGGCGTTCACCCTGGAGCAGCTGAAGCATCTGGTCTCCGAACGCGCCCTGCGCGGGGAGACCATCCTCCTCAACGTCGGGCCCCAGCATCCCAGCACCCACGGCGTGTTGCGCCTGCTGGTGGAGCTGGACGGGGAGACCATCGTCTCCGTGGTCCCGGACATCGGGTATCTCCACACCGGCATCGAGAAGCATTGCGAGTCCAAGACCTACACCAAGATCATCCCCCTCACGGACCGCATCGATTACCTCTCCCCCATGTCCAACAACCTGGCCTACGTGATGGCCGTGGAGAAGCTGCTGGGGGTGGAGGTCCCCCTGCGGGCCCAGTATATCCGGGTCATCCTGACGGAGCTGCAGCGCATCGCCAGCCACCTGGTCTGGCTGGGGACCCACGCCCTGGATATCGCGGCGATGAGCGTGTTCCTGTATTGCTTCCGCGAACGGGAGATGATCCTGGACATCTTCGAGATGGTCTCCGGCCAGCGGATGATGGTCTCTTATTTCCGGGTCGGCGGACTGTGGCGGGACGTCCCTGAGGGATTCGAGGAAGCGGTGCGCGCGTTCCTGAAGATCATGCCGGCGCGGATCAACGAATACGAACGCCTGCTCAAGAAGAACCCGCTCTGGCTCCGGCGGACGAAGGGGGTGGGCGTGATCTCCCCGGAGGACGCCATCGCCTGGGGGGTCACCGGCCCCTCCCTGCGGGGCTCCGGAGTGAACTACGACGTCCGCAAGGCCCAGCCGTATTCCTCTTACGATCACTTTGAGTTCGATGTGCCGCTGGGGGAGAACGGGGATGTCTATGACCGCTTCATGGTGCGCATCGAGGAGATGCGCCAGAGCCTGCGCATCATCGACCAGGCCCTGCGGCGTCTCCCCAAGGGTCCTTACATCACCCCGGACCGCAAGGTGACGCCGCCGCCGAAGGAGGAGCTGGCCTGGAGCATGGAGGCCCTGATCCATCACTTCAAGTTCTGGACGGAGGGCTTCAGCCCACCGCCGGGCGAGGTCTATCACGCCGTGGAGTCCCCGCGCGGGGAGTTCGGGGTCTACATCAACAGCGATGGCTCGCCGAAGCCCCGCCGGGTCCATTTCCGGGCTCCTTCCTTCGTGAACCTGCAGGCCCTCCCGATCATGGCGAAGGGATGCCTGGTGGCCGATCTCGTGGCCATCATCGGCAGCATCGACATCGTGCTGGGAGAAGTGGATCGCTGAGGAGGCATTTTCACTCAATCCATCTCAAGTGGGGAGGTGAGAGATGCCGGAGGTGATGATCCGCGGGCGCCGCATGTTCTACGAGGAGCACGGGAGAGGGTTCCCGGTGCTGTTCGGGCACAGCTATCTGTGGGATGCCCGGATGTGGGAGCCCCAGGTGGCCGTCCTCTCGCGGGCCTACCGCTGCATCGTGCCGGAGATCTGGGCCCACGGCCGCTCAGATCCTCCGCCGCATTCGCCCTACTCGGTGGATGAGCTGGCGGAGGACATGTGGGCTTTCGCCCAGGCCCTGGGGCTCTCCCGATTTGCGGTGGTCGGCCTCTCGGTGGGCGGGATGTGGGGGATGCGCCTGGCCTTGAACCACCCGGAGGCTGTCGCTGCCCTGGTGTTGATGGACACCGACGCGGGGGCGGAGCCGGAGGAATCCCGACAGCGCTATTTCGCCATGATGGCCGCCGTGGAGCAGGCCGGGGCGCTCCCTCCGCCCATCCTGGAGGCGCTGGTGCCGTTCTTCTTCTCGCCGGTCACGGTCCGGCGGGATCCGGAGCTCATCGCCCGGTTCAAGGCGGCCCTCGCCGCCATCCCGCCGGAGCGCCTGCCGGGGATCCTGGCCATCGGGCGCGGGATCTTCAGCCGGACCTCGGTGCTGGAGCGGCTGGGGGAGATCCGGGCGCCGACCCTGGTGGTGGTGGGGGCCGATGATGTCTCGCGACCCCCTCACGAGGCGGAGCGAATGGCCCGGGCGATCCCCGGGGCGCGCCTGGAGGTCATCCCCGAGGCCGGGCACATTGCTAACCTGGAGCGCCCGGACGTGGTGACGCCGCTTTTGGAGTCCTTCCTGGCCCAGGCCCTGGGGGAGGGCGCACGATGAGTGGGCAGCTCACCAATCGCTATGCCCGCCAGATCCTGGACGCCGCCCGATCCCTGATCGGGCCGGAGGCCTATCGGGATGCGCTGCGCCAGGCTGGGCTGACGCGGTATGAGGAGGCGTTGCCGCCCCTCAGCCCGGAGCCCGGGATCACCTTCGAGGAGATCTCCGCCTTCTGCCAGGCGATCCGGGAGCGCTTCGGCCCGGATGGGAGGTGGATGCTGCGCCGGATCGGCCATGAGGTTCTCCAGCGGGATCTCCAGGCCTACGGCTGGGTGGCGAACCTGGTCCGGCTGGTCTCCGGGATCCTGCAGGCCCCCCGGGAGCGGGTTTACAACGCCTGGCAGCGGGCCGCCGCGGTGGTCCGCACGGAGACCGGCTCCTCCCCTCAGGTATGGCGGGAAGGAGACTGGGTTTACTGGGAAAACCCCTCCTGTCCTTACTGCGTGGGGGTGAGCTGTGCGGAGCCTTGCTGCGATCTTCCCGCCGGCGTGCTGGAGGCCCTCACCGCCTGGGTCCTGGAGCGGCCGGTGGGGGCGATCCGGGTGATCGAAGAGTCCTGCCGTGGCCGCGGGGAGCCGGCTTGTCGGTATCGAGTCGAATGGTAAAGGGACATGGGGGGCGCGCCACTGCGTCCCCGCGAGCCAGTTTTCCCATTCTGGATCGAGGTGGAACGGATGCTCCGGGAGAAATACGCGCAGGAGGTCGAAACGATCTTGGCGAAATACCCGGTGAGGCGCTCGGCAGTGCTGCCGCTGCTCTATCTGGTGCAACGGGAATACGGCTACTGCACGGAGGAGGGCATCCGGGAGGTGGCGGAGATCACCGGGGTCAGCCCCACGGAGGTCCGGGAGGTGGTGGGCTTCTACACGCTTTTTTATGACCACCCCATCGGACGCCATTTGATTCAGATCTGCGACGATCTCCCATGTGCGTTGCGGGGCGCGGAGGATCTGGTGGCCCACGCGACCCGCCGTCTGGGGGTGCGCCCGGGCGAGACCACGCCGGACGGCCGGTTCACCCTGGAGACGGTGATGTGCATCGGGGCGTGCCATCGCGCGCCGGCGATGCAGGTGGACCTGGAGTTCGTGGAGAACGTGACGCCGGAGGTCTTCGATCGGATTGTTGAAGATCTCTCTCGGGATGGGATGTGATGGGGCGCTATGTCCTGCTGCGACATCGGGAGATCCCGGACCTCCACCGGCTGGAGGTGTATGTCCGCCACGGGGGCTATGAGGCCTGGCGGAAGGCCCTTACGGCCATGAGCCCGGAGCAGGTCATCGAGGAGGTGAAGGCCTCAGGCCTGCGCGGACGAGGTGGGGCGGGCTTCCCAACCGGGATGAAGTGGTCCTTCGTGCCCAAGGACGTCTTCCCCAAATACGTGGTGGTCAACGCCGATGAGTCCGAGCCGGGGACCTTCAAGGACCGGGAGATCATGGAGGGGAACCCCCATCAGCTGATCGAAGGGGCCCTCCTGGCGGCTTACGCCATCCAGGCGGAGCGGGTCTACGTTTACGTGCGGGGGGAATACCGTTCGGTGGCCCGTCGGCTGGAGGCGGCCATCGCCGAGGCCTACGCCGCCGGCTTCATCGGTCGCAACGTCCTGGGCACCGGCTACTCGGTGGAGATGTTCGTCCACCTGGGGGCTGGGGCCTATATCTGTGGGGAGGAGACAGCGCTCCTGGAATCCCTCGAGGGGAAGATCGGCCATCCCCGGGTGCGTCCGCCATTCCCGGCCACTTACGGCCTCTACGGCAAGCCCACGGTGGTCAACAACGTGGAGACCCTGGCCAACGTCCCGCCCATCGTCCTCCACGGGGCGGCCTGGTATCGGACCATGGGGACGGAGAAGAGCCCGGGCCCTAAGATCTTCTGCCTGAGCGGCCGGGTGCGCCGGCCGGGCAACTATGAGGCGGAGCTGGGCAAGATCACCTTCCGAGATCTCATCTTTGGGGAAGAATACGGTCAGGGCCTGCTGGAAGATGGGCGGACGGTGAAGGCCATCCTCCCGGCGGGGGCCTCCGCCCCCATGTTGCCGGCCTCCGCCCTGGACACACCCTTGGATTACGAATCCGTCCAGGCCGCGGGCTCCATGCTGGGCTCGGCTTCCATCATCGTCCTGGACGACACGGTGGACATCGTCTGGGCGGCCTACAAGATGATCCGCTTCTTCCAGCATGAGTCCTGCGGCAAGTGCACGCCGTGCCGGGAGGGGACCTACTGGCTGCGGCGGGTCTACGAGCGGATCGTCGCCGGGCGCGGGCGGCCGGGGGACGCTGAGCTCCTGGAGAGCATCGCCCGCCAGATGGCGGGCAAGACCCTGTGCCCGCTGGGGGACTTCGCCACCAGCCCGGTCCTCTCCAGCCTGAAACACTTCCGGAAGGAATACGAGGCCTACCTTCGGCGCACGATCGAAGCGCCGGTGGGAGCGCCTGCATGAGCGGGGGGTGTCCGCGAATGGGGAGCACGAATACAGCGGGGAAAGAATAAGAGCGATGGCGATCGCTTCAATCCAGCGTGGCGGCTGGAGGGGACGATGCCTCGGGCGCCTTTCGCATGGAGCGGGGACTTAACGGAAGAAGAGATCCGGCAAATCCTTCGCGAGGGGGATCCGGAGGAGCGGGCTCGCCTGATCGGCCGGATCGTCTCCGAGGCTCCCTTCGAGGAGATCTGGCGGTATGTCACGCCCGCGGAGATCGCCGCGAACTGGCCGGTGGTCCGCCGTTACATCTGGCCGCCGGACCTTCGCGAGATCTGGGAATGGGGGCTCCGTGTCTGGGGATACGAAGTGGCTTCTGACGCCCCTTCAGGAGAAGGTGCTTAAAGCGTTCTTCGCCATGCCCCTCTCCCGGGGGTTCGTGCTGACCGGTGGGACCGCGCTGGCTGCCTTCTACCTGTTCCATCGGATCAGCGAGGATCTGGATCTTTTCACGCCGAACCCGGAGGATATGCAGGATGTGGAGCGTGGGGTGAGCGACATCGCCCGCCGGGAAGGGCTGACGGTGGATCTCGAGCGCCGCTCGCCCTTTTTCTGTCGCGCCTTCCTCTTCGAGTCCAGGGATCAGCCACCCCTCAAGGTGGATCTGGTGTATGATCCCGGACCCTGGTTTGGCTCCCCCATGGAGCGGGAGGGAATACGGGTGGATTCCCTGGAAAACATCGCGGCCAACAAGGTGACGGCCCTGATGAGCCGTGGCGAGATGCGGGATTTCATCGATCTCTACTTCATTTTGAGGGAGACGGATTTGGATTTCGATCACTTGCTGATCCTGGCTCGTCAGAAGGATCCGGGACTGAGGGAGTTCTATCTGGCGGGCTTCATTTATCAGCAACTGAAACGGATGCGGGCCCTCCCGCCTCTCCACAAGCCTCTGGATCCGGAGGACTTCCGACGGTTCTACGCCGATCTGGCGGAGGCGCTGGCGCGCCGCTCCAGGCCGGATGGTCCTGGAGGACGCGGGGGATGATCAGACATCCCGGCGCGATGCCCTTTCGCGTCGAACTCGCTGATGAGGGATGAAGGATGGCCGGAACGGTGCGGATCCTGATCGATGATCGACCCATCGAGGTGCCGGCCGGCACCCTGGTGGTGGACGCGGCCAAGCAGGCCGGGATCGATATTCCGGTGTTCTGTTACCATCCCAAGCTCGAGCCGGCCGGGATGTGCCGGATGTGCCTGGTGGAAGTGGGGACGATCCAGGTGGACCCGAACACCCGGCAGCCCCTCCGGGATGAAGAGGGACGGCCGGTGGTGCGCTGGATGCCCCGCCTTCAGACCGCCTGCACCACCCGGGTCGTCGAGGGCATGGTGGTGCGGACGAACACCCTCCAGGTCCGGGAGGCCCAGCGGGCGGTCCTGGAGTTCCTGCTCACCAGCCATCCGCTGGATTGTCCGATCTGCGACAAGGGCGGGGAATGTCCCCTCCAGAACCTCACGATGCGTTACGGCCCCGCTGAGTCCCGCTTCGATTACTGGGATAAGATGCACCAGGAGAAGCGGGTGCCCCTGGGCGATCTGATCATCCTGGATCGGGAGCGGTGCATCCTGTGCGGCCGCTGCATCCGCTTCCAGGAGGAGATCGCCGACGACCCGGTGCTGGGGTTCTCGGACCGCGGGCGGGGAATGGAGATCATCACGTTCTCGGACCCTCCCTTCGCCAGTTACTTCTCCGGCAACACCACGGACATCTGTCCGGTGGGGGCGCTGACCACCACGGACTTCCGGTTCCGCGCCCGGCCCTGGGAGATGACGCCGATCCCCAGCGTCTGTCCGCACTGCCCGGTGGGTTGCAACATCACCCTGGACGTTCGGATCTCGGCCCGCAAGGGCGGATGGGACATCCTGCGGGTGATGCCGCGCCAGCACGAGGAGGTCAACGAGATCTGGATCTGCGACAAGGGCCGCTTCGTCCATCACTTCGCCACCGCGGAGGACCGCCTCCGCCAGCCCCTGGCGCGGCGGAACGGGGAGCTGGTCCCCGTCTCCTGGGAGGAAGCCCTGACGCGCGTGGCGGAGGCCATGCGGCAGGCGGGGTCCCGGGCGGCCGGGATCGTCGGGGATCGCTTGCCGAACGAAGATCTCTACCTGTTCCGCCGGCTGTTTGCGGAGGTGCTGGGTTCCTCCTGGATCACGATGGACCCGCCGATCACCGGTGCCGAGTGGGTGGCCCGCTACGGCGTGGGGGTGGGCACGGACTTCGGACGGATGGGCCCCGGGAGCCTGATCGTGGTGATGGCGGGCGACCTGGAGGAGGAGGCCCCGGTCTGGTTCCTGCGGGTCCGAGGGGCGGTGCGCCGCGGGGCCCGGCTGATCGTGGCCGGCGGCCGCCCGCAGAAGGCCGAGCGCTATGCGGATCCCATCCTCCGCTATCGATATGGGACCGAGGCGCTGGTGCTCATCGGGGCGCTTCGGGTGCTCTTCGAGGAGGACCGCATCGCCCCCGAGGCGCGGCCCCGCCTGGACGGGGTGGAGGCCCTGCGGAAGGCGGTGATGGGGTATTCCCTGGACGAGATCGGTCGGCGGAGCGGCGTCCCGCGGGAGGCCCTGCAGGCCTTCGCCCGGGCGGTGGCGGAGGCGCGGGACGTGGTGTTCCTCTTCGGGCGAGAGGGGGTTTTCGACGAGGAGGCCCTCGTCGGGCTGGCGGCGGATCTGCTGGCGTTGACCGGTCATGTGGGCCGGGCCCAGAACGGGCTGTTGCCCCTCTGGCCTCACGGCAACACTCAGGGGGCCCTGGACTTCATCGGCGTGCAGCCCCTTCCGGAGGAGGTCCCCTTCCTATACGTGGTCGGCGCGGATCCCCTGGGGGATGGCCGGCCGATGCCCCGGGCGGGGTTCCTGGTGGTGCAGGATCTCTTCCTCACCGAGACGGCCCGCCTTGCCGATGTGGTGCTCCCGGCCCAATCGTGGGCCGAGCGGGATGGCACGTTCACCAGCGCGGAGCGGCGGGTGCAGCGGTTCTACAAGGCCATCCCGGCGCAGGGGGAGGCCCGGGCGGACTGGGAGATCTTCACCGCCCTGGCCCGCCGGCTGGGTGCGGGCTGGCTCTACCTCACCCCGGAGGCCGTAATGGATGAGATCGCCCGCGCTCTCCCCCGCTATGCCGGGATGGATTACGAGGCCCTGGCCTGGACCCGGCCCCAATGGCCGCCGGTGGGCACGTCGCGGGATCTTTACTTTGGTGGGACGGCGCGGCCGAACACCGGGGGCTTAGGCCGGGTCTGGCCGACGGAGGCGGAGCTTCCCCAGGCCCGCTGGCCGCTGGCCTGGAAGGCTCCCACTATCCCCTCCGAGGAGGCCGTGCTCGTGGTGCCGGTCCGCCGGCTTTACGACGAGGGGACGCTGATCGGGCGCACGCCGCACCTGCGGAACCGGATGGTCCCGCCGGCGGCGCGGGCGCATCCGGAGACGGCCGCGCGGTTGGGCCTGCGGGACGGGCAATCGGTCCTCCTGCCGGTGAACGGAGGCGGCATCCCCCTCCGGGTGGAGCTGGATGCCGCGGTTCCGGCTGGGGTGATCCTGGCCCCGGCCTCCCGAATTGGGCGGACGGGCATCCTGGAGGGGCTCCCGGTGGCGTTGCGCGTGGAGGTGGGGGATGGGGCCGTTTCTGCTTGAGGCGGCCATCAAGAGCGCGGTGCTGGTGATGCTCTTGCTCACCGGCTTCGCTTATCTCACCTTGGCCGAGCGCAAACTGGTGGCGGATTTCCAGGCCCGCATCGGGCCGAACCGGGCCGGGCCTTACGGGCTGCTCCAGCCCCTGGCGGACGCCGTCAAGCTGTTCTTCAAGGAGGATTTCGTCCCGGCTTATGCGGATCGGGTCCTGTTTGTCCTGGCCCCCCTGATCACCCTGGCGCCGGCCATCATGATCTTCGCCGTGATCCCCTTCGGGCCGGAGCTCACCCTGTTGGGCTATCGGACCCGGCTGCAGCTGACGGATGTGAACGTGGGGGTGCTTTACATCGTGGCCATCACCTCCATCAGCGTTTACGGGGTCACCCTGGCGGGCTGGGCCTCGAACAACAAATACGCGCTGCTGGGGGGCATCCGGGCGGCGGCCCAGATGATCAGCTACGAGCTGGCGATGGGGTTGGCCATCGTCAGCGTGGTGCTGACCGCGGGCACGTTGCAGGTCAGCGGGATCGTGGAGTTCCAGCGCGGGGGATGGTTGATCTTCTATCAACCCCTGGCGGCGGTCATCTTCTTCCTCACCGGCCTGGCGGAGATCAAGCGGGCTCCCTTTGACCTGGTGGAGGCGGAGCAGGAGCTGACAGCTGGCTATCTGACGGAATACAGCAGCATGAAGTTCGCCCTCTTCTTCATGGCCGAATACGTCAAGATGATCGGCTTCAGCGCCCTGATGGCCACCTTCTTCCTGGGAGGCTACCTGGGGCCCTGGGTGGATCTCTACCCGGCCCTGGGGGTGGTTTACTTTACCCTTAAGGTGATCCTGCTGCTCTTCCTCCTGATCTGGATCCGGGCCACGTTGCCGCGGATCCGCTACGATCAGCTGATGGGGCTGGGCTGGAAGGTGCTTCTGCCCCTGGCGCTGGCCAACGTGATGGGGACGGCGGTGGTGATCGCGCTGATCGGATGAGCCGGAAGGCGGGAAGCGAGGTGAACCGATGGTGGCGGAGCTGTTGCGAGGTTTGCTGACCACGTTGCAGGAGTTCCTGCAGACCAACCTGCGGGGCCCGGTGACCTATCCTTACCCAGAGGTGCGGCGGCCCCTGCGCACGCGCTTCAAGGGGGTTCACGAGCTGCGGCGCTACAGCAACGGCCTGGAGCGCTGCATCGGCTGCGCCCTCTGCGCCGCAGCCTGCCCGGCCGATGCCATCTACGTGGAGGCGGGGGAGAACACCGACGAGGAGCGCTACTCGCCGGGGGAGCGCTACGCCCGCGTTTACGAGATCAACCTGCTGCGGTGCATCTTCTGCGGATACTGTGAGGACGCCTGCCCGACCAATGCTATCGTGCTGACGGATAAGATCCCGCCGGCCGGCTACACCCGGGAGTCGTTCATCGTGACCAAGGCGCAGCTGCTGGTGCCGCCGCCCCCCGGGGTCCCGGGCACCCCTCAGCGGACCACGGACCCGGCCCTGCGCACGCGCTCCATCTGGGAGGAGGGGCTGGTCAACGAGCCGGTGTGAGGCGGCGCTGCTTTCGACGGATCTCGATCCCGGGAGGCGACGTTGGGGGAGCTGATCTCGTTCTATGTGCTGGCTGGGGTCGCGGTGGCCACCGCTCTGGCGATGGTCCTCACCCGAAACGCGGTGCACAGCGCCCTGTTCCTGGTGCTGAACCTGATCACCGTGGCGATCTTCTATTTGCTCCTGAACGCCCCCTTCGTGGCGATGGTGCAGATCGCGGTCTACGCCGGGGCGGTGATGGTTCTCTTCCTTTTCGTGATCATGATGCTCGGGGCGGAGCGGGTGGGCGGGGCCATCGGTCTGCGCACCCAGATCCCTCTGGCCGTCGGTCTGGGGATCGTCCTGGTCGGGGGGGCGCTGTTCGCTTTTCTCCAGGCGCCGGCCGGGCTGGCCCCCGCCGGGAGCCCGCCGGCTCCCCTGGGGGATCCGGCCGCCATCGGAGCGCGGCTGTTGACGACCCATGTGCTTCCTTTCGAGATCACCTCCATCCTGTTGCTCATCGCCATGGTCGGGGTGGTGGTGCTGGCCCGGGATCTGCGATCAGGAGGCTGAGGGATGGTCACCCTGACCCACTATCTGGCCCTCAGCGCGCTGCTTTTCGGCATCGGGGCGGTGGGGTTCCTGATCCAGCGGAACGCCCTGATCGTGTTTATGTGCGTGGAGCTGATGCTGAACGCGGCCGCTTTGGCCTTCGTGGCCGCCTCGCGGTATCGCGGCCTGCTGGAGGGGCAGATGGCCGTCTTCTTCGTGTTGACGGTGGCTGCGGCTGAGGTGGCGGTGGGCCTGGCCTTGATGGTAGCGATCTTCCGCACCCGGCAGACCACGAATGTGGACGAGCTGCGCAGCCTGAAAGGCTGAGAGACGAGATCTGCGGGATCGAGAGGATCCTGGGGCCGGACCCGGCCTTTTCACTTTGAAGCGGAGACGGGAGATGGACGCGCTGTTCGGGTGGTCGTGGCTGATCATCGCCTTCCCGTTGTTGGGCTTCTTGATCAACTTGGTCTCCACCGGCCCGACGCGAGAGCGCACGGTCGGGATCGTGGCCTCGGCGGCCGCTGCCGCCTCTTTTGGGGTCTCGGTCCTGGTCTTCGCCGCCCTGCTGGCCCGCCCGGCGGAGGCCCGTCTGGTGGAGGTCTCCCTCTACCGCTGGGCAGCCGTCCCGCCGCTCGCGGTCGAGGTGGGGCTTCGCCTCGATCCCCTCTCCACCGCGATGGCGCTGATCGTGACCCTGGTAGGGACGCTGATCCACATCTACTCCATCGGCTACATGGCGGGCGATCCCCACATCCGCCGCTTTTTTATGTTCCTCAACCTCTTCCTGGCCTCGATGCTCCTCCTGGTCCTGGCCGACAACTTCCTTCTCCTCTTCGTGGGCTGGGAGCTGGTGGGGCTCTGTTCGTATCTGCTGATCGGCTTCTGGTTCGAGGTGCCTTACAACGCATGGGCGGGGCGCAAGGCCTTCATCGTGAACCGGATTGGGGACTTCGGGTTCACGGTGGGCCTTCTGCTGCTCTTCTGGACCTTCGGCACGTTCCGCTACGGGCCGGTCTTTGAGGCGGTGGAGCGGGGGACGGTGGAGGCGGGCCTGCTCACACTGATCACGCTGTTGCTTTTTGCGGGGGTGACGGGGAAGAGCGCCCAGATCCCCCTCTATGTCTGGTTGCCCGATGCCATGGCCGGCCCCACGCCGGTCTCCGCCCTGATCCACGCGGCGACCATGGTCACCGCAGGCGTCTATTTGATCGCCCGCGCCCATCCCCTCTTCGCCGCGGCCCCGCTGACCCAAGGCGTGGTGGTCGTGGTGGGGGCGGCCACGGCCCTGTGGGCGGCCCTGATCGCGGCGGGGCAGTTCGATATCAAGCGGGTTCTGGCTTTCTCCACCATTTCCCAGTTGGGCTATATGGTGGCGGCGGCGGGAGCAGGGGCCACCACGGCGGCGATCTTCCACCTGGGCACCCATGCGTTTTTCAAGGCGCTGCTCTTCCTGGGGGCGGGATCGGTGATCCACGCCCTGGAGCACGCGCACCATCACGGTGGGGGATCCGGTCCCTTCGATCCGAACGACATGCGTCGCATGGGCGGCCTGGCCCGGCGGATGCCGACCACCGCCTGGACCTATGGGATCGGGGCGGCGGCCCTGGCCGGGATCCCGCCCCTGGCCGGGTTCTGGAGCAAGGATGAGATCCTGAACGCCCTCCGGGGAGCAGCGGGATGGTCCGCCCTGGCTTACGGGTTGTTGCTCGCCGCAGCCTTCCTCACCGCCTTCTATATGACCCGTCAGGTGTGGATGGTGTTCGCCGGCGCGCCCCGCAGCCCCGAGGCCGCCCACGCCGAGGAGAGCCCGGCGGTGATGACGGCCCCGCTGGGGATCTTCGCCTTCTTCTCCATCGTGGCGGGGTGGATCAACGCCCCCGGCCTGGGCCTGCTCGCCGCCTGGCTGGAGCCAGGGCATCCTCCCACCTTCCATCCCGAGCAGGCCGCCCTGGCCACCCTCATTGCCCTGGCGGGGGTGGGGGCGGGATGGGCGATCTACCGTCCCCAAGCCTGGCCGGCGGGCGTGGAGGATCCCTTGCAGAAGGCCCTCGGCGCCTTCTTCACCGCCCTGAACCGCAAGCTCTACGTGGATGAGGTCTACGATGCGCTGTTCGTCCGCCCCTTCCAGGGGCTGGCGTGGGCGGTGGCGACGGTGGTGGAGCCTTACGGGATCGACGGGGCGGTGAACGGCCTGGCCCGCCTGGTGGGAGTGGCTGCCGCCTGGGCACGCCGCTGGAGCAGCGGCTACGTGCGGCAGTATGGTCTCTCCGTGCTCTTCGGCGCGGTCTTCCTGCTGCTCTACGTGCTGCTCATACTGCGCTGAGCGGGAGCCGGATCCCCCTGGCAAAACCGGACGATCTGCTCTCGGGAGCGAAAGGGGATGCGGGAGTTTCCAATCTTGACGGCGATCCTCATGACCCCCCTGGTCGGGGCCCTGCTGATCCTGGGTCTCCCACGGGAGCGAACGAGGGCCATCCGGTGGACGGCCCTCGGGTTCAGCCTGATCTCCCTAGGGCTGGCCCTGGTGGCCCTGGCCCGTTTGGATCTCTCCCATCCGGAGCCCCAGCTGGTGGAGCGCTGGGTCTGGGCACCCGCCATCGGCGCCTCTTACACGGTGGGCGTGGATGGGATCAGCCTGTGGCTGGTGCTGCTCACCGCCCTGATCTTCCCTCTGGCCCTGGCCGCCTCCTGGACGATCGAGGAGCGGGTGAAGGAATACATGGCGTTGATGCTCGCCCTGGAGACCGGGGTGCTGGGGGTGTTCCTGTCCCTGGACCTCTTGCTGTTTTACATCTTCTGGGAATTCACCCTGGTGCCCATGACGCTGCTCATCGGGATCTGGGGCGGCCCGCGGCGGGTGTATGCGGCGGTGAAGTTCTTCCTCTACACGATGGCCGGCTCGGTGTTCATGCTGGTGGCCATCGTGGCCCTCTGGCTCCTCTCCCGCCCGCTGACCGGGACGGGGACCTTCGATCCCCAATGGATGGCCGTGCGGCTTTCCCCGCTGCTCGCCCCGGAGGTCCAGCGCTGGCTCTTTCTGGCCTTCGGGCTGGCCTTCGCCATCAAGGTACCCATGTGGCCCTTCCATTCGTGGCTCCCGGACGCCCATGTGGAGGCCCCGACGGCCGGGTCGGTGATCTTGGCCGCCCTGTTGCTGAAGATGGGCGCCTACGGGTTCCTGCGGTGGAACTTCACGCTCTTCCCGGCCGCGGCTCAGGATCTCGCTCTCCCCATCGCCATCCTGGCGGTGGTGGCTATCCTCTACGGGGCCCTGGCCTCTTACGCCCAGGAGGACTTCAAGCGCCTGGTGGCCTTCTCCAGCGTCTCTCATATGGGGTTCGTGATGCTGGGGCTTTCCGCCCTGAACCCCCTGGGGGTGCAGGCGGCGCTGCTCCAGATGGTCAACCACGGTCTGAGCACCGGGGGGCTGTTCCTGCTGGTGGGGATGCTGTATGAGCGCACCCACACGCGGGACTTCCGGGAGCTGGGGGGGCTGTGGAAGGTGCTGCCGCTGTATGGTGGGATTCTGATGGTGGTGGGGTTCTCCTCCATGGGGCTGCCCGGCCTCAACGGCTTCGTGGGGGAGTTCCTGATCCTGCTGGGCGCTTTCGGATCCACGGCCCTGGGGACGGCAGCCCGCGCGCTGACGATCCTGGCGGCCTTCGGAGTGGTGCTGGCGGCGGTCTACATCCTGACGATGATCCTGCGGGTGTTGCATGGTCCGCTGCCGGAGCGCTGGCAGGGGCTGCCGGATCTCAGCGGGCGGGAGCTGGCGATCATGGCGCCGCTCCTGGCGTTGATTGTGTTCATTGGGCTTTATCCGCATCCCTTCTTCGCGGCGATGCAGGCTTCGGTGCAGCAGACGCTGGCCGCCCTGGCCGGGGCGGCGCTCGCGATGCGTTGAGATCCAGCGAGGGGACTGGGGATGGTGTGGACACCGCTGTGGCCGACGATCGTCCTGACGGCGGGGGCGCTGGGGTTGCTCCTCGTGGAAGCCTTCCGGCGTCCGGGATCGGCCCATGGGATGGCCTGGGGGGCCCTGGGGATCACCGGAGCGGGGCTGGGGGTCACCCTCGCCCTGGCCGGCGAGGGGCCCGTCGAGGGGTTCCATCGGATGGTCGTGTGGGATCGCCCGGCCTTCTGGTTCAGCCTGGCCGTTCTGCTCGGGACCGGGATGGCCATCCTGCTGTCGCGCCATTATTTAGTGGATCGGGGGCTGGAGCGCGGGGAGTATTACGCGCTCCTGTTGCTGGCCTCCGCCGGCATGCTGCTGATGGCGGTGGCCGGGGATCTGCTCATCGTGTTCCTGGCCTTGGAGTGGCTGTCGTTTCCCCTGTATGTGCTGACGGGCTTCGCCCGGCCCCGGGCCGAATCGGAGGAAGCGGCCCTCAAGTATTTCCTGCTGGGGGCCTTCGCCTCGGCCTTCCTGGTGTTCGGGATCGCCCTGATCTTTGCCGGGACGGGCGTGACGAACTTGCGGGACCTGGCCGCATGGCTGGAGCGGCCGGATCCCGCGGCCCGGCCCCTGGTCTGGATCGGCGGGGCGCTCCTGCTGGTGGCCCTCGGCTTCAAAGTGGCGGCGGTCCCTTTCCATCTGTGGACGCCGGATGTGTATGAGGGGGCGCCCACGCCGGTGACGGGGTTTATGGCTGCGGCGACCAAGACCGCGGCCGTCGCCGCCCTGGCCCGGGTGCTCCTTACAGGTCTGGCGCCGGCAGCGGCTCTCTGGGCGGGGCCGCTGGCGTGGATGGCTGCGGCGACCATGCTGGTGGGCAACATCGTTGCCCTCATGCAATCCGACTTCAAGCGGATGATGGCCTATTCCAGCATCGCCCATGCCGGGTATCTGCTCCTGGGCCTGCTGGGGGAGCCGTCGCTGGCGCTGCCGGGCGTGGTGTTCTACCTGCTGGCTTACGCCTTCGCCACCCTGGGGGCCTTCGCGGTGGCGGTGAGCATGGCAGGCCCCGAGGGGGAGGATCACTCCTTTGAGGCCTACGCGGGGGTGGCCCGCCGCGCCCCGGGGATGGGAGCGGCCATGGCGCTTTTCATGCTCTCCCTCATCGGGGTGCCGCCGACGGCGGGCTTTTTCGCCAAACTGCTGCTGTTCGCGGCGGCCTGGCAGGCCGGGTGGACGGCCCTGGTCCTCATCGGGGTGATCACCACGGTGATCTCCGCGTATTTCTACCTGCGGGTGGTGGTGGCCATGTGGATGGGCCGGCCGGAGCCCCTTCGTCTCCCGGCTCGCTATCCCTGGGTGCGCGCCTCCGTGCTGATCTCTGGCCTGGGCACGCTCCTCCTAGGCTTCCTCTGGTTCCTGTTGGGAGGGGTGACCCTCTGAACGTTCCTGACCCCTCTGGTGGGACGCGCCGGATGAATCCGGCCTCGGAAGGCCTGCGGCCAGCGGTCGACCTGCACCGACCGAGAAGGGGTTCTTTGCGTCGGCGAAGGCCGACGCTTGGCGCGAAGCGCCTGTGGAGGCCGATTTCAATCGGCGTGAAGGCCTGCGGCCGACGGTCGGCGCAGGCCGACCGAAAAAGGCATTCTTTGCGTCTGTGTCGGCGGAGGCCGACGCCTGGCGCGAAGCGCCGATGAAGGCCGATTTCAATCGGCGCAAAGGCCGGCACGGGGCGTCTATGGGGGGCCGAGTTCCCATCGGTGCGATCGCCATCCCGGCGAGCCTCCCCGATGAAGGCGCATAGACCCATCCGTGCCTCGATGCATGGGCGGCGGCGCGAACCCGTAGATCGATCCGCGCTTGTGTTATAATCTTCCTCTGGGTTGGCGAGGGGGATCTTTGCTCCGGAACTCTTGAGCGGGAAAGATCACAGAATGTTTGAGGGGCTGACCCAGAAATTCCAGCAGATCTTCGACCGCCTGGGGCGGCGGGGGGTGCTCACCGAGGCCGACGTGGACGCGGCGCTGCGGGAGATCCGCCTGGCCCTCCTGGAGGCCGATGTCCATTACACCGTGGTCCGCGACTTCCTGGCGCGGGTCCGAGAGCGGGCGGTGGGGGCCGAGGTGTTGCGGAGCCTCACCCCAGCCCAGCAGGTGGTCAAGATCGTCTACGAGGAACTGGTGAAAACCCTGGGCAGCCCGGCCCCCCTCCATCTCGCGGGCTCCCCGCCCCACGGGGTGATGCTGGTCGGGTTGCAGGGATCGGGCAAGACCACTACGGCGGCGAAGCTGGCCCTGCGCATGCGGAAGGCCGGCCAGCGCCCCCTGCTGGTGGCGGCCGACGTCTACCGCCCGGCGGCCATCGATCAGCTGGAGCTCCTGGGCAAGCAGCTGAACATCCCGGTCTACCGGGAAGGGCCGGAGGCGAACCCGGTGGACATCGCCCGCCGCGCCATGCGGTTCGCCCGGGATCACGGACACACCCTGGTGATCCTGGACACAGCGGGTCGGCTGCACATCGATGAGGAGATGATGGCGGAGCTGGAGGCCATCCGGGCGGCCATCCGGCCGGAGGAGATCCTGCTGGTGGTCGACGCGATGACCGGTCAGGATGCCGTCCGGGCGGCGGAGGCTTTTCATCGGCGGCTGAGCTTGACCGGCCTCATCCTCACCAAGCTGGATGGGGATGCGCGGGGCGGGGCGGCCATCAGCATCCGCGCGGTGACCGGGGTCCCCATCAAGTTCATCGGGGTGGGGGAGAAGCCGGATCAGCTGGAGCCGTTCCAGCCGGAGCGGCTGGCCTCCCGGATCCTGGGCATGGGGGATGTGCTCGCGTTGATCGAGCGGGCCCAGGAGGCGGTGGAGGCGGAGAAGGCGGCTGAGATGGCCCGCAAGCTAAGCCGGGCTGAGTTCACCCTGGAGGATTTCCGGGAACAGCTGCGGATGTTGCGGAAGATGGGGCCGCTCTCCCAGCTGCTGGAGCTGCTGCCCGGCTACGGTCAGATGGCCCGCATGCTCTCGCCGGAGGAGGCGGATCGACAGTTCAAACGTATCGAGGCCATCATTAACTCGATGACGCCGGAGGAACGGCGCAACCCGGAGATCCTGAACGCCAGCCGCAAGCGGCGGATCGCCCGGGGCAGCGGGACCACCGTGCAGGAGGTCAACCAGCTGCTCAACGAGTTCCGCCAGCTCCAGCGCCTGATGAAGCAGATGAAAGCCGGCCGCGGCGGCTTCCCTTTCCCGTTTTTCCGTTGAGGCCCGGGCGCAACCAGCTGTGTCCCTGACATCCTGGCTCAGGAACGGGACGACCCCAGGGTTGTCCCGATGAAAACTTCATCCCTCGAGAGGTGGAGATGGTTCGGATCCGATTGCAACGCATGGGGAAGAAGCATGAACCCACTTATCGGATCGTCGTGGCGGATTCGCGGGCGCCGCGGGATGGGAAGTTCATCGAGATCATCGGGCATTACAATCCCCGCACGGAGCCGGAGACCATCGTGGTGAACGAGGCCCGTGCCCTCTACTGGTTGCGGGTAGGCGCCCAGCCCACGGAGGCGGTGCGGATCCTGTTCCGCAAGACGGGGACGCTGGCCCGCTTTGAGCGGCTGAAGGCCGGCGAGCCGCTGGAGGCGCTGGTCGCGGAGGCCACAGCCCTGGAGGCCGGCACCCGCACCTCCACCCGCTGAGAGGCTGCGATGCGGGCCTTCCTGGAGTTCATCGTCCGGGCCCTGCTGGACGATCCCTCCGCGGTGCAGATCCGAGAGCTGCGCCGGGGGCCGGTGATCCGTTACATTCTGAAGGCGCCGCCTGGCGAGATGGGACGCCTGATCGGCCGGGAGGGGCATCTGGCGGAGGCCATCCGTCAGGTCATGCGGGCCGCAGCCCCTCCGCATCGGAAGGTGGATCTGCGAATCGAGCCTCTGGAGTGAACAGCCGGCCCGGGGTTGTCCGCGATGCGGAAGCCGCTCCCCCGTTTCCTCGCCGTGGCCCGGATCGCCCGCCCCTGGGGGGTCCGGGGCGAGATGAAGCTGGAGATCCTCACGGATTTCCCCGAGCAGCTGAAGCGGCTCAAGCGGGTCTACATCGGGGAAGAGGCCATCCCCTACGAGGGGGTTCGCTTCCGGTATTACAAGGGGATGGTCCTCATGCGGTTGCCCGGATGCGAGACGCGGGAGGCGGCGGAGGCGTTGCGGGGGCGTCTGGTGCTGATCGACCGGGAAGAGGCTGTCCCGCTCCCGCCGGGGGAATTCTATGAGCACGAGATCCTGGACATGGACGTCTACACCACCGAAGGGGTATACCTGGGGCGCGTGAAGGAGATCCTCTACACCCGAGCCAACGACGTGTATGTCGTCCTGGGCCCCTTCGGGGAGGTCCTCATTCCGGCCATCCGGGATGTGGTCCGGGAGATCGACGTCGAAGCCAATCGGATGGTGATCTGGCCCATGCCCGGACTCCTCGATGAGGCGGAGGAGGCGTGAGGCCGGGCCTCCGGTCCTTCCTTTCCAGAGATTAAGCGAGCCAGGATTTCGGGGTTCCGCTGGCTAACCTTGCTCAAACTCCGTGCCTTATGTCATACTGGAAGCTGATGATGGATGGAGTGTTTCCCGGGACCCTTCGATCTCTGCGCGGGGAGGGCGCGGATGGCGGAGACGATCCTGGTGGTGGAGGATGAGGTCGAGCTGGCGGAACTCATCCGTCGTTTCCTGGAGCGGCGGGGCTTCCAGGTGATCTTGGCCTTCAACGGCACGGAGGGCTGGCAGAAGTTCCAGGAGCACCAGCCGGACCTGGTGATCCTGGACCTTATGCTTCCCGATATCGATGGGCTGGAGGTCTGCCGGCAGATCCGGGCGGTCTCCACGGTGCCCATCCTGATCCTGACCGCCCGCGCCGCTGTGGAGGAACGGGTGGAGGGGTTGAAGCTGGGCGCCGATGACTACATTGTCAAGCCTTTCTCGATGGAGGAGCTCCTGGCCCGCATCGATGCCCACCTGCGCCGGGTTCGCCTGCCGCCGCCCGGTAAACGGATCTACTGGCGGTTTGGGGAGGGCGCCCTGCTCATCGATCCCCAGTATCCCCGGGTGATCCTGCATGGGGAGGAGCGGCTGTTGACCGAGACGGAACACCGTCTGCTGTGCTACTTAGCGGAGCGGGCGGGGCAAACCCTCAGCCCCGAGGAGATCGCCCGGAACGTCTGGCCCGATGGCAGCGTGGATCCCCAGAACGTCAAATGGTATATCTGGCGCCTCCGCCAGCGGATCGAGCCGGACCCTGATCAGCCGCGCTTTTTGCTGACGGAGCGCGGCCACGGTTACCGGTTCGCCCTCGGATGACGGAACGCTGGCCTCACCGGGAGCCTGAGCCGCACAGCGGGTTGGTGGTCCCTCCAGGGGGCAGTTGCGCGCTGGAGGGGATGAGCATCCGGGAGGTAGATAGGGAAGCCTGGATGGCCTTCCTGGAAGCCCATCCGGAGGCGCACATCCTCCAGACCGCCCCCTGGGCCGCGTTGAAGGCGGGCTTCGGCTGGCAGGCCCGCCGGTGGCTGGTGATCGAGGACGGCTTCCCCCGCGCCGGCCTGCAGGTTCTGATCCGCTCCCTCCCCCTGGGCTTTTCCATCCTCTACGTTCCGAAAGGGCCGGTGGGGGACTGGCAACGCCCGGAGGTCTTCCGCTGCTTGCAGAGCGCCCTGGACCACCTGGCCCGGGAGGTCCGGGCCCTCTACCTGCGCCTGGAGCCCGACGCGGCCGAGGGGGAGCTCACCCTGGACCTTCTCGCCTTCGGATTCCAGCCTGCCCCGCCGGTGCAGCCCCGGCGGACCATCCTCGTCTCCCTCGAGGGAGAGGAGGAGGCCCTGCTGCAGCGGATGCATCCCAAGACCCGCTATAACATCCGCCTGGCCGAGCGCAAGGGCGTGAGGGTGCGGGAGGCTGGGCCGGAGGATCTCCCCCGGTTTTACGAGCTGCTTCGGCGGACAGCGGAGCGGGATCGCTTCGCCATCCACACCTTCGCGTATTATCGCGCCGCCTACGAACGCTTCGTCCCTCATCTGGCCCGCCTCTGGCTGGCTTACTATGAGGAGGAGCCTCTGGCTGGGCTGATGGCCTTCGCCTGGGGAGAGCGAGCCTGGTATTTCTACGGCGCCTCGGGAGACCGCCACCGGGAGAAGATGCCCACCTACGCCCTTCAGTGGACGGCGATGCGCTGGGCGAAGGCGCGGGGATGCCGCCTGTATGACCTGTGGGGGATCCCGGATGAGGAGCCGGAGATCCTGGAGGCTCAGTTTATGGCCCGCCGGGATGGGCTGTGGGGCGTGTATCGCTTCAAGCGGGGGTTCGGCGGCCGCATCGTCCGCTGGGCGGGCGCCTTCGATCGCGTCTATCGCCCCCGGCTCTACCGCTTGCTTCGGAGGCTGATCCGGGCATGATCCGCTCCCTCCCGATCGAGGATTCACGGGCCTGGGATCAAGCGCTGCTCCAATTGCCTTTCCCCCATATCCTCCAGAGCTGGACGTGGGGGGCCTTCAAGGCCCTTTATGGCTGGCGGCCCATGCGCTGGCTCTGGGTGGACGCGGGCGGACGGGTGCGGGCGGCCGCCCAGGTTCTGTGCCGGGAGGACCGCCTGGGCCTGTTCCGCCTGCTCTATATTCCCCGAGGGCCTCTGATGGATCCGGCCGATGAAGAAGCGGCGGAAGCCGTCCTCCGGGACCTGGAGGCGCTGGCCCGCCGGAGTCGGGGGATCCTCTTGCGGATCGACCCCGAGGTGGTGGAGGCGGAGGGCCCCGCGGAGGAGGGGCCGCGGGCTCCGGTGGCTGCCCCCTTGAAAACTATCCTTTTGCGTCGCAGGTGGCGGCCGGCCGCCGAGTCGGTGCAGTTCCCCGCCAGCCTGTGGCTGGACCTGGAGGCGGATGAGGAGACCTTGCTGCGCGGGATGCATCCCAAGACCCGCTACAACATCCGCCTGGCCGAGCGCAAGGGCGTGACGGTGCGGCCGGTGGGCCCGGAGGCCTTCGACCTGCTTTACGACCTCTACGCGGAGACGGCGCGGCGGGATCGCTTCGTGATCCGACCGCGGGCTTACTACCGGCAAGCCTGGGGGATGTTCTACGAGGCGGGTTGCGCCCGGCCGCTCCTGGCCGAGGTGGGCGGGGAGCCGGTGGCGATGGTGATCCTCTATCGCTTCGGGCCCATCGCCTGGTATTTCTACGGCGCCTCGCGGGACCGCCACCGGGACAAGATGCCGAACCACCGCCTGCAGTGGGAAGCCATCCGCTGGGCCCGCTCGGTCGGATGCCGCCGGTATGACTTCTGGGGAGCACCGGCCGAGCCCGTGGAGTCAGACCCCATGTGGGGAGTATATCGCTTCAAGCGGGGGTTCGGGGGACGCTATGTGCGCTTCATCGGGACCTGGGATTACCCCGTCCGGCCGCTTCTCTACCGGCTTTACACCGAGCTGATCCCCCGCTACCTGGCATGGTTGCGCCGCCGCTACTGGCGCCGGATAGAAGGGGGAGGCCCTACGTAGGGCAACTGCGAGCGGTCGCCCTACATGTCATGTGGCCGAATCATGTGGCCGAAAGCAATCACCTGCCCGGGAAACCCGGAAGGCCCCGAGAGCAGAGCCGGCGGGCTCCCGAAGGGCCCGCCGGCTCCGAGAGGAACTGGGCCACATCGACGCGGGTTTTCTCATTTCAGCTCGAAGGTCCCGCCGGGCTCCAGCACCACCACCTTGAGGCCCTTCACCGCCGCCTTCGCCTTCCGGGCCCAGGCATGGGGGTCCTGCTGGATCAGCTCCCAGGTGTTGTAGTGCATGGGGATGACCACCTTCGGCTTCAGCAGGCGGACGGCCTGGAGGGCGTCGGCGGGCCCCATGGTGAAGTTGTCCCCGATGGGCAGCAGGGCCAGGTCCAGCTTCTCCGCGCCGATCAGCTTCATATCCCCGAAGAGCCCGGTGTCGCCGGCATGGTAGATGCGGTGCTTGCCCAGATACAGGAGGACGCCCGCCGGGTTCCCCCCATAGGCGCCATCCGGAAGGACGGAGCCGTGGAGGGCGGGGGTCAGCTTGACGCGGCCGAAGTCGAAATCCCGGCCTCCGCCGATGTGCAGCGCCCAGACGTTTTGCACCCCCTTGCTCTGGAACCACGAGGTGATCTCATAGTTGCTGATCACCAGCGCGCCGGTCCGCCGGGCGATGTCCACCGCGTCGCCCACGTGATCGGCGTGGCCGTGGGTGATGATGATGACATCGGCCTGCACCTCCTCGGCCTTCACCGGAGCCAGGGGGTTGCCGCTCAGGAAAGGATCGATGAGGATGCGCTTGCCATCGCTCTCCAGGAGGAACGCCGCGTGGCCATACCAGGTGACCCGAACGGCCATAGGAACCTCCTTTCCGCACACAGCGTATGGAAGGCTCGATTTCCCTCAACTATCCATGATACTATAGCGGTGCGCGTGCGGAGAAGGATCGTGCATAGAGGCGCCTCGGAAGCTGCTTCATCTCTCCCGGAGGAAAGGGATGCCCGACTGGATCCACTGGCAAATCGAGGGGATCGTTGCGCTGCAGGCGCTCCAGCCGCCCTGGGCCCTCCCGCTGTGGCGGGCGATCACCGGGCTGGGGGAGGAGCAGGCTTTCCTGCTTATCCTCGCCGCGTTGCTCTGGGGCTACCGGAAGCGGGAAGCGCTTTACGCCGCCACGGCATTGTTGCTGGGAGCCTATCTCACGTTCGTCCTCAAGGACCTCTTCGCCATGCCCCGGCCTTTCCAGGTCGCGCCCGACCGGGTGCAGGTGTGGCTGCCGGGCGGGGAGGCCCTGGGCTACGGGTTGCCCAGCGGGCACGCGCTGAACGCGGCGGCCATGTGGGGGACCCTGGCCGGGATGATCCGCAGCGGGCCCTTCACCTTCTTCGCGGTTCTCCTCATCCTGCTCGTCGGCCTCTCCCGCATCGTCCTGGGCGTGCACTTCCCGCACGATGTGGTGGCCGGCTGGGCCGTCGGGGCTCTGGTGGCGCTGGCAACCCTGCGTCTGTTCCCCGGGCTGGTTCGGCGCCTTCCTCATTCCGCCCTTTCGAAAGCGACCCTGGCTGCTGGGGCGGTCCTGGCGTTGTTCCTCCTCCACCCCACCCGGGAGACCGCCGTGCCGCTGGGCGCCTGGCTGGGGATGGCCTGGGGGGTCCTCGTGGAATCCCAGACCTCTGGGGGATTGGATCCCGGAGGAGCGTGGATGCAGCGCGGCATCCGGCTCGCGCTCGGCCTGGTCAGCCTGGGAGCGGTTTATGTTCTTCTGGGGATGGCCTTCACCGGCCTCTTCGGGGAGGCCGCCGGGATGCCCGGGCTCCGGTTATTCCGCTACCTCCTGGTTGGCCTCTACGTGACCGCCGGGGCGCCCCTCCTGTTCCTCCGGCTGGGGCTGGCCCGCTCGCAGAGGACGATAGAGGTCCCCCCGACGGATCCCTCCCCACGGGATCTCTAAGATCACAGTGGTCCCCAGGCCGGGCTGGCTCTGGATCTCCAGACGCCCGTTCAGGAGGTGCGCGCGCTCTTCCATGTTGCGCAGGCCGAAGCCGGGCTGGGCCTCCGGCCCGAAGCCCCGACCATCGTCAGCGATGCGGATCTGCAGGCGCCCGTCCTTCAGCGCCGCGGCGATGCGGACGCGGCGGGCGCGGGCGTGGCGAACCACGTTGCTCAGGGCCTCGGAGACGATGGCCAGGATGTGGCGGAGCTGGGTCGGAGGGAGCTGGGCGTCGGCCGGGATCTGCCAGTCGGTCTCCACGTCCATCAGGGCGGGGAGCCCGTATTCGCGGATCAGCCGCTCCATCCCATCCACCAGGCTGGCCATGGCCGGACGGGCCTGCCATTCCTGCAGGATCTCCCGCAGGCTCTGCACCGCCTGGTCCAGCATGCGGATGACCGGGTCGAGGGTGGCAGCCTGGGCGGGCTCCATCTGGGTCTGGAGGTTGCGGAGCAGGAGCCCGGCGCCGTAGATCATCTGGAGGGTGCGGTCGTGCAGCTCCCGGCTCATCCGTTCCCGCTCGCTGGCCAGGATCTGAGCTTCCTCCAGGCTGCCCAGCCGGCTGCTCAGCTCGATCTCGAAGATCTCCAGAGCCCGCAGCATCCCTCCGACCAGCACGATGCCGGCCAGGCTGCGCAGCAGGAACACCGGGACTCCGAGGAAACGCTCCAGCGTCGCTTCGCTCAGCGGAGGGAAAATCTCCGCCGGTCCGATCAGCCCGGCCAGGACGCTGTAGGCGGCGATGGCGAGGCCGGCCATGCGCAGCATGCTGATGATATGGGGACGGGCCAGGGGAACGAGCAGGTGGAAGGTGTGGCGGCGCAGGGCGTAAGCGGTGAGCATCCCGCCGGGGAAGCCCAGGAGGAGCCGGGCGGCGGCCTCAATATCCATCCGCCAGGCGGGCAGGGGCTGAGGGAGGAGGCTGAGAAGCAGGGTCACGCTTCCCCAGGTCAGGAACAGGCCCCACCCGAGGGAGCGCAGCCATCGCCAGCGGGGGCCCAGCGGGGCCACAATGTCCGCCCCGAACTCGAACAAGCACAGGAAGGCCAAGGCGAGGACCATCGTCCGGGTGAGGGCCAGAAGCTCCCCCGACGGGGCAAGGTCGGGCGAGGAGAAAACCCCGCTCCACTCGTAAAGAGCGTGAAGGAGGCCAAACCCCGCCAGCCAGGGGAGGCTGCGGGCCAGACGGAGCCGGCTCTGGCCTCGGGACTGCAGAAGGAGGATCAGCCCCAGCGTGTAGTAGACCAGTCCGGCGAAGAAGCGCAGCGCCGTCCCGGAATCCGCGTTCAGCGCGCCCTCCTTGGCTTCCCGCGTGCGATTCCTTCCTATTTTGCCATCCCCCGTGGCGAAGCGACTACCAGGGAAGACGGTTCCGGAAGATCCAGTCGTAATCCCACCGGTAGCCCTCCAGAGGGATCCGGAAGGCGAAGAGGGGGAAGAGACCCCCACCCTCCCAGAAAACCTGATAACGCCCCGGGGGGAGCGGCTCCCGCCATTCCCAGATCTCCGCGGCCTCCTCGCCGGCAATCCGCGATCCCGGAAACCATCCCTCCGGGGGATCCAGGGGCCGCATCGTTCCGTCCGGACCCCGGATCCAGAGGCGATGGGTGTCATCCGGGAGCGGGCGGTCCGTCTGCCAGAGGAGATGCACCCGCCACCGTGGGGTCCCATCGATGGTCGTCCGCCATGCCCCCTGCGGCCGGACGGTGATCCCGCCCGGCAGGGGAACACCGGGGACGCGGGCGTTCCCGAGGCGGGGGCGGATCTCCGCTTCCCCGATCTGCCAGGCCTCCGCGCCCTCCGCCGTGCGCAGGCGCCGCCAGCCGGAGTCCAGGCGCTCGTAAAGCCCCACCATCAGGCGATAGCGGCCGGCCGGCAGGAACGGCGGGGCCGCGAGGGCCAGGGTCTGGGTGACGATCTGCCCGGGCTGCCATTCGGAGGTGGAGGGATCCGGCTCTCGATCGACGCCGGCCCGGTAGCGCCCCTGCTCATCCCATAGATGAAGGAAGACCACGTAACGCCCTTCAGGGATGCGCTCCGCTCGCCAGCGCAGCCCCACCCGGATGCTCCCGCCCGGGTCCGTGACCGGGTCCAGCCAGGCCACCGCTTCCAGGACGATCCCCTGCTCGAAACGAACCCCGGCCGGCCGCCACGGCGCGGGCTCCTCCCATGGGACGAAACGGAAGACCTCCGCCATTGGATACCAAGTGTGGATGTCAAAGGGCCCCTCCCGAGCGAGGGCCTCGATGACCGGCCGATAGAGGTCCTGGAAGAAGGTGACGCCCACCACCCAGGTGCGCGTCGGAAGCGCAGAGCCCGCCGGAGGGATCGCCTCCAGCGGGAGCAGACGCGGACGGGTCTCCGGGTAGAACAGGGCCATCTCCGCCTGGTTCCAGTAGCCGTGGAAGGCGATCCGGTCCGTCGGATGGGCCGTTTCGAAGAGGGTGGCGTAGAGCTCCCGCTGGGCCTCGGCGTAGATCGGTGCGTTGGCGTAAACCGCCCATGTCCGTCCGATCCCGTAGAGCCCCAGGCTCAGCAGCAGGAGCCACAGCGCGCGCCGCCGCGCCGCCCCACCGGCGGCCAGGGCCCAGGCGTAAAGCGGGAGGAGGGGGGCGAAATAGCGGGCCGCGTAGAAAGGGAAGCGCAGGGTGAGGAGGAGCCCCAGGCCCACGGGCAGCGCCATCGCGGCCCAGAGGCGTCGGGCCCGCCATGAGGCCAGGATCCCCAGGGCGACGGCAAGGGCCCCCAGCATCCCCAGCCGCCCGTCCGCCCCGATCCCGATCCCCAGGGCGCCCATCAGGTTGGCCAGGACCTCCGGGGGGGTGGGACGAACCGGGATGCGGGACAGGGTGCGGACGGTGTGAGCCATGGAGGGGCCGAGGGCCCAGAGGGACCACCCGGCGATGGGGAGGAGGGCCAGGGCCATCCGGCCCAGCTCTCGGAGCCGGGGGCGCCATCCCGGGATCAGCAGGCGCTGGGCCGGGAGGAAAAGGAGGCCGTAAAAGTGGGTGAGGGTCAGGGCCCAGGCGCTGAGCAGCCAGCTGCCATCGCGCCGGCGGAGGGCCTGCCGGAACCCCAGGGCGGCGGCGGCGATGGCCATCGGATACATCCGGCCCAGGGTGGCCAGGGCGAAGAACAGCGGGTTGAAGGCCATCAGGAGCATCGCCCCTGCGGCGGCCCGACGCCCGGCGGCCTCCGCCACCAGGCGGTAGGTGAGGGCCAGCGCCAGCAATGCGAAGAACGGCGATGCGAACTTGAGGGCGAACGGATGCGGGACCAAGCGGAGCCACCCCCAGAGCACGAGGTAATAGAGCGGCGGATGGCTGTCCCGGGCCACGGCGGCCAGGGTGCCCGGGAGATCGTAGATCAGCACAATGGCCCCATGGGCTTCATCGTTGTGGACAAAGGACGCAGGCAGCCCGAGCAGGTAGAAGGTGAAGGCGATCAGGAGGGTCCCCAGCGGAGCCCCCAGGGCGCAACATCGCTTCCCTGGGGCCTGGCTATGGCTTATGATCCGAGGCGGTGAGTGTTCGCGCATAGGTGCTTCGGTGTAGCTCCCTCAAGGTGTGGGTGATTGACCCTCGCACCACCGGAGGCCACGCCGAGCGTTTTCCTCTTGAGGGGAGATGGCGAGGGCCTGCTCCAGCCAGGGGCGCGCGGCGGCGCAGTCCCCCAGATAGTAGTGGGAGAGGCCCAGCAGGTAGGCCATCTCCACCAGGCGGGCGCAGCGCGGCTCTGTCGGCAGCGTCTCCGGGGCGCAGGTTTTCCCCTCTGCCTGGAGGACAGCCTGCAGCCGGACGATCCCCCGCGGCAGATGGTTTGTGTCCACCACCTCCTCATACTTCCGCCGGGCGTAGAGGGTGACCCCCAGGTGATACAGAAGCCGCCAGTCGTCCGGGTCTTGTTCCCGGGCCTTCCTCAAGGTTTGTTCCGCCTCCTCCAGCCGGCCCAGGTTGTAATACAGCCAGCCCAGCTCGTCCAGAACCCGTGGGTCCTCCGGCCGCAGGGCGGCGGCCCGCTGGAAGGCGTCCAGGGCGGCGGCGGTCTGCCCGAGGACCATGGCGTTGCGCCCCAGGGCGAGCCAGGTCACCACCATCAGCGGATCCCGACGCAGGGCCTCTCGATAGGCCGCCATCGCCTCCGCATAGCGCCCCAGGGTCTCGTAGACGTAGCCCAGGGCCCGGTGGGCGTCCGGCGAATCCGGGGCCAGGCTCAGGGCTTTCTGGGCGGCGGCCAGGGCGGCCTGCGGGCGATGGGCGTCGGCGTAGGCTTCCGCCAGATAGGCGTGGAAAGCGGCCTCGCCGGGCAGGCGGGCCACGGCCTGTTCCCCAGCCTGGATCGCCTCGGGGATCTTCCCCTGCCAGTCCAGGATCAACGCCGCCATCCCAAGAAGGCGCGGATCCTCCGGAGCCAGCCGGCGGCCTCGCTCCAGCCAGGCGGCGGCTTCCTCCAGGCGGTTGGTGAAGGCCAGGAGGCGGATCAGCGGGGGGTAGCGCGCCGGGTTCTCCGGCTCCAGGGCCAGGGCGAGGCGGTAGCCTTCCTCCGCGCTCCGGAGATCTCCCCCCTGATAGGCGGCCTCCGCCCGACGGGCGTAGTGCGCGGCGGAGAGGGTCGGGGTGGGTGTCGCAGCCACGGTGGACGCGCGCCCTCCCGTCCGCAGCTGCCAGTCCACTCCGAACAGGGCGGCCAGCGCTAAGAGATCGAGGACCAGCCAGAGGATCCAGCGCCGGCGTCGGGTCATTCCTCCTCCAGGCCGCGCAGCACCATCGAGGCGGTGGCCAGGTTGGTGGCCAGGGGGACGTTGTGGACGTTGCACAGGCGCATCACCGTGCGAATGTCCGGCTCGTGGGGATGGGCGTAGAGGGGATCGACCAGGAAGATCACCGCGTCGATCCGGCCTTCCACCACCATCGCGGCGATCTGGGCATCCCCGCCCTGGGGGCCGGAGCGGACGCAGGCCACCTCCAGCCCCAGGGCTTCCTGAAGGGTGCGCCCGGTGGTGGCGGTGGCCACCAGCTGATGCCGGGCCAGGCGCTCCCGCTCCCGCCGGGCCCATTCGACCAGCTCCCCTTTCTTGCCGTCGTGGGCGATGATCGCGATCCGCTTAGGCATAGGCGCGGTGTCTCCAGGTTCGGTCTGAAGCCATGCGGGAAGGCCTCCTTTGCAGCGATCCGCCTCGTCCCCTGTTGCCAGCCATCCACGAATCAGGGCGCGAATACACGAATTCGTCCCTCGGCCTTCCTTGGAGGGCCCGCTGGGGCAGGGGAGCGCCGAGAGGCCGGCATCGCCCGTTCCTTCACGCCGATTGAGATCGGCCTCTCAAGACGCTTGCGCGCCAGGTGTCGGTCTACACCGACGCAAAGAATACCTTTTTGGTCGGCGCAGGCCGACCATCGGCCGAAGGCCTTCCGAGGGCGAATTCATTCGACGCACAAGCGGGCGCCTTCCCTCAACCGGCACCTCATTACAATGTTAACCCAGGTCCTCCTCCTGGTAGGAGATCCGTCCGGGGGATCGCCTTCCCGCGCCGGCGGCCCACCTGGCGGAAATCGCGGGGCGATGTGATACTGGATTTCCCTACTGGGGCATCGGTCCCCGAGCAAACCGGAAGATCTGGAGGGAAGGATGCGGGTCCTCTGGATATGCATGCTGATCGCCGGCGGCCTCCTCCTGGGGATCGCCCTCATCGCCCTGCAGCCCACTTCCCCTATCGGGCCTGTCCTCGCCAGCGCTCCCCTCTCTGATCCGGTGGTCCCCGTGATCACAGCTGAGCGCTTTCTGCGCCCGGGGGCAGGGATGTTTCCCGGCGTCCTGGGGGTTCATCCGGTCTCCGGGGAGGTGTGGGTCTGCCGCAATGGGGGCTGGATGACCCTTCAGGGGGCGGAGCTCCGGAGCATCCAGCCTGGCTCTTGCGACATAGGCTTCCACGCCCAGACCCCGCGCTGGTTCCGGGCGGAGGGGCGCTCGGTGGTGATCATGAGCGGGACGACGCCTGTGGGGCAGGTGACGCTCCCCTACACGGTGACCGGGATCGTCCTCCACCCCCGAACCCAGCTGCTTTATGTCACGATGCAAAGCGTTCCTTACCCACCGATCTCCACGCATTTGGCGGTGATCACCGGGACGACGGTCCTGACCATAGCGAGTACCCCAAGCGCCGGGCCCCTCGCTCCGCATCCGGAGAGCGGGGATGTTTACGTGGGCGTCAACAGTTACGGGCCTAACCCCGAAGTCTGGATCCTCAGCGGGACCCAGCGGGTGGGGACCTTTACGATGACCGGTATGCTTCGCTGGATCGAATATCATCCCTACAGCCGTCTCACCTATGTAGGTAGCCAGGGTGAGTTGAAGGTCCTGAACGGGCGGACGGTGCTTGCCTCCCTTGCCGTCACCGGGACCTTCGATTTCGCCCCTGATCCGGACAGCGAACGGGCCTATCTGACCCACCTGAGTCCGGACTGGATTACCGTCCTCTCCCGGACGGAGGTGATCACGCGCGTTCCCTTCCCCCAAGGCGACAATCCCATCGCAGTAATCCCGCGCACGGGGGAGATTGTGGCCGGGGCCTTTTTCTCGCAACAGATCCACGTGTTCTCCCGGGATCTCACCCTGCTGAACGTGATCTCCATGCCGGTGCGCCCCCGGCAGATCTTCCCCCACGAGGACGGCTGGGTGTATGTGGTCGGATGGGGAGACAGCCTTGGGGGGTCCCTGCCCTCCGACCTGCTGGTGCTCAGCCGGACGGTCCCTGTGGCGGAGTATCCGAACGGTTTCGGCCTGGGCTCCCTGGCGCGGTCCCCCGATGGCCGGCTTTACGTTCTGGATCTCTTCACAGGCCGTTTCGATGTGCTCTCAGGGACGGAGGTGGTGACTTCCACTGCGTTCTTGCCGTGGAGCTATCCGATCCTCCTGCCCCAGGAGCGGCGGCTGGAGGCTGATCCGGGGACCGGTTGGGCCTATGTGGCGCTCCCGTGGAGCGTGTGGCTCTGGATCTGGCAGGGGGAAGGCTGGCTCACACGTTCCCTCCCCTCCGGCATCAGTGTTCTGCGGGCGGACCCGCACCACGGGGTGATCTTCGGCGGCAAGGACTCTTATTATGTGGACGAGATTTACGCGATCACAGGCACTGAGATCTTCAGCCTGCCGATCGAAGGAGGGCTCGCAGGGCCAGTTCGGGATCTGGCGGTGGATCCCGCGCACGGTTATCTCTACGTGGGAGGAATCGGGCAGGTGGCCGTCCTCTCCCTCACGACGCCGGTGACCACCTCGCCGTGGCTGACGACGGTGATCGGGATGTATCCATTGCGGGCCCTGGCCGCCCACCCGGGCACTGGCCGGGCGTATGTGGGGTCCGGGCTCGGTCCCACCGGGACCCTCTGGATCCTCTCGGGTTCTACTCCGGTGATCTCCATCGGGGTGGAGGGGGTACCGGTGGCCCTGGCGACGGACCCCGGGGGGCCGTGGGTCTATGTGGCCCTGAGCGGCACCCAGCGGGTTGCGGTGCTGAGCGGGACAGACCGGGTGGCTACGGTCACGCTTCCTTTTGAGCCCCTTCGGATTTGGGTGAGCCCCCGCAGCGGGCTGGCCTATGTGGCCGGGGAGACGCAGGTCGCGGTTTTAAGGGGTCCGCAGGTGTGGACGCAGCTGACCACCGGGATCTATCCCCGAGACATGGTTTTCGATCCGGAGAGGGGGATCGCCGTCCTCAGCCATGAGGGGGACAACCGTCTGGTCTGGATCGAGGAGCGGGCCTTGACCCGCCGCCTCTGGCTTCCCCTTATCCTTCGGGGACGGTGAGGGCAACCTACAGATATCTTACAAGATCTTATATGTTTTAGATATGCGCAAAAACTAATTTGAAGGAGTAATTAAATGCATCATGTAAGCTTTAAACAAAAAAGGACAATGCTTTCGGCGAGAGTGGGATACAGGTTGGTGAAGGGGATTCGGAGCCGAATTCGGACGGTGTTCACGTTCCCCTCGGTGGTTCTGGGGGGGGTGATTGCGGTGGGGCTCCTGCTTCTTTTCTGGGAGTGGTTTACCCATGCAGACCGCTCTCGTCTCTTCCTCTACGGGCATATGGGAGCGCTCCCCCTGGATGAGCGAACGCTAGGCCGTTATCGGATGAGCGGGCTGGTGGCGGCAGGCGCCGTGATGGATTTCATGCTCTTTCTTTACGGCACTTGGGGTGTTTTCGCCCGGCGCCGCCTTCTCCCCGTAAGCGCGCCTTCTGCGCTGGGGGTCTGGTTGACAGCGGTGAGTCCGCTCGGTCTGGGCATCCCTCCGATAGTGGCCTGGGGGGGTGTGCCATCTCTTCCCATAAAGGTAGGACTGGAGGTGGCCGGTCTGACCCTGGCTGGTCTGGCCGTGGGGTTATGGCTGGCGAAGGGGATGGCTTGGGATCCGACTCGAGGGCTGACCCGGCTGGGGTATGGGATGGTGATAACCCCGTTGCTGCTGGGGTTGCGAGTGGTGGAGCTGCCCGGTTTGGGGTTAGCCCAGCCGGAGGTCGCAGCATGGATGGTTCTCGCAGGACTGTTGAGCAGCGGGATAGGGTTGCTGGGGCTGGCGCGATGGCGGGCTTTCTGGGACGCCCCGCCCATACGAGGTTGGGAGATATGGCTGGCTGGGGCGGCGATGGCCTATCTGGAGTTGCCGCTGTTACATCACATCTTCTTGACCCCTGCCGAGGCCCGTTACATCACTGCTGCTTCGAACTTCTTTGCCTTTCACGGTGGAGTGCAGGTGTTGGTGTGGATGATCTCAGGGATGGTGGCGCTGGGGATAGAGACTCTGGAGAGGAATCGAAGGTGGTGGGAGGATCGGGATCACGGTTTGGCTGTGGGGATCTTGTTGGGGCTGATATTGATCGGAGCCCTGGCATGGAGTAGTGGGCTGCGAATCGATCTGGCGCTCTCCGCGCCCGATCTGTATCCAGATCATCACGGCCATCCTGGTTTTCAGATTTACCTGCCTCTTGTTCTGCGCAATTGGTAGCAACTCAGGCCCAATCGTTTTCTGAACGAGGCTGAAGGTCTCGTATCATCCTCTCTCCAGGGCGGGGTAATCGCTTACGCTTGCGGATGCTCGAGGCGGCGGCCCAGATTCGCTTGTGGCGGGAAAACCGAAGAGTCTGAGTGCTGTTTGGGCTGCCTGCCTCCTCTTATCTGCGCCTTTAAGGTTGGGACATAAAGGTGATGGACAGACCAGGCGATCGCTACCGTTCCGGGAAATGGGGGCGAGTATCAGGGTGAATCAGGCCCTTGTCCTCATCCCAACTCGTTTCTAAACCTCAGCGCAGCAAGCGGCCCAGCAAGCCCAGGTTGTTCTCCCGCGCGCATTTTGCTATAATTGAGATTTGCGGACCGGCAATGGGAGCCGGCCGGGTTTGTGCGAAGTCGCGCTGCGTTGAGGCAAGCGACAACTCAATAGGCAGCCGTTCCGGCTTTGGGCATGCGTCGGGACTTCCGATGATGCCGGGTGCGGAACCCGTGCTGCCTATTTGCTTTGTAAGGGGACGGTGCGTGCGGAGCCGTCTCCGCTTCCGGGCGCCGGAAGGCGCCGTCAACATTCCGGGGAAAGGAGGTGAACGATGGCGGGGGAGATCCTGACCCTGGGGCGCTCGGAGCTGGCTCGCCTCCTGCGCGCCATCGTGCGGGAGGGGGATCCCTGGCAGGCCGCCGGCACCGCCGGGCTTCCCTTTCCACGAGTGGTGGAGGGCGTCCAGCAACTGCTCCGTCACGGACTCCTGGCCTTCGACGGGCAGCGCCTGCATCTAACGGACCGCGGCCAGGCCCTGGCCCGGGAGCTGGGCGTTCAGGTGGCCCCCGAGATCCGCTGCGCCGCCTGCGGGGGGACCGGGGTGGACCTGGGCTTCTTCGCGGAAGTGACCCGGCGCTACGCGGAGCTGGCCCAGGGCCGTCCGGAGCCTCTGGCGGCCTACGACCAGGGCTATCAGACCATCGACTCGGTGATGCGGCGGGTCGCCCTCATGGTCGCCCAGGGGGATGTGGAGGGCAAAGACATCATCGTGCTGGGCGATGACGACCTGGCCAGCCTGGCCCTGGCCCTGACCGGGTTACCCCGCTCGGTCGTGGTGATTGAGATCGACCGCCGCCTTTGCGACTTCATCGAACAGGCCGCCCGCCGGGCCGGCCTGAACATCACCGTCTACTGCCGCAGCCTCACCGAGCGCCTCCCCACCGAGCTGCTCGGCCGCTTCGACACTTTCCTCACCGACCCGACCGAGACCGAGCACGGCCTGCTGCTCTTCCTGGAGAAGGGCTTCATGTGCCTGCGGAAAGGGGAGGGGCATGCGGGCTACTTCGGCATCACCCGCATCGAGTCCAACATCGGCAAGTGGCACGTGTGGCAGCGGGAGCTCCTCAGCCGGCACGCCATCACCTTCACCCACATCCTGCCGGACTTCAGTCTCTATGCCAACTGGGAGGACCCGGACGAGCAGCCCATCCCGGATCTGCCGCCCTTCGCCCGCCCGGCACGGACGCCATGGTATCGCTCGACCTTCTTCCGGGTGGAGACGCTGCCGGAGTTCCAGCCGCCGGAGGACTACGTCATCGAGGGAGGGCGGGAGCTTTATGAGGACGAGGACGCCATCGATCAGGTGTGGCGCAGCCCGGATGTGGATATGGCCATCACTGCCTCGGTGATGACCCCCGCGCCCACCCCATTCCCCACCCAGCTCACCCTGGGCCGGCACATCATCGCCGAGTTCTGGAAATGCCGGAACCGGGAGCCCCTGCGCGGGCTGAAGCAGGTCCTGGAGCACGCAGTGCGTCGGGCCGGCGCCACCCTGCTGAACATGAAAATCCACCGCTTCGTCCCGGATGGGTTCTCCGCCTTGGTGCTGCTGGCGGAGTCCCACATCTCCCTCCACGCCTGGCCGGAATACGCCTACGTAGCCGTGGACGTGTTCACCTGCGGGGAGGCCGATCCGGAGGTGATCGTGGAGGTGCTCAAGGACTATCTGCAGCCCGAGGAGTCGGCCCAAATCACCCTGGAACGCGGCCTGGGCCCCCTGATGGTCCTCCCCGCTCTGCGAGTAGAGACGGAGACGCCTTCGCTCCGCTCCTCCGCCCTCCCGATGGGCGTCTGAAGGCGTCGGACACCCCGGTGGGGGGAGAGACTTCTCCCCCCACCGGCGATGCGGTCTCCCCATCCTCGAAGGGCCTCGGCGGAGCTTCTACTCGGGGACCCTGGGGCTTGGCCGCTGGGGCTCGGAAGAGGGAAGGCGTTCCAGGGCCTGGCTGAGCAGGGCGATTTGATCCTCCACCCCCAGGGGGCGGGCCGGGAGCAGGACGCTCAGGGTGATCCCCTGGTCCCCCTCGCTCTGGAGGAAGAGATCGCCGCCTAAGGCCTGAGCGGCCCTCCGGGTGATCGCTAGGCCCAGCACCGCGGGATCCACCCGGGGGCGAGCGGGTTGTGGCCCGGAGATCCCGGCGGCCCCTTCGTTCAGCCAGGCCAGCGTCTCCGCCGGGAGGCGGAGAGTGGGATCGACCAGTTCTACCAGCAGGACGGATTCCCGGATCCGGGCGCGGATCTCCAGAGGGCCTCCCTCTCGACGAGCGGCGAAAAGGAAATCCAGTAAGGTGCGCAGGATGTAAGCCCCATAAGGTCCATCGACGCGAGTGTTCTCCGCCTCCTCGCTCAGATCCAGACGGATCTCCGTCGAACGCTCGGCGAGGGTCGGCTGCTCCGCCCGGAGCAGATCATGGATCAGCTGGCCCAGCGGAAGAGGCTCCACAAAAGCCGTCGGCTGGCGGTGTAACTCCGCAAAGGCGGTGAGAGGAGCGATGTATTCCAGCAGCCGATAAGCGCCTCGCAAGGCCCCCTCTAACATCGCCGCGATGTCCGGCATCCCTGAAGATGGAAGCTGGCCGAGGGCCGCTTCCAGGAAGCCGATCACCAGCCCCAGGGGCTGGCGGAGCTCCGCGCCCGCGCGGGCCACGAAGGTTGTCTTCAGCTCGTCCAGATCCTTCAACCGCCGGTAGGCACGCTCCAGCTCTTCCCGCCGGGCTCTCTCCTGCTCATACAACTCCCGGAGCTCTCGAAAGGCGGAGAGGACCTGCTGCTCCAGCCGGGAGAGCCATTCATCCGGTGTGAGATACGGGTGCCCCATCGCGGCGCTCCTCGAAAACACTGGGATACCGAATCGCCGGAAGATCCCAACCCGGGCAAGGACGCTTCCACTGCAGCAGACGTCGCGCCTGTTCGGAACTATTTTAACATCCTTTTAGGTGGAAACAACCAAATTGCAGACCAGGGCCACGTGCTTTTCCGTGGGGCTCGGGTAGGCGGAGCGTCCGGAGGGCGGAACGCGCTTCGGCCTGCGCGTAAAATGGGGAAGGTGTCCCAGGGGGTATCTGTGCGCCCGCCGAATCCGGCGCGGAGACTGACATGGACCGGTGGGAACGGTTCCGCAGGCGGATCCGACAGATGGCCGGGCGGGAGGCGGAGACGGTCCTTCTGGCCCGGGATGCGCTGATCATCGCCGCGGGCAACGTCGCCAGCCGCCTGATCGGCCTGCTGCGCGAGACGGTCAAGAGCGGGCTGTTCGGGTCCAGCGGGCCGCTGAGCGCCTTCGAGGCCGCAGCGGTGGTTCCCGTCCAGCTGTATGACCTTCTGGTCGGGGGCATGGTCAGCTCCGCCCTGATCCCGGTGTTCCGGGAATATGCGGATCAGCCTCAGGAGCTCCGGCGTCTGGCCGGCGCGGTCCTGGTCTGGGCCGGGTGGATCATCGGGGCGGTGGTGCTTCTGGTGGAGATCGGGGCCAAGCCGGTCGCGTGGCTGTTAGCCGGGGGCCTGGATCCCGATCTGCTGGATCTGACAGCGGACCTCCTGCGCCTGACGGTTCTGGCGGTGTGGTTCCTCGCCGCCGCCGGGGTCATCGGCGGGCTCTTGCAGGCGTTCCAGCGGTTCACCCTGCCGGCCTTCACCGCGGCCGCCTTCAACGCCGCCATCGTCATGGCCGCCCTCCTGCTGGGGCCGCGCATCGGGGTGTTTGCCCTGGCCCTGGGGATGGTCCTGGGCGCCATCGCCCAGGTGCTATTGCAGCTGCCTGGCCTGCATGGCCTGTGGCCCCGCCCCTCCGTGTATCATCCCGCCTTGCGGCGGATCCTGCGCCTTTACCTTCCCGTCGTGTTCGGGTTGGCGGTCAATCAGGTCGCCATCCTGCTGAGCTACCATCTGGCCTCCCGCACCGGCCCCAACAGCATCGCTTGGATGCGCTACGCTACCACGTTGATCCAGTTCCCCCTGGGGCTGGTGGTGACCGCTATCTCCGTGGCTATCCTCCCCCGCCTCTCCCGCCTCAGCGTGGAGGCCCGCCAGGGGAGGGGGGATCTGGAGCCTTTCCGGAGCACCCTGGCCGCCGGGTTGCGGATGGTGCTGATCCTGATCATCCCCGCCGCCTTCGGCCTGTATGTGCTGGCCGAGCCCGTGATCGCCCTCCTCTTCGAGCACGGCCGCTTCACCGCTACAGACACGGCGGTGGTGGCCGGGGTGCTGCGGGGCTACCTGCCCGGCCTGATCTTCGCCGCCGTCGATCAGCCGTTGGTGTTCGCCTTCTACGCCCGGCAGGACACCTTCACCCCCGCCCTGGTGGGGCTGATCTGCAACGTGGGGATCTACCTCGCGGCCGCCATGGCCCCCACGCTGTTCCGGCCTCTGCAGGTGACCGACCTGGCGGTGGCCAATTCGGTGCAGTGGGCCGCCCATGCGGCGATCATGGGGGTCCTGCTGCTCCGCCAGGTGGGTTCGATGCGCCCCTACGGCCTGTCCCGGCTGGCCCTCCGCGTCCTCGTCGCCTCCCTGATGATGGCGCTGGGCATCTCCATGGCATGGGCCCGGCTTCCTCTCCCCCATTCCACCACCGGCGAAGCCCTTCACCTCCTCGCCGTCGGAGGCCTTGGGACGTTGATCTATCTCCTGACCCTTGGGGCGCTGACCCGCCTCGTCGCCCGCCCCTCGGGGTTCGCTCGCTGAGGCTCCTTCCACCCTCCGGGGTCGTCCGGGGGGCTGGGAACCGAGGGGCGATCCGGAACGTCTTTCCTCCGGATGCCGAAGTGAATTTCATCTTACATCCCGATGGGATCAGGAGGCGGATATGAACCGCTGGCGATGGCTGGGGGTCGTGGGGGGGATCCTGCTGGCCGCGTGCCGGACGAATCCCTCCGCGCCCGGAGCAGGGGTGCCGGTGGGGCCATCGGCCCAGGCCGTGCGTTCTCAGGGAACAGAGGCGAGCCCGCGCACGCTGACGGTGAACGGGGTGGGGACCGTGCGGGCGCGACCGGATCAGGCGGTCGTCACCCTGGGGGTGGAGACGTCCGGGGAAACCCTGGCCTCCGCCCTGGCCGAGAACAACCAGCGGGCCGCCGCGGTGCTGGACGCCTTGAAGGCCCATGGGGTGGCGGAGAACGACATCCAGACCGCCTCCTTCCAGATCCAGTTCGAGGAGCCCCGGGATCCGCAAACCGGCCGGCCCATCGGCCCTCGGGTGTATCGGGTCGTCCACGTTTACACCGCGATCTTCCGGGATCTGGAGGCGGTAGGCGCCGGGGTGGATGCCGCCGTGGCGGCCGGGGCGAACCGAGTGGAGGGGATCGCCTTCCGGATCGGGAGCCCGGACCGCCTGGCGATGGAGGCGCGGCGGCTGGCCGCCGAAGACGCGAAGGCCCGGGCCCAGACCCTGGCGGCCGCCCTGGGGGCCCAGCTGGGGCCCGTGCGGATGGTCCGGGAGGTTTCCTTCGCACGCCCCATCCCGGTCCCCATGGCCCGGATGGCCGCCGAGGCAGCCGCTGTCCCCGTCGCGGCCGGGGAGCTGGAGATCGCGGTGGAGATTGAGGTGACCTGGGAGCTGCGATAATCGGCGGGCGATGAACCGATGGGATCACGAGCCGGCGGACGGCCCGGAGAGCAGACGGCGCACGATCTCCTGCACCTCCCGGCCATCCGCTCGGCCGCGGACCCGGGGCATCAGCCGCTTCATCACTTCTCCCAGCTGGGCGGGCGTGGCGGCGCCGACCTCCGCAATCACCTCCCGGGCCATGGCTTCGATCTCCTCCCGGGTGAGAGGCTGCGGGAGGTAGGAGAGCAGGACCTCCAGCTCCGCCTGCTCCGCCGCCAGCCGGTCCGGCCGGTTCGCCTTCTCCAGCTCCGCCAGGGCCTCGCGGCGCCGCTTCACCTCGTTCTGGAGCACCCTCAGGATCTCGTCCTCGCTTAAGGGGCGAGCGGCCTCCACCTCCGCCATCCGGATGGCCAGCAGCGCCATGCGAATGGCGGTCTTGCGCGGCTCGTCCCCCGCCCGCATCGCTGCTTTCAGGTCTTCTTGCAACCGTTCTTTCAAGCCCATTCGGGTCCTCTCCTATCGGGTTGTATAGGCTCCTGCTCAGGACGAGAGATGGCGCACCCGGAGCCCCATCCGCTCCAGGCACTCCGCCAGGGCCTCCGTCCACGGCCGCATGGGGTCCCGGCCCTGCAGCTCCAGCACGTAATTGCGCAGGGGGCTGCGATCGGGGCGGGGAGCCCGCCGGCCGGAGATCCCCGAGAGCCGCACGGCCTCCTCCGGATCCCGCCCCAACATCGCCAGGATGGTCCGAGCCATCTCATAGCGGGAGACCGCCCCGTGATTGGCGATGTGATACAGCCCGTAGGCCGGATACTCCAGCAGGCGGAGCAGGGCCTGGGCGAGGTCCAGGACGAAGGTGGGGGAGCTGGTCTGGGCGATCCCCCCCACAGGCTCCCCCTTCCGGATCCGTTCCACCGTGTGGGTGACGAAGTGTTGTCCCCAGGGGGCGAAGAGCCACGCTGTGCGCACCACGAAGTGGCGGGGACACAGCGTCCGCACATACTCCTCCGCCTGCAGTTTGCTCCATCCGTAGACGTTGACCGGGTTGGGCCGGTCGAACTCCGTGTAGGGGGTTCCCTTGGTGCCGTCGAACACATAGTCGGTGCTGATGAAGATCAGGGTAGCGCCGATCCTCTGGGCGGCCGCCGCCAAACAGGCGGTCCCCACCGTGTTCACCCGGAACGCCAGGTCGGGGTTGGCCTCGCAACGGTCGACGTCGGCGATGGCGGCGGCGTGAAGGATCACCTCGGGGCGGATGCGCGAAACGGCATCGAAGATCTGGGGTGGATGGGCGAGGTCGAGCTCCGCGCGGGGCGGGGCGAGGAGCTCGACCCCTGGCTGCGACCCCCAGACCTCCCGGATCGCGCGTCCCAGCATGCCCGTGCCGCCGGTGAGAAGCACCCGCATCCCGAACCCTCCCCTTGAGGCAGTGAAGCCGGAGCCTTTAGAAATACCGAGCGGAGAGCACGCCCGGCGGCAGAGGCTGGGTGCGGACGTTCAGACAGGCCGGGCGGCGGGCCGCGGCCATCCGCTCCAGGGCGGGCCGGATCTCCTCCGGCCGCTCCACCAGCTCCCCGTATCCCCCGAGGGCTTCCACCACCCGGTCATAGCGGGTGGGCGCGAGCGCGGTGGCCACCGCCCGGGCTTCCCCCAGCATCTCGATCTGGGGCCGCCGGATTTGGCTCCAGGCCGCGTCGTTGGCCACCACGCTCATGATCGGCAACCCGAAGCGGACCGCGGTGTCGAACTCGAACCCGTTGAAGCCGAAGGCCCCGTCCCCGAACAGCACCAGCACCCGGCGGTCCGGATAAGCCAGCTGGGCGGCGATGGCGAAGGGCGCCCCGATCCCCAGACAGCCGAAGGGCCCCGGATCCATCCAGTTCTCCGGGCGGTAGACCGGGAGGACCCGGGAGGCTGCCGCCACGATATCCCCTCCGTCCCCGATGACGATGGTCCGCTCGTCGATGAAGCGGGCCAGCTCGTGGCACAACCGCAGCGGGTGGATGGGGACGTCCGTCGCGTCCTTCCCTTGCTCCCAGAAGGCGGCCTGCTCCGCTTCGACGGCCCGCAGCGCCTCGCGCCACGCCGTGAAGCGCCGGCCGGGGAAGCGCGCCTGCATGCCCTGGCGCCACGCCTCTAGGATCTCCCCGATGTCCCCCACCAGCCCCAAGTCCACCGGGCGGTTATGGCCGATCACCGTGGGCTCCAGGTCCACGTGGATGACCCGGGCGGTGGCGGCGATCTCCTGCCCGAACCGCAGCCGGAAGTCGAATTCCCCGCCAACCAGGATGAGCAGATCCGTCTGCGCGAAGGCCTTCCGGCGGGCGTGCTGGAAAAACTGGGGGGAGTCCGGCGGCAGCGTCCCGCGAGCCATGCCGTTGGTGAACAGCGGGAGGTCGAGGTCGGCCACGAAGCGGGCCAGGGCGCTGTAGGCGTTGCACCAGCGGACCGCGCTCCCGGCCATCACCACCGGGCGCTCGGCCTCGCCCAGCATCCCCACCGCCTGCTCCAGGGCTGCCTTCGCCGGCCCGGGCCGCGGCACAGGGCGGTCGAAACGGGGGAAGTTCACGTGCCGCTCGTCCACGAAGCGGAACAACACGTCCAAGGGGATCTCCAGGAAGACGGGGCCGGGGCGCCCGCTCCAGGCGTGGCGCAGGGCCACCTCGATGAACTCCGGGATCCGCTCGGTTTCGTAGACTGCGCCGGCCCATTTGGTGATCGGCCGCATCACCGCCACGTGGTCCATCTCCTGCAGCGACCCACGGCCCAGCTGGGCGAAGGGCCCCTGCCCGCCGATGACCAGCACCGGGCTGTTGGCCCGGAAGGCGTTGGCCACCCCGGTGACGCTGTCGGTCACCCCCGGCCCCGCGGTGACCACCGCCACGCCCGGCCGTCCGGTCAGGCGGGCCCAGGCATCGGCAGCGTGGACCGCCGCCTGCTCGTGGCGCATATCGATGATCCGGATCCCTTCGTCCAGGCAGCCGTCGTAGATGGGCAGGATGTGGCCGCCGCACAGGGTGAAGATCACCTCCACACCGGCCGCCTTCAAGGCCTTCGCCGCCAGCCGTCCCCCATGCACGCTGGACATCGCTCGCTTCCTCCCGGGAGGATGCGGACGCGCAGGAGGAGAACGCGCCCCTCTTTAATGTTGCGGGCAATAGCCCCCGGAGGCAAGGGGAGGAACGGGCGACGCGCACACATCCTCATCTCTGCGGTTCGCCGGCGCTCGGAGAAGAGAGGACGGATCGAGGTGCTTGACGCTGATTTTAGGAAAGCCTAAAATCTTGTTCGGACGATCGCCTCGGAGGGCGCCGTGGGTGGGGAGTTGAAGGGAATGCGGTGGGGCGGGTGGGCGCTCTGGCTCGTGCTGGCGGTGAGCGGGATCGTCGCCTGCGCTCCGGCGGAGCGGCGGGCCCGCGCGGCGGAGCTGGCGCAGCGTCCCATCCGCGTGGTGGCCACCACCACCCTGGTCGCGGACCTGGTTCGGCGGATCGGGGGCGATCGGGTGGAGGTGGCCGCGCTGATGGGGCCGGGGGTGGATCCCCATCTCTACAAGGCGCGGGAGAGCGACGTGTGGAAGCTGATGCGGGCGGATCTGATCGTTTACCACGGCCTGCATCTGGAGGCTCGCATGGCCGACGTCCTGGCCGGGATGTCCCGCTGGGCCCCGGTGGTCGCCGTTGGGGAGGCCATCCCCCCGGAGGATCTCCGCTATCCTCCAGGGTTCGAGGGCACCCCCGATCCCCACATCTGGTTCGACGTCCGCCTCTGGATGCGGGCGGCGGAGGCGGTGGCGCAGGCGTTGAGGGATCTCGATCCCGCCCACGCCGATCTCTACGCGACCCGGCTGCAGGCCTACCAGCGCGAGCTGGAGGATCTGGACGCCTGGATCCGCTCGGAGGTGGCGCGGATCCCTCCCGAGCAGCGGGTGCTGATCACCTCCCACGATGCCTTCGGTTACTTCGGTCGGGCTTACGGTTTCGAGGTCCGCGGCCTTCAGGGGATCAGCACCGCTGCGGAGGCGGGCCTGGCGGACGTCCAGGATCTTGCCGATTTCATCGCCCGCCGGCGGATCCGGGCGATCTTTGTGGAGACCAGCGTGCCCTTCCGCTATTTGGAGGCCGTTCAGGAGGCGGTGCGGGCGCGCGGATGGGCGGTGCGGGTCCTCGGGCCGCTGTATTCCGATGCCCTGGGAGACCCCAACTCCCCGCAGGGCACGTATGCGGGGATGATGCGCTACAACCTGGAGACCATCATCCGTGGGCTGCTGGAGCCTTTGCCTTCGGAGGAACGGCGATGATCGGGGAGGAGTGGGCGATCGAGGTGGAGGATCTCACCGTGATGTATGGGGATCGCCCGGCCCTGTGGGATGTGGACTGGCGGGTTCCCCGAGGGGTGCGGATGGCGGTGGTCGGCCCCAACGGGGCCGGGAAGACCACGCTCCTGCGGGCCCTGATGGGCCTGGTCCGTCCGGTTTCCGGATCCATCACCCTGTTCGGGCACCCTCCCGCGGAGGTCCGCCGCCGGGTCGGCTACGTCCCCCAGCGCACCGCGGTGGACTGGGATTTCCCGGCCACGGTCCTGGATGTGGTGTTGATGGGCCGCTATGCCCACCTGGGCTGGTTCCGCCGGCCGGGCCCGGCGGATCGGGAGCGGGCGTTGGAGGCCTTGGCCCAGGTGGGAATGGACCACCTGGCCGACCGGCAGATCGGCGAGCTCTCCGTCGGACAGCAGCAGCGGGTGTTCGTGGCCCGGGCCCTGGCTCAGGATGCCGATCTCTACCTGATGGACGAGCCCTTCGCCGGCGTGGATGCGGTTACCGAACAGGCCCTGGTGGCGGTTCTGCAGCGCCTCCAGGAGGCCGGCCGGACCGTCGTGGTGGTGCACCACGATCTCCAGACCGTGCCGGCCTATTTCGATTGGGTGACCCTCCTCAACGTCCGTTGTGTCGCCTGGGGGCCGGTGGCCCAGGCCTTCACCGTGGAGAACCTGCGCCGGACCTATCAGGGAGCGGTCGCCGGTCTTCCGGTCGCTCTCCTATAAGGCGCGCATGGGGCAGAGACGCCATCCCCCGGAGGGGTGGAATGGTTCCGGAACTGTTTCGGGATCCCACGTTCTGGACGGTTGCCCTGGGTTCCAGCCTGCTGGGCGGGGTGGCGGGGGCCCTGGGGGTCTTCGCTGTGCTCCGCCGGGAGAGCCTGATCGGGGATGTGATGAGCCACGCGGCCCTGCCCGGCCTCGTCCTCGCTTTCCTGATCACCGGCAGTCGGGAGCTTCCGCCCTTGCTCCTCGGGGCGGCCCTCTCCGCTGGGATCGGCGCCCTCCTCGCCGTGCAGATCCCCCGGCGCTCCCGCATCAAGCCGGACGCGGCCCTGGGCCTGGTCCTCTCCGTGTTCTTCGGGATGGGGATCGTGGGGCTCACGGTGGCCCAGCAGCGGCCGACGGCGGCCCAGGCCGGCCTGGATCGCTTCCTCTTCGGACAGGCCGCGACGATGCTCCGACGGGATGTGGCGGCCATCGCCCTGGTAGCCCTCCTCGTCCTCACCCTCCTGATCCTCCTGTGGAAGGAATGGAAACTCCTCGCCTTCGATCCGGTCTTCGCGAAAGCCTGCGGCCTGCCGGTAGGAGCCCTGGAGCTGCTCCTCGCCGCGCTCATGGTGCTGACCGTAGCGATCGGCCTGCCGGCGGTGGGGGTGGTGCTGGTGAGCGCGCTGCTGGTGGCCCCGGCGGCTGCCGCCCGCCAGTGGACGGATCGTCTGGAGCGGATGGTGGTCCTCGCCGGAGGGTTCGGCGCCCTCTCCGGCGGGCTGGGGACGCTGATGAGCGCGGAGATCGGCCGGCTGCCCACGGGACCCCTGATCGTTCTCTGGGCTTGTGGGATCGCCTTGCTTTCCCTCCTGATCGCGCCGCGCCGGGGGCTTCTGCGCCGTTGGTATCTGCACCGGAGGAAGTCCCATGCTCGCCCCGCAGGTTGAGATCATGCTGGTGGCTGCCCTGGCCGGGGCCGCCTGCGCCCTGCCGGGGGCCTTCCTACTGCTGCGCCGGATGGTCCTCATCGGCGACGCCATCAGCCATTCGATCCTCCTGGGGATCGTGGCGGCTTTCCTGATCGTCCGGGACCTCCGCTCCCCGCTGCTGCTCCTCGGGGCCGCCGGCGCCGGAGTGTTGACGGTGGGGCTGGTGGACGCCCTGTTGCGGAGCGGGCGGCTCAAGGAGGACGCAGCCATCGGCTTGGTGTTCCCGGCGATGTTCAGCCTGGGGGTGGTGCTGATCGCCCGCGGCGCGGGCTCCATCCACCTGGATCTCGATGCGGTCCTGCTGGGGGAGCTGGCCTTTGCGCCCTTCGATCGCCTGACGTGGGGCGGATGGGATCTGGGGCCTCGGGGCGCCTGGGTGATGGGGACCCTGCTTAGCCTGCAGGTCGTTTTCGTCTTGGCTTTCTACAAGGAGCTCCAGCTGGCCGCCTTCGATCCCGATCTCGCCCAGGTCTTCGGGTTCCGGCCGGCCGGGTTGCACTACGCGTGGATGGCCCTGACCTCCCTGACGGTGGTGGCGGCTTTCGACGTCGCCGGGGTGGTGCTGGTGGTGGCGATGCTGGTGGCGCCTTCGGCGACCGCTTATCTTCTGACCGATCGCCTGGGCCGTATGCTCCTCGGGTCCATCGGGCTGGGGGTGGCGATGGCGATGGGTGGATACGGCCTTGCCCATGCCTTCGATGTCTCCATCGCGGGGGCTATGGCGACGACGGGAGGCCTCCTGTTCGCCCTGGCTTGGATCGGGGGGCCGCGCCACGGGTGGATCGCCCGGCGCCGCCTGGCGGCGCAGCGGCGCTGGCGCCTGGCCCAGCAGCTGTTGGCGGTCCATCTGCTGAGCCACGAAGGCACCCCGGCGGAAGCGGAGGAGTGCGCCCTCGCCCATCTCCCGACGCATCTGCGCTGGAAGCCCGGCTTCACGGCTGCGGTGATCCGGCGGGCGGAGGAGGCGGGGTGGGTGATCCGGGAGGGGGAATGCCTCCGCCTGACAGAGGCGGGGCGTCAGGCGGCCCGGGAAGCCCTGGTGGAAGGAGAGTGGGTGTTCCTGTTGCGGTGAAATCGCTCAGATGATCCACTCGATCCGTTGATCCGCATCACCCCTCTCGGCCCAGATCCGACGAAGGGGAGAAGAGGTGGCCTGGCCTTTCCTTCAGGGCTTTCCGGTTTTTCCAGATGCGAGGCGGATAAGGGCGCTGGGGGATCGGTTCCTGGTCGACAGGTTTCGAATATGCGTGCCCGGTAGGGGCGACCGGCCGGTCGCCCCTACTGGAAAGCCCTGCCTTTCCTGCGATTGCGTTTGACAAATCTCCCCCCTCTGGGATAAAGTTTAAGAAATCGCCCTTAGCGATGATCTCGGCATCGCCAGAAGCCGGTCTCCACGCCAATCGGGGCGACACAGAGGAGGTCCATCGGTTACTCCAGACTTCTTAAAAATCCAGCGGACTGCGCACCGCCAGGCCACCGCGCTGGAGGACGTGGGCGCGGATCATTGTCGTATGCACATCCCGGTAGTCTCCCTCAATCGTGTTGGTGTATAATAATTTCACATCAGACGATTGGAGGGCGCAAATGCAGCACCCACGATTGGTTTCGCCCGGTTCCTTCTGCTGGAACCAAGATTGTCCAGATTACGGCAAGGTTGGTCATGGCAATATCATCAAGTTCGGTCGGACCCAGAAGGGCACGCAACGCTACCGATGCAAGACTTGTAGCAAGACCTTTGTCCAAACTAAAGGGACCGTGTTCTACGGACGCCACCATTCCCAAGAGACCATCCTTGAGTGCCTGGCATGGTTAGCGGAACGAAGCAGTCTGGCAGCCATTCATAGGGTCAAAGGGATTAAGGAAGAGACGGTTTTAGACTGGCTGAAGGAGGCAGCCAAGCATGTCGAAGAGATCGAAGCGCTACTATTGGCCAATTATCATCTAACGCGCGCTCAACTGGATGCCCTTTGGACGTATGTCGGTCACAAGGGGGAAAGGGGGCATCTCGAAGAGGAAGAGCGAGGCACCTTCTGGCGGGGCACCATCATCGACATCGACACGCGGCTGCGGGTAGGAAGAGCCATTGGGAAGGAGGAGGGTGAAGTCGCCACAGCTTTGATGGCTAAGCTCAAGGCCCGTGGTCATCCGGATTCTCCACCTGCCATAGCCAGCGATGGGGAGGGAAGCTATAGGGAAGCGATGGTCAAGACTTGGGGAAAGGCACCTAAATATGCGGGGCGAGGTCGAAGGCCCAGGCGCAGGCAAGCCCAACCCGACTGGCACTACCTCCAGGTGATAAAGAATCGTTCCGGGAACCGCTGGAAGGGGATCACCATCAAAGTGGTCTACGGTGACCCGGAAGAGGTTCTTAATCTTCTTGGTGAGCATACCGCCTATGTCGAGCGCACGCATTTGACGTCCCGGCAGATGAACGGGAGGCTGGTGCGCAAGACCCTCTCCTTTTCCAAGAGACGGGAGATGCTCGAGGCCTCCTGTGCCTGGGAAGATTGGGTTTACAACCTGACCCGCTCTGTCAAAACGTTGCGCATCGAGGCGGGCAACGGACGAGGCCGGTGGCAGCCACGCTCACCCGCGATGGCGGCTGGCTTGACTGATCATATCTGGACTGTTAAAGAGCTGCTAATGACGGTTGTGGCCCCTGATGTCACCAACACGAAATAGGGAGACTACCGACGAGTCAGGAACCCACTTCCTCTGGTTTCGCCGACCGAATGGCGCGGGCCCGGTTACATTCGTTCGTCGGCCGAGCTGCCGAGCTGGAGTTGTTTCGGCAGGCGCTAGAGGCCGACGAAGCGCCATTCTCCGTGCTGTATCTCTTCGGCCCCGGCGGCGTAGGCAAGACAACCCTACTGCACGCATACGCGCAGATTGCCGTCGAAAGTGGACGTAGGATCTTCCACCTGGATGCTCGCGATCTTGATCCCTCGCCGCAAAGTTTTCTGCTGGCGCTTTCCGCGCAAACCGGGGGCGGCGAAGGCCACCTGAGTCTGGAGCGCTTGACGGCCTTGCCGCCGGCCGTGCTGTTGCTCGACACTTACGAACGCCTGGCGCCCCTGGACGACTGGCTGCGCGAAAGATTCCTACCGGCCTTGCCGGCGCACGTGTTGGTGATCATCGCCGGCCGCAATCCCCCCACCGAACCTTGGCGCACCGACCCGGCCTGGCGTGGCCTGGCCCGCATCGTCTCCCTACGCAACCTGCGCCCCGAAGAAAGCCGCCAACTACTGACGACCCTAGGCGTACCGCAGCCGCTGCAGGAAGCCGTCCTGGACGTGGCTTATGGTCACCCTCTGGCCCTGGTCTTGCTAGCCGACTGGCTGGCGCTGGGCGCCACCAGGGCAGAAGAGATCAGCCTGGAACACGCCCCAGATGTACTCCACCTGCTGGTGGAGCGGTTCATGCAAGACGTGCCCACCCCCCACCATCGTCAGGCCTTGGAAGCCTGTGCCCTGGCCCGGGTGACCACCGAAGCCTTGCTGGCCGAGGTGCTGGGCGAGGAAGCCGCGCCCGGCCTCTTCGCCTGGTTGCGCCGCCTGTCCTTCATCGAGACCGGCCCGGCGGGCATCTTCCCTCATGACCTGGTGCGAGAGATTGTGGAAACCGACCTGCGCTGGCGCAATCCGGAGGCCTGGCGACAGCTCTACCGCCAGGTGCAACGCCACCTGAACCATCGCTTCTGGAATAGCAGCGGCCTGGCCCGTCAGCAGGCCTTCTCCGACCTGATCTTTCTGCAGCGTCACCATCCGGCCATGAAACCCTTCTACGATTGGAGAACCCTGGGCGGCGTCTATCAGGATGCCATCACCCCACAGGATCACCCCCACATCCTGGCCATGGTCGCGCAGCACGAGGGGCCGCAGTCGGCCCGGATTGCCGCCTACTGGCTGCAGCGCCAGCCCCAGGCCTTCGTTGTGTTCCGGGGGCCAGAACCGCAACCCCTGGGATTCGCCGCCAATCTCCTGCTGGAAACCGTCACCCCGGAAGACGAGCAGGCCGACCCAGCCGTGCGCGCCATCTGGGCGTATGTACGGCGCTACGGCCCCCTGCGCCCCGGCGAACGCATCCAGATCGCCCGCTTCTGGATGGGCCGCGAGGTCTACCAGACCCCTCTGACTCACAACATGGTCACCTTGAACACCGTGATCACCTGGCTCACCACGCCCAACCTGGCCTGGACCTTCTGCTGCATGGCCGATCCGGCCGCCTGGGAGAGCGTATTTGCCTACATTAACTTCCGCCGCGTCGCGGAGGCCGACTTCGAGGTAGGCGGCCGGCGCTACGGCGGTTTCGCCCACGACTGGCGGGCCGAGCCGCTGTCGGTCTGGAGAGAGGAGATGGCGGAGCGACAACTGGATTTGGACTTCAGGCCGGAGCCGGTCGGGCAGTCCGCTCCGCCGCCGCTGCTGGTGCTCTCCCAGCCCGAGTTCGCCGATGCCGTGCGCCAGGCGTTGCGCGACTACCATCGGCCGGAGGCCCTGGCCCGCAATCCCCTGCTGCGTTCCCGGGTCCTGCGGGAGAGCGCCGGCCCCAACCCCGGCCCGGAGGACCTGCAATCCCTGCTGCGGGACGCCGCCGCCACGCTGACCGCCACGCCGAAGGACGAGAAATTCTACCGGGCGTTAGACCTCACGTTCTTTCGGCCAGCCCCCACCCAAGAAGCCGCCGCCGAACGGCTCGGCCTGCCCTTCAACACCTACCGCTACCATCTGAACAAAGGCATCGCACGGGTCACCGACTGGCTCTGGCACCGGGAGTTGTACGGCCCGGACGCCTGATTCTCTCGGCAGGAACGCGTAAGATCGGCTCACCGAAAAGGCGGTCAGATTCAACGTGGCCGCCTTTTTTGGGCAGAAATTCGGCACCAGTTCGTCTGGCAATTCAGCAATCGCCCGCACTATATTGTGAACAAATCTTCAATGGAGGTGCGAGATGCAGACGAACGATTATGCCCTGGGACACACCCAGGAAGAGCTGGAGCGGCTGGTCCAGCAGGGCCGCTTCTTCGGCGAGATGACCGAGCACATGCTGCTCAAGGCCGGCCTGGCCCCCGGCATGCGGGTGCTGGACGTGGGCTGCGGCGCCGGCGATGTCTCGTTTCTGGCAGCCAAACTGGTCGGGCCGCAGGGCGCGGTGATCGGCGTGGACAAGGCGCCGGAGGCCATCGGCTACGCCCAAGGGCGGGCGCAGGCAGCCGGATTGCAGAATGTGCGTTTCATCGCTGCCGACCTGGCCCATTTCCAACTCGACGGCGAGCCGGTGGACGCCCTCATCGGCCGGCTGGTGCTGATGTACTTTCCCGATCCGGCCGCAGTGCTGCGGCGGCTGCTCACCTTCGTCAAGCCGGGCGGCATCGTCGCCTTTCAAGAGCTGGATACCCCGGTAACCCCGCCCCCGGCGGTGATGTGCGATCCCTTCTGCGACACCTACGTGGCTGCCGCCACCCGCATCACCCAGACCCTCACCCGTCTCGGTGTGGACACGCGCTGCGGCGCGAAACTCCGGCGCATTTTCGAGCAGGCCGGGCTGCCCGGCGCCCAGACCATCGCCATGCTCCGCTACGAAAACGGGCCCGACTCGGCCATCTATGCCTGGATCGAGCAGTTGACCCGCACCCTGCTGCCGCTGATGCAGCAGGTCGGCGTCGCCACGGCCGACGAGGTGCAGGTGGACACCCTGGTCGAGCGCATGCGGCAGGAGGCGGTGGAGAAGGGGTGCACGCTGGTGACCCCGCCCATGGTCGCCGCCTGGGCGCGCAAAACGCAGGGAAGTGAGGCATGACCATGACGACGCTGGTAACCGGAGGCACAGGCTACGTAGGCGGCGCGCTGGTGCGGGCGCTTCGCCGGCGCGGCGAACGGGTGCGAGTGCTGGCTCGTAAGACCAGCCGCACCGAGGACCTGGTCCGACTGGGGGTCGAGATCGTCACCGGCGACATTCTCGACCAAGCGTCGGTGGAACAGGCGCTGGACGGATGCGACACCCTCTACCACGTCGCTGCCATCTACGAATTCTGGACGCCGGACAAGGCACTCTTGAAGCGCACGGCCGTGGAAGGCACCCGCAACGTGTTGGCCGCGGCCCAGGCAAAAGGCATCCGGCGGGTCATCTACACCAGCACCAGCTTCACCATCGGCGAGCCCCGGGGCCAGGTGGGAAACGAAGAGACACCCCACCGGGGCTATTTTGTACACACCTACGAAGAGGCCAAATACCGCGCCGAACAGGTCGCCCAGGATTTCGCGCGCCAGGGGTTGCCGGTGGTCATCCTCAATCCCGCCGGCATCTTCGGCCCCGGCCCGCTGAAATCGGTAGGCGACCTCATGCTCAGGGCCGTGACTGGCAGGCAACCGATGCTTTTCCGCGGCCGTGTCAGCTACGTGTACATCGACGACGTGGTCCAGGGCCACCTGCTGGCGGCGGAGAAGGGCCGTCCTGGCGAACGCCACATTTTGAGCGCCTACAACGTGGATACTGCCGATTTCCTGCGGGAAACCTGCCGGCTGGCCGGGGTGAAGCCGCCGCCGGTGGGGCCGCTGTTTGTCGGTCGAGTTGTGGCCAATTTGCAGGAACTGGCTGCCCGGCTGACCGGACGCCCGCCCGACCTGCCGCGCGATGTTGTATCCATGCTGGCCCACGGCACGTGGGTGGACGGCTCCAAAGCCGAGCGGGAACTGGGCCTGCGCTACACCCCGCTGGAAGAGGCCATCGCCAGGACCCTGGACTATTACTGGCAGCAGGGCTGGCTCACGAACAAGCCGGCCTGTCTGCAAGAGGGCGTGGCGGCACGCCTCGAAATCCAGTCAGGAGGAAGGCAGCGATGATCGGCGCCTGGCTGGCTCAACGCAAAATCCCCGAGATCTATCAGGCCTTCAACCGCCACGACCTGAAGGCGGTGTTGGCAAACTTCGCCGACGACGTCACCTTCATCTTCCCCGGCGACGTGCGCGCCAGCGGCGTGCACAGCGGCAAGGAGGCGGTGGCGCGCTGGTTCGAGCAGTTCTTCGCGCAGTTCCCCACCCTGCGCTTTACCGTGCGCCGCGTGGCGGTGGCCAACCTGTTCGACATGACGGGGGACAACGTGGTCGCCACCCGCTGGGACGTGGAGGTCGTCAACCGCGATGGACGGCAGGGTCACAACAGCGGCGTCACCGTGACTACCCTGCGGCGGGGCAAGGCGGTACACATCCAGGATTTCATCTTCGACACCGGGCCGAACTTCCGGGCGGCCTGGGGGGAAGGAGGATGAGGATGCGTGCTGCAACGACCACACAAGCTGAGGTACAGAAAGGTGAGGTCGTCTTCCAGGGCGTCCGCTCCCCCTATCTGGCCAGCGGCGACCGCCAGAGCGAGGAAGCGGTGGTCTTCGTCCACGGCAACCCCGGCTCCTCGGAGGACTGGCGCGACCTGCTGGGCCGGGTGGGCGCCTTTGCCCGCGCCGTGGCCCCGGACATGCCCGGCTTCGGCCAGGCCGACAAGCCGGAGGACTTCAACTACACCGTAGAAGGCTACGCCCGGCACCTGGATGGCATCCTCGGCCACCTGGGGATCGAGCGAGCGCACCTGGTGCTGCACGACTTCGGCGGGCCGTGGGGTCTGACCTGGGCGGCGCAACATCCCCAACGGCTGGCCAGCGTGGCGCTGATCAACATCGGCATCATGCCCGGCTACCGCTGGCACTCTCTGGCCCGCATCTGGCGCACGCCCATCCTGGGCGAGCTCTTCCAGGCCACCACCACCCGCTTCGGGTTCGGTTTTCTCATCCAGCGCAGCAGCCCTCGCGGCCTGCCCAGGGCCACGGTGGACCGCATGTACCGCGACCTGGACTGGGGCACGAAGCGGGCGGTGCTGCGCCTCTACCGGGCCACCGACAACCCCGGGCGGATGGCCGACGTGCTCGGTCCGCTCTTCCGACAATTGGACGTGCCGGCCCTGGTCATCTGGGGCGCGGCCGACCCCTTCGTGCCGGTGCATTTCGCCGAGCGTCAGCGGGCGTTCTTCCCCCGCGCCCAGATCGTGATCCTGGAGGAGAGCGGCCACTGGCCCTTTGCCGACGACCCCGAAGCCGTCGCCGGAGCCCTCATCCCCTTCTTGCAGAAACAGACACAGTAGGGACGACCCGGCGGGTCGTCCATTTTCAGACGGAGGTCATCATGTCGAATCGAAAACACGCCATTGTCATCGGGGCCAGCATGGGCGGGCTGCTCGCCGCCCGCGCCCTGGCCGATTTCTTCGAGCAGGTCACCCTCATCGAGCGGGATGCCTTCCCCCCCATGGGCGAAAACCGCAAAGGGGTGCCCCAGGGCCGCCACCTCCACGTGCTGCTGCTGCGGGGCAGCAAAATTCTGGAGGAGATGTTCCCCGGCCTGATCGCCGACCTGATGGCGCGGGGCGCGCCGTTCCTCGACCGGCCCGAGAAGGAGCTGATCTGGTTCGACGGCGGCGGCTATCACGCCCGCTTCACGAATGAAGACGGCCGTCTCGGCGCGCTGGCGGTCAGCCGTCCGCTGTTGGAAGGCTACGTGCGGCAGCGGCTGCTGGCCCTGCCCAATGTGCGGGCCATCGAACAGTGCGATGCGCTGGGGCTGGTGCCGTCGGAACGCGTCAGCCGGGTGCGCGGGGTGCGCCTGCTACGGCGGGCAGAAGGCAGCGCCGAGGAGGTGCTGGAGGCCGACCTGGTGGTGGATGCCGGCGGCCGCGGTTCCCGGGCGCCCAAATGGCTGGCAGAGATGGGCTATGCGCCGCCGCAGGAGGAGCAAGTCACCATCAACGTCGGCTACAGCACCCGCCTTTACCGCCGTCGGCCGGAGCATCTGAACGGCGCCAAAGTGGCGCTCATCACCCCTCAGCCGCCGCACTTGAAACGCGGCGGGGTGATCCTGGCGCAGGAGGGCGAGCGGTGGATCGTCGGCCTGGTTGGAAATCTCGGCGATTATCCGCCTGCGGACGAAGCGGGTTTTTTGGCCTTTGCCCAAAGCCTGGCCGCGCCGGAGGTTTACAACGTCATCAAAGATGCCGAGCCCCTGTCGGACATCGTCACCTACCGCTTCAAAGCCAGCCTGCGCCGGCACTACGAGAGGTTGTCCAGCTTCCCGGAGGGATTTCTGGTTTTCGGAGATGCCATCTGCAGTTTCAACCCCATCTACGGCCAGGGGATGTCCGTGGCGGCCATGGAAGCATTGGATTTGCAGCAGGCGTTGCGCCAGGGCACCGAACAGCTGTGGTGGCGCTTCTTCCGGCGCGCAGCCAGGAGCATTGACATGCCCTGGCAGATCGTCGTCAGCGGCGACCTGCGCTTCCCGGAGGCGGAAGGCAGGCGCACGGCCTCCATCCGCTTTATCAACGCCTACATGGCGCGGCTGCACCGGACGGCGCACCATGATCCGGTCGTGGCTCGGGCCTTCAACGACGTGGCCTCGCTCCTGGCCCCACCCCAGAGCCTGATGCGGCCAGGCATCCTGTGGCGGGTGCTGCGGGGGTAATTTTTTACTCAAGGCCAAGTATCTTGCCGTTGGCCTAAACTTCTTAGCCTCTCTTACGGTGGTCGTTCTCGGTGTTTTGTCTGCTTGTGCTTTCCTCTTCCCTGTTCGATCTCTTTCCAGCTTGCAAATCAGATTAGCTATCAGCACCATTACTCTGCTATTGTTTGCCCTACTATACTACAACCAGTGCTTTCGTAACTGGTCAAAACACCTTTGGCATCGCATTTTGCGAGTTGAGCAAGGGGCATCGTTTTACTTATGGATACTATCGGTGATCGGAATAGCTCTGTTCCCAGTGTCAGTAGTATTTTGCGGGGTGGATGCTCAGTGAACCGAGTGTTCTCCAGCAATTAAACCTATACTTGGGACTAGCAGTTTTGTATGGGGTGTCGGGGTTGATGCTTGCAACCTTATACTTTGGCGTTAAGATATATGCCAATCCTGTTCCCGTTGGTCCCTAATCTGTCTGTTTGATTGGCCCTGGCAAACTGAAAATAGTGCAATTTATGGGAAGTAAAGACGAGTTTGAGCTATTAAAACAACTTGGAATACCTCTTGAGACTCCTTAGCTCACCGCGAAACTTGATCTCCTTGATGAAACAAGTGATTACTACCTCGTCGTAGTTCACAATGAAAACGGTGAGAAAGCGTTTAAGATCATTCGAAGCATTATCAAAGGAATAGCCTATACAAAAGAGTGAAAAGTTGTGCTAACCCGCGCATCCAGCCGACCGCTTCGCTCGCGCTTCGCGCTCGCTTCGCGACGGCTGATGTGCAGATCGTTGGGCCAGCATTGATCGGAGCCGAATATGCTCTATCATGAGCCTACTCAGGGGTGGTGGTGCAAGGCACGCACCTATCCCACCAGATGTCCACACCGCGGAGCAAAGGTGTTCTACTTCAGTTGTGATTGCGGTTCTAAAGTCTTTTTTGACTCCCTGGGCTAGCCTTGGCCAGTTCACGACTGTGTGAATAGTATCCTTCAGCAAGTAGAGATCAGCAGCGCAGAAGAATATGCGCGTCGTGTGGCAGAACGCCACGAGCGTCTTCGTCATGGCTGGAAGATATCTATACGGGCTTGTCATCCCCAAGAAGGCGAAAAAGTTGAAAGTATAGGTGTTGTGCGAGAAGTTTTGCCAATAGCTGATATATTTAAGAAGTTCTGTTTACCATCCGAAAGTCCCATCGCAGTAAAACTTTTGGGAGAATTGGCGCGCGATAGTTGGATGCAAATCACTATCCACGTTAGTGACCTGGGCAGTGAGGAATCTATCAGTTAAATCCGGGAGTCGGCCAGAAGGGAGCGCGGGGCGCGTTCGGGCAGAGGGCATTGTTACCTGGCCTGGGGCAGGAAGGAAGCCGGTGGCTGTTCGGGCGGTGGGCGCTGCGGGAAGGGCACGTCGGTGGGGTGACTGGCCATCCGGAAGCGCTCCGTTCCCTTCGGAGAGAGGCCCAACGGCGGGCGGGGGCTGGTGAGGCAACGGGCGGCGGTGGGTAGGCCCAACCGGAGTCCCCGCTGGCATCGAGCAATCGAAGGCGGAGAGGTCTTCCGTCCCGAGGATCGCAGGCAGGCCAGCGGGGGGCTGGTAAAGGAACCAAGATAAGGACATTTATTAAGGGGCACTATTGTGGAAAATGCGGTTTGGACACCATTTGAGTGCGGAATGTCGGTCACTCGCTGCGACGAATCAAAAAGTCAGGCGCGCGCTCAGGGGCGGGAAGGCCGGCGGGCGAGGATCCCGTGGAGGGTCCAGCCGCCATCGGGGAACGTCCAGGGCTCGACTTCGAGCCCCGCCTGTCGGGCCGGGTCATGCAGAAAGGCCCCCAGAAGGCCTTTAGGAGGTTGAAGCCCGGCCAGGCGGTAGAGCCATCGCCAGGGGAGCCCGACGAGAGAGAGTGGGGGATGGGCGGCGAACAGGACCACCACGCGCCCTCCGGGGCGCACCACCCGGGCCGCCTCCTGCCAAGTGCGAGGATCTCGGATGAAGGGAGCGGGGAAGGTGGCCACCACCGTGTCGAAGACCTCGTCCCGGAAGGGGAGGGCTTGCGCGCGTCCCCGCACCAAGGGGACAGACGAACCTGTCCGCCGGCGGGCGCGCTGCCCCATCGCCGGGGAGGGATCCAGGCCGACGGGGCGGAGGCCCTGGCGGGCCATCGCGGCGAGGAGATGCCCCGGGCCGTGGCCGAGCTCCAGCACCCAAGTTCCTTCCACTTCGTCTAGGGCCCGGGTCACCCAGCGCGTCCAGCGCCCCATCGAGGCCAGCGCTGCCACCCCATCGTAGGCCCACGCCCCTCCGTGATACAGCCAGTGGAAGAAGGCCTGCAACAGAGCAAAGGTCCATTTCGATAAGGGTGAAATGACCATTCTGTTTTCCCTCGTCTGTAGGAGCGGCTTTAGCCACGACGGCGGTCCCTCAAGAGCCCAGTTTATCATTATAGAGGGAGCCGCGGACGCTTCCCGGGCTTGGGTGGGATGAACTTCGAGGAGCGCGATGATGGATGCGGAAGCCCTGATCATCATCGGGGACAGCCGGAACATGGCGGAGGTGGCGGATGAGAGCGTGGATCTCATCGTCACCTCCCCCCCATACTGGCATATCAAGGACTACGGCGTAAAGGGCCAGATCGGCTACGGGCAAACCCTTCACGAGTATTTAATGGATCTCAGCCGGGTCTGGCGGGAGGCATGGCGGGTCTTGCGGCCGGGTCGCCGTCTGTGCATCAACATCGGGGATCAGTTCGCGCGGGCCGTGGTTTACGGCCAGTATAAAGTGATCCCGCTCCATGCGGAGATCATCGCCCAGTGCGAGGTCATCGGCTTCGACTACATGGGCGCGATCATCTGGCAGAAGAAAACCACGATGCGCACCACCGGCGGGGCGGTGGTCATGGGCTCCTTCCCCTATCCGCCGAACGGGATCGTGGAGCTGGATTATGAGTTCATCCTGCTGTTCAAAAAGCCCGGTCGGCCGGAGCCGGTTCCCGCGGAGATCCGCGAAGCCTCCCGGATGACGCGCGAGGAATGGAAGGCTTTCTTCAGCGGCCACTGGTCTTTCGGCGGCGAGCGCCAGACCCTTCACGAGGCCATGTTCCCGGACGAGCTGCCTCGCCGGCTGATCCGGATGTTCTCGTTCGTTGGAGAGACCGTGCTGGATCCCTTCCTGGGCAGCGGCACGACGGTGAAGGTGGCCCTCGACCTGGGTCGGAAGGCCATCGGCTATGAGATCCAGCCGGCCTTCGAGCCGATCATCCGCCAGAAGCTGGGCCTTCATGCGCCGGCGTTGTTCGCGCCCTCGGTGCGGATCCTCCGGCGGGAGCAGGAACCGCCGCCGGTCGATCCGCCTCCGGATTACATCCCCCGCGTGAAGGACGCCCAGCCGCGGGTGGACCCCGGCCCCCTGCGATTCGATGAAGAGGTCACCTTCCGAGTGGTGGCGGTCCTGGATGAACATACCCTGCAGCTCCAGAACGGGCTGGTGGTGCAGCTGCTGGGAATCCGGGTGCCTCCGGAGCGCCGTGAGGCGGCGATCCATTATTTGCGAAAGTTCGTGTTGGGCAAGCCCGTCCACCTGCGCTTCGATCAGCCTCCTGAAGAGAAAAACGCTCCGATGCCGGCTTATCTCTATCTGACGAATCGGCTTTTCGTGAACCGCAAGATGATCGAGATGGGGCTGGCGGATGCCGATCGCTCGATCTCCCACCGGTATCGCGAGCGGTTCCTCGCCGCGGAGGAGCGACGGAATGCGATCCTCTAAAGAATGGGTGCTGAACATCGCCTTCAACCGCTGGCAGTTCAACCGCCCTCGCTATGTCGGCCGGCTGTCCGAATCGATCCGAGCCTGTGCTCCACGCACCCTGGAGGACTGGGAGCGCTATTACTTCGAGAACGTCCGTCCAGAAGGCCCTCTTCTGGGCCATGATATGCGGGAGCATCTCGCGGAGGTCGCTCGCAGGCTCTACGTGAAGATCAGCGAGCAGCTCCGAGCTGAAATCGATCAGATCACAGAAAAAGACTGTTTGGATTACGTGCATGACGTGGTAATCCGACGGACTTTCGAGGGCTATGTCACAGAGAAGAAGACGATCTATGAGCAGCTGCAGGAAAGGCTGGGTGTGGAGATTTTGCCCGCTCCGGACGAATGGGATCGTCGCTACAATGTAGATTTTTACATCCCTGTTGGGAATAAGGCGGTGGGGATCCAGGTGAAGCCTATCACTTATCAGCAGGCCCCGGAGGCCCACAGATGGCACGAGTGGATGGAGCGATCCCATGCGCGTTTCCAGCAGGAGCAGGGTGGGAAGGTCTTTGTGGTGTTCTCCATCACGGAGAAGGGCGGTCGGAAGCGGATTTGGAATGAGGAAGTGGTGGAGACGATCCGGGAGGAGCTCGGGCGGCTTCGCGCGGAAGCTGGCGAAGGCTCGGGTCAGGGCGCGTAGCCCGCCGCCATCTCCCGCCGCGCCCCCAGGGCGACCCAGCTCTCCTCGGCCCAGCGGCGCGCCACGGTGAGGCCGGCGGCCTCCAGGGCCTGACGGACGGTCCCTTCCTGCTCCCCCTGGAAGAACCCTGAGACCACGATCCATCCCCCCGGCCGCAGCAGGTCGGCGATCCCTTGCTCACAGAAACGGCCGATCACCGGGGCCACGATGTTGGCCACGATCCCATCGAACCGCTCCCCCAGGGCGCGGGCCTCCTCCAGGGAGCCCTGGAGGACCTCCACCCGGTCGGCCACCCCATTGCGCTCCACGTTCTCCCGCGCCACCTGCACGGCCACCGGGTCGATGTCCAGCGCCCACACCCGGCCTGCCCCCCGCCGGGCAGCGGCGATGGCCAGGATCCCGGACCCGGTGCCCAGATCCAGGACCTGATCCCCGGGCCGGAGCCACTCCGCCAGGGCCTGCAGGCACATCCGCGTGGTGGGATGGGTGCCGGTCCCGAAGGCCATTCCCGGATCCAGCTCGATGAGCACATCCCCCGGCTCCAGCCGCGCGGTCCGCCAGCTCGGCTTGATCACGAAGGGGCCCACCCGCAGCACATCGTAGTGGGCTTTCCACGCTTCTTCCCACGCGGTCTCATCCAGCTCCCGGAACTGCGGCGGGGGGAAGGGGAGAATCTGACGCAGATGCCAGAACCCCTCCTCAATGCGTTGCCGCGCGGCCTCCCAGTCCCCGATCATCGGCAGGTAGGCCCGCAGCGTGAGCACCGGCGGGGGCCGGCGGGGACGTTCCCAGTCCGTGTCGTCCGCCTCCACGGGGCCGTAATCGTAAGCGATGCCGTTCGGCGCGTAGCGGGAGAGGATCTCCGCGATGTTGTCCGCCAGCTCCGTGGGCACCCGCACCGAGATCTCCAGCCAGCGCATGGGATGCGCCCCTGCTTATCCGCTGAGAAGCTCCCGCAGGCGCTCCAGGAACCCTTTCTCCGGTTTCTGCGCGCCCCCCGTCGGAAGGGTGCGCGCCAGCTCCTGGAAGAGCCGTCGCTGCTCCGGGGTGAGGCGCGTGGGGACCTCCACCTGGACGACCACCAGCAGGTCCCCACGGCCGTTGCGCCGCAGGTGGGGGATGCCCCGCCCCCGCAGCCGGATCACATGCCCCGGCTGGGTCCCCGGTGGGATCTCCACCCGCTCCTCTCCTTCCAGGGTGGGGACCGGGATGCGATCCCCCAGGGCCGCCTGGGCCACGTTGATCGCCACTTGGACGATCAGGTCATCCCCCCGGCGCCGGAAGTAGGGATGGGGCTGGACTTTAACCTGGACATAGAGGTTGCCCGGCGGCCCCCCGTTCTCCCCGGGCTCCCCCTCCCCAGGGATGCGGATCTGCATCCCGTCGTCCACGCCGGCCGGGATGCGGACGGCGAGGCGACGACGGGTGAGCACGCGCCCTTCCCCGCCGCACTCCCGACATGGGGTGGCGATCACCTCGCCGGCCCCCTGGCAGGTCGGGCAGGTGGTGACCTGGACGAAAGAGCCCAGGAAGGACTGGCTCACCCGCCGCACCTCGCCGATGCCGCCGCAGGTCGGGCAGCGGGCCGGGCCGGTCCCGGGCTCCGCGCCGTTCCCCCGGCAGCGCGGGCATAGCTCGTGGCGGACGACCTCCACATCCTTCTCCACGCCCCGGGCGGCCTCTTCGAACGTCAGCGTGACCTCGGTCTGAAGGTCCGCGCCCCGCCGGGGCGCCCGTCGCGCCCGCGTCCGGACCCCGAACCCGAAGAGATCCTCGAAGAGATCGGCGAAGAGATCCGTGAAGTCCGCCGGCTCCGGGCGCAGCCCCCGCCCTTCCAGCCCGGCGTGGCCGTACATGTCATAGATCCGTCGCTTCTCCTCGTCGGAGAGGACGGCGTAGGCCTCGTTGATTTCTTTGAATTTCTCCTCGGCGTCCGGCGACTTGTTGACATCCGGGTGATACTGGCGGGCCAGCCGTCGGTAGGCCTGCTTGATCTCCTCCAGCGTGGCGTTGCGCGGGACGCCGAGGATCTCGTAGTAGTCCTTCCGGAAAGTCGCCATGGCGCCTTATCCGCCCTCTGCGGCTGAGGGTTCCGGCCCGGGCTCGACCTTGCGGGCGACCTTCACCAGGGTCGGCCGCAGCACCCGGTCGCCCAGCTTGTAGCCGCGCTGCAGCTCCTCCACGATCTGTCCGTCCTCGAATCCCTCGGCCGGCTCGTAGAGCACCGCTTCGTGCAGCATCGGGTCGAAGGGATCGCCGGGCTTCACCTCGATGGGCCGCACGCCCTCCGATTCCAGGGCCAGCTGCAGCTTGCGGTAGATCAGGGCCACCCCTTCCACCCAGGTGAGATGCCGCAGGTTGTCCGGGAGGGTCCGCAGCGCCCGCTCGAAATCGTCCAGGATCGGCAGCAGCTTGTGGATGAAGAGGGCGGTGGCCTCCGCGGCGAACTGGGCCCGTTCGGCCTCCACCCGCTTGCGGTAGTTGGCGAAGGCCGCCCGCTCCCGCTGCCAGCCCTCCAGGTATTCCTGGGCTTGGGCCCGGACCTGCTCCAGCTCTTTCCGCAGCGCATCCAGCTGTTCCATGAGGGAGACCTCGGCTTCCGCCGCCGGGGCCTCCGGGGACATCGTGGGGGCCGTGTTCTCCTCCGCGCTCTCCGCCATCGTCTCCTTGGGCTCCTCCACGGGACCACCTCCTCCATCGGAGATGGATCGAATCGGGGCGGAGGGAAAACCCAAGCGCTCCGCCCGGGATTTAATTTTAACCCGGCCCCATTCGGGGCGTCAGAGCCCAGGCCGGCAAAATCGGACCCCGTTGCACCCGATATGTTATAATCACACCGAATTGCAAAATTGGGGTGAGCCCCCAGGACGTCCGGTCGAATCGAGCGCACATAAGGGGAGGTCCCGGATGAGCGGTCGTGGGAAAGGAAACACCGCGAAGGCTGCAGCGCCGGCCGCGGCGCTTGACGTGGCGACCAAGCTCTCCTTCTATCGCCAGATGGTCCTGATCCGCCGCTTTGAGGAGCTGGCTCGCATCGCGTATCAGCAGGGGAAGATCGCCGGCTTCCTGCACCTCTACATCGGCGAGGAGGCCGTGGCGGTGGGCGCCATTGCCACCCTCCGCCCGGAGGACCACCTCCTCACGCACTATCGGGATCACGGCCACGCCATCGCCCGGGGGCTGGATCCCCGCGTCCTGATGGCGGAGCTGTATGGGAAAGTCACCGGGTGCAGCCGGGGCCGCGGGGGCTCCATGCACTTCGCCAGCCGGGAACATAACTTCTGGGGCGGGCACGCCATCGTGGGCGGGCACCTGCCCATGGCCGTGGGCCTGGGCTTCGCCGCCCGCTATCTGGGGGAGCCACGCGTGGTGATGGCCATCTTCGGCGATGCGGCTACGGACATCGGAGAGTTCTACGAGGCCCTGAACATGGCTGCCCTCTGGAAGACCCCTGTGGTCTTCCTCTGCGAGAACAACCTCTATGGGATGGGCGTGGCCATCGAGAAGGCCTCTGCGGTCACGGAAGTCTACAAGAAGGCCTGCATGGCGAACATTCCCGCCGAGCGGGTCGACGGCATGGACGTCCTGGCCGTCTACGAAGCGGCGACCCGCGCTGTGGAGTGGGCCCGCGCTGGCAACGGCCCCTATTTCCTCGAGGCCCTCTGCTACCGCTTCCAGGGCCACTCCGTCGCCGACCCCGAGCTCTATCGAACCAAAGAAGAAGTCGAGCAGTGGAAGCAGCGGGATCCCATCCAGCGCTTCCGCCGGCACCTCATCGAGGTCGAGGGGATCCCGGAGGCCCAGCTGGACGCGATCCACGAGGAAGTGGAGCGAGAGATGGAGGAGGTGATGCGCTTCGCTGAGGAGAGCCCGGATCCGCCCTTGGAGGAGCTCTACGACTTCATCTACGCCAACCCAGTGGGGGACTGGCGGGGCGATGAGCGCTTCCTCCGGCTCTGGGATCAATCCTCAGGATCCTGATCCGCCGCCATGGAGGGCACGCGATGCCGGTGATGACCATCCGTGAGGCGATCCGGCAGGCCCTGCGGGAGGAGATGCAGCGGGACCGCCGGGTGTTCATCATGGGAGAGGATGTGGGAGCCTATGGGGGGACCTATGCGGTGACCCGCGGCCTCTACGAGGAGTTCGGGGAGGAACGGGTGCGAGACACCCCCATCGCGGAGTCGGCCATCGTGGGGGTGGCCCTGGGGGCGGCCCTGGGCGGCCTGCGCCCGGTCGCGGAGATCATGACCATCAATTTCATCCTCCTGGCCCTGGATCAGATCGTCAACCACGCGGCCAAGATGTCCTACATGTTCGGCGGCCAGTTCAAGGTGCCTCTGGTGATCCGGGTGCCGGCGGGCTGGGGCCAGCTGGCTGCCACCCACTCCCAAACCTTCGAGGTCTATTTCGCCTACGTGCCGGGCCTGAAGGTGGTCTACCCCGGCACCCCCTACGACGCTAAGGGGATGCTGAAGGCCGCCCTGCGGGACGAGGACCCGGTGATCTACATCGAGCACACCGCCCTCTACCCGGTGCGCGGCGAGGTCCCTGAAGGGGATTACGTCGTCCCCATCGGCAAAAGCGAAATCAAACGCGTCGGGCGGGATTGCACCATCGTGACCTACGGGCGGATGCTGCAGGCCAGCCTGCAGGCGGCGGAGCAGCTGGCCCGGGAGGGCATCGAGGTGGAGGTGGTGGACCTGCGCACGTTGCGCCCGTTGGATATGGAACCGGTATATGAATCCGTAGCCAAGACCCATCGGGCCCTGGTGGTTACCGAGGAGTGGCGCTCCTTCGGCGTGGGCGCTGAGGTCGCCGCCCGCATCCAGGAGCATGCCTTCGATGAGCTGGACGCCCCGGTGATGCGCCTGGGCAGCCGCGAGGTCCCGCACCCCTACAACAAGCATCATGAGCGGGCGGTCCTTCCCTGGCCGGAGGATGTGGTGAAGGCGGTGAAGCTCCTGTTGCGCTGAGGAACACGCCGGGCGGGAGGTTCCGGGATGGCGACGACGGTGACGATGCCCAAGATGGGCTTCGATATGGTGGAAGGGAAGCTGCTGCGCTGGCTGAAGAAGGTGGGGGAGCCGGTGAAGGCGGGCGAGCCCCTGGCGGAGATCGAGACGGAGAAGGTGAACATCGAGTTCGAGGCGCCGGCCTCCGGGGTCCTGAAGGCTGTGCTGATCGAGGAGGGGACGACGGTGCCGGTGGGCACGCCCATCGCCATCATCGCCGCCCCGGATGAGCTGGTGGAAGCCCCCGCCACAGCCCCGGCCGTCCGGGAGGGGCCTCCACTCCCGACCCCTGCGCCCGGCACCCCTCCTCCACCCGCGCCTGCGCCGGCTCCGGTTGGGGCGCCCACCCCGCCTCCCGGCGGGCGGGTGAAGGCCTCCCCCCTGGCCCGTCGATTGGCCCGGGAGGCCGGCATCGACCTGCGGGAGATCTCCGGCACCGGCCCGGGGGGGCGGGTGGTCAAGCGCGACGTGGATCGCTACCTCCAAGCCCGCACGCCGGCCGCTGCCCCGCCTCCGCCGGCCGCCGCGCCCATCCCCACCCCAGTGCCCGCCCCGGTTCCCACGCCCGCGCCCACCGCGGTGCCTGTCAACCCGTTGCGACAGGCCATCGCCCGGCGGATGACTGCCAGCAAGCAGACGGCGCCCCATTTCTATGTCACGGTCGAGGTGGACATGGATGAAGCCATGGCCTGGCGGGCGCGGATCAACGAGGCGCTGGGGGAGCGGGGAAAGGTGACCGTGAACGATATGGTGGTGAAGGCCGCCGCCCTGGCCCTTCGGGAGTTCCCTGCCCTGCGTTCTTCCTACCAAGAGGGTGGGATCGTCCGCCACGAAGCCATCCACATCGGCATCGCCGTGGCCCTGGAGGAGGGGTTGATCACCGTGGTCCTGCGGGACGCCGATCGCAAGCCCCTGGCCCAGATCGCCCGTGAGAGCAAGGAGTTGGTGGAACGGGCCCGAAGCGGGAAGGTGCGCCCCGAGGACATTGAGGGCAGCGTCTTCACCGTCAGCAACCTGGGGATGTTCGACGTGGAGCACTTCATCGCCATCATCAATCCCCCGGAAGCCGCCATCATGGCCGTCGGAAGCGTCCGGGAGGTGCCCGTGGTGAAGAACGGGCAGCTCGCCATCGGGCAGCGCATGAAGGTGACCGTGTCGGCGGACCACCGGGTGACCGACGGCGCCGAGGTGGCCCGCTTCCTCCAGGTCTTCCGGCGCTATCTGGAGAACCCTCTCCTCCTTCTGGTGGAATAGGCACCGCGTTCTCCCGCTTCAGCCCCGGAAGCCGGACAGGCGTTCTCCGCGTCCGTCCGGCTCCGGGCCTATCCTCCTAGGGAGCCCCTGGGTTTCCTCCCCAGGCCGGCTGACGTATGATGGAAAAGGGTCCCCGCGCGATCCCCGCGGGGAGGCTCACATTGCGTAATGGAGGCCGAGATGCCGTTCCGTCTGGGACCAACCGAGCTGATCATCATCCTCCTGATCGCCTTGCTGCTCTTCGGCCCCGGCCGCTTGAGCAACCTGGCCCGGGAGCTCGGCCAGAGCATCCGGGAGTTCCGGCGCGGTCTGACCTCGGAGGAGGAAAAAGGGGAGACGAAGCCGGACAAGCCTTCGTGATGGGGGACACAATCGCCTCTGGATCCCTGACGAGGCACGCCATGCGCACCCTTGACGAATGGCTGGAAGAGGCCGCCGCGTTCCACGGTCACCTCTGCCCGGGCCAGATCCTCGGCGTCCGAATGGCCCTCCTGGGATGCCGGTTGCTGGGCTTGAACCCCGAGGACCCCGCGGATCGCCGTCGGCTCATCGTCTATGTGGAGATCGACCGCTGCCTGACCGACGCCATCGCCACCGTCACCGGTTGCCGGCTTGGGCGGCGGACCCTCAAGCACATCGACTACGGGAAGGCTGCCGCCACTTTCGTGGACACCCGGACCGGTCGGGCGGTGCGGATTGTGGCCCGGGATGATGCCCGCGAGACGGCCCTGCATCTGGCCCCCCCGGGCCTCAGCCGGGCCGCTGCCCAACGCCACGCCTATCGCATCATGCCCGACGAAGACCTCTTCTACGCCCGGTGGGTCCGGGTGGAGATCCCTCCGGAGGATCTGCCTGGCCATCCGATCCGTCGGGTCTTCTGCGCGCGCTGCGGCGAGGGCATCAACGACGGGCGGGAGATCGTGCGGGACGGCGAGGTCCTCTGCCGGGCGTGCGCGGAAGCCCCGTACTACACCGCCCTGGAGCCGATCCCGCTCACCGGGGAAGTCCCAGTCCCCACCCCACCGTCGATGCTGTGATCGCCCCGACCGAGAGCAGCCAGAGCGGCCATCCGGCTCGCAGGAAATCCCGGGGTCGGTAACCGCCGGCGCCCATCACGAGGGCGTTGGCCGGATGGGCCATGGGGGTGAGGAACGCCGCCGAGGTCGCCAGGGCCACCGCCAGCCCCATCTCCGCCGGCGGGACGCCCAGGGTCGCGGCCGCCCGCAGGGCAATGGGCCCCCACACCACGGCAGTGACCGAAGCCGAGAGCACCTGGGTGAGGGCGGCGGCGATCCCGGTAAAGACCAGCACGCTGACCCAGGGAGGTGCCCCCGCCAGACCATACAGCAGCACCGTCCCCAGCTCCTCCGCGGCCCCGGTGCGCGTCATGGCAATGGAGAGGGGCAGCAGCCCGGCCACCATGAACACCGTGGGCCACTCGATGGCCCGATACGCTTCCTCCATCGTCAGACATCCCGCCAGGATCATCAGCACCGCCCCGGCCATCGTCACCTCGGCCACCGAGCGGGACGTCAAGGCCGAGGCCAGGATCACCCCCGCCATGATCACGATGGCCGGGATGCGGCGGGAGGTCCGCAACGGTTCCCCGTTGGATTGCAAGACAATGAACTCGGGATCGCCCTGGAGCAGGCGGATACGCTCCCACGGGCCGTAAACCAGGAGGGCATCGCCGAAGCGGAGACGTTCGTCCGCCAGCCGGGCCCGAAGCGGCTGCCCCTCCCGCCAGATGGCCAGGACCTGCAGCCCATAGCGCTCCCGGAACCGGAGCTCTCGCAGCGTCCGACCGATGAGGGTGGTATGGGGGGAGAGGAGGATCTCCATCAGGCCGGCTTCTCCTTCCTCCAGCACCTGGGGGGAGACCGGGCGGGGAAGAGGACGCAGCCCCAGGTCCCGGAGGGCCTGCTCGAAGGGTGCTGTGCCCTCCGGGCCGGCAGCGACCAGCAGCACATCCCCGGCCTGCAAACTCTCCGAGCTGGACGGGGAAAGGAGGAGGTGCCCTTTACGGCGGATCCCGATGACCGTCACGCTGTGTCGGGAAGCCAGCTGGCTCTCCACCAGGGAGAGCCCACAGAGCGGCGAATCCGGCTCGACCAGAAGCTCCACCAGCCCATCCTGGAGGCCGTAGAGCTCCGCCAGCTCCCGGTTCAGCCGGTGCAAGCGCATCAGCTGTCCTGCCGGAGAGCGTTCCGGGAGGGTGCGCCAGGTCACCCCGATCACCCAGAGCAACCCCAGGGCGGCTGGGAGCAGACCTGCCCGGATGAAATCCAGCATGGTCAGGGATCGGCCGTAGTGGTCCCGCATCAGCCCGCTGAGGAGCAGGTTGGCGGTGGTGAAGAGGGTCGGCATCCCCCCGAGCAGCGCGCCGTAGGCGATGGGGATGAGGATGCGGGAAGGGGCCAGGCCGATCCGCCGGGCGGCCTGAACGGCCATCGGCATGACCACCGCCGCCGCGGTCACCGAGTTCATGGCCAGGGAGAGCGACGCGCTGAGCAGCGTCATCCCGGCCACCAGCCGCCCGGGGGAATCCCCCGCCCATCGGCTCAGACGCTCCCCCAGCGCCCGGGAGACTCCCGTGCGGTTCAGGCCGGCGGTGAGGATGAACAGCGCGATCAGCGCGATGACGGCGGAGCGGCTGAACCCGCTGAAGGCCTCCTGCGGCGAGAGCAGACCGCTAAAGGAAAGCCCAAGGGCCAGGATCAGGGCCGCCAGATCGGGCCGCAGCGCCCCGCTCATCAGCAGGCCGGCCATCAGCAACAGGATCAGCGTCAGCCAGACGGCCGTGAGGGAGAACACCTCCACGGGCTCTCTCCTCTCGAAGATCCGGTATGATATCTCTCCGGGTTAGGATCCCTCATCATCTTACCTCCGGGATCCGTAGGAGAGGATAGTTCGAAAGTCCGGGGCCCTCCGGGGGGCTCCCTGTGGATTCAGAGGCCGTTTCCCGTATCCTGGGGAGAGGGAGATGCGCTGGGGATACGTGGGCGTGTTGATCGCCCTGATCGCGGCGACGCCGGTGGCCGCCCGGTTCTTCCTGGGGCTCTACAGCCGCCATCGGATCTACGAACGGCCGGAGGAGGTTCCATCCCGGCCGGCGGCCCTCATCCTGGGGGCCGGCCTGCGCGCTGACGGCTCCCCCACTGCCGTGCTGGCCGACCGGGTTCGGGCCGGGGCCGCCCTCTATCACCTCGGGAAGGTCGAGCTCCTGCTGCTCAGCGGAGACGGCCGCTCCTCCCCTTACTACAACGAGCCGGAGGCCATGCGCCGCCTGGCCTTGCGCCTGGGCGTCCCGGATGCCGCCCTCCGGTTGGACCCCGAGGGCATGCGGACCCTGGACTCATGCCGGCGGGCCCGGGAGGTCTTCGGCGTGACCCGGGCCGTGGTGGTCAGCCAGCGTTTCCATCTCGATCGCGCCCTCTGGCTGTGCGCGTCGGCCGGCATCGACGCCGTGGGGCTGGCGGCGGATCGCTCAACCTACGGGAACCGGGCGATATGGTGGAGCCTCCGGGAGATCCCCGCCTCCCTCAGCGCCCTCATCGAGGGGCTTCGCCTGCGCCTCGATCGTATGGGTAACCGCTGATCCGCATCAATTTGTCCCAGCGGTGATGGGCCTCGACGAACCGGATGGTCCCGGATCGAGAGCGCATGACCAGGGAGTGCGTCCGCGCCCCGGCCCCGGTGTAGCGGACCCCCCGCAGGATCTCCCCATCGGTGATCCCCGTGGCCGCGAAGAAGATGTTGTCGCCCCGAACCAGGTCGTCGGCGGTGAGGATGCGGCGGAGATCATAGCCCATCTCAGCGGCGAAGCGACGTTCCTCCTCGTTCCGCGGCCAGAGCCGGGCTTGGATCTCCCCACCCAGGCATTTCAGGGCAGCGGCGGCGATCACCCCCTCCGGGGAGCCACCGATCCCCATCAGCACATCGATCCCGGAGTCCGGGAAGGCGGTCATCAGGGCAGCGGAGACATCCCCATCGGGGATCAGCTTGATCCGCGCCCCAGCGGCCCGGACCTCACGGATCAGATCTGCGTGGCGGTCGCGGTCCAGGATCACTACCGTAAGGTCATCGATGTCCTTCCCCTTCGCCCGGGCGATGCGGCGCAGGTTCTCAGCGACCGGCGCGTCCAAGTCGATGGCCTCCCGGGCCTCGGGCCCCACGGCCAGCTTAGACATATAGACGATGCGGCCCGGGCTGAACATGGTCCCCCGCTCCGAGAGGGCGATCACCGCCAGGGCCCCGGGCCGCCCCAGCGCCAGCAGCCGGGTTCCATCAATGGGATCGACGGCGACGTCAACTTGAGGGGGGCGGCCGTTGCCGATGCGCTCGCCGTTGTAAAGCATCGGGGCTTCGTCCTTCTCCCCCTCGCCGATCACTACAACGCCGTCCATGTCGATGGAGCGGAGCATGAGGCGCATCGCCTCCACGGCGGCGCGGTCCGCAGCCTCGCGATCCCCCCGGCCCATCCAGCGGCCGGCGGCCAAGGCAGCGGCCTCCGTCACCCGCACTAGCTCCAGGGCCAGGTTGCGATCGGGTTCCTGAGCCATCGGGATCCTCACCGGTTGGTCTATCCCTCCATCCGCTCATTGTATAAGAGGATGTGAATCCACGCCCCGGGTGTGGAATGGGCTGGAGGGAGCAGCACCCCGGGGCCGTGGGCCGAGTTTGGGCATCGAAGAGGCCCCTCCGGCGGGGATATACTCCTTCCCGTTCCCGGGATGGACGTTGCGCCTTTCCGGCCGCCCCATCGGGCGACGATCTCCCGGCACAGTGTCCGCGCGGGGTGTGTTCCAATTTTGTCGGGCCTGGCTGCTTTGTAGGACAACTGCGAGCAGTTGTCCTATGATCTCGGGACATACCCGTGAGCCGGCCGCGCGAATGGAGTTTGACAATCCCTTTCCCCCTCGTTATAATCTTGTGTTGCGTCTGCCAGGCGGGCGCTTCCCCGGGATCCTCTTTTCGCCGTCCGGCCGCGGGGACGTTCCGCGCGCCGGCGGCCTGGGCCGCATCGGCGGCTGGATCCGATGTATGTGCGGTGTGATCCTCTGGGGTGGGAGCCTCATCCCCTGGCAGATATTCGGATCGGAAACCCGGACCTGCAGGAAGGAGGACGATGCGACGGGGTCGTGCGCCCAAACGGGAAATCGCGCCGGACATTCGTTACAACAGCGTCCTGGTCGCCAAGCTCATCAACAAGGTGATGATGAACGGCAAGAAGAGCCTGGCGATGCGGATTGTCTACGGCGCCTTCGACCTGATCGAGCGCCGCACCGGCCGGCCGGCCATGGAGATCTTCGAGAAGGCCCTGGCCAACACCAAGCCTCTCCTCGAGGTCCGGCCCCGCCGGGTCGGCGGCGCCACGTATCAGATCCCTCTGGAGGTGCCGCCGGATCGCCAGGTCAGCCTGGCCCTGCGCTGGATCGTGAACGCCGCCCGGGAGCGCCCGGGCAAGTCCATGATCGAGAAGCTGGCCGCCGAGCTCATCGATGCGGCCAACGGGGCCGGGGCAGCCGTCAAGAAGCGTGAGGACACCCATCGCATGGCCGAGGCCAACCGCGCCTTCGCTCACTACCGCTGGTGAGCGGTTCCGAGAGCCAGGAACCGGACCCGCAGGGCGCGGCAGGCGCGACGGCCCAGGGGCCGTGACCCTGCCGCTGAACAACCGGCGCGCTTCCCGCCAGCAGGGGAGAAGATCTCAGGGGCGGTGGCCCGAAAAGCGCCTCCGCCGCGGGTATGATTGCTGGATCACGGAGAACATTTCAGAGGGAGCTCGGCTGATCGGGGAGGATCTGAGAAGATGCCACGGGAAGTCCCGATTGAGAAAATCCGAAATATCGGAATCATCGCCCATATCGACGCCGGCAAGACCACGACGACAGAGCGGATCCTGTTTTACACCGGGCGGACCTACAAGCTGGGCTCCGTGGATGAGGGGACCACGGTGACGGATTACATGGAGTTGGAGCGGGAGCGGGGGATCACCATCACCGCGGCCACCGTGGCCTGTTACTGGCGGGAACACCAGATCAACATCATCGACACCCCCGGGCACATCGACTTCACCGCCGAGGTCCAACGGAGCCTGCGTGTGCTGGACGGGGGTGTCGTCGTTTTCGACGCCGTCCACGGAGTGGAGCCCCAGTCCGAAACGGTCTGGCGCCAGGCGGACCGGTATGGGGTGCCCCGCATCTGTTTCGTGAACAAGATGGATCGGGTGGGGGCGGATTTCTGGAACACCATCGGGATGATCCGGGACCGCCTGGGGGCGAACCCCGTCCCCATCCAGCTGCCCATCGGGGCCGAGGCGGACTTCCGGGGGGTGATCGATCTGCTGGAGATGCGGGCGATCTATTGGGTCGACGAGCTGGGAACTCAGATGGTTTATGAGCCGATCCCCCCGGAGCTCCGGGAGGAGGCGGAGCGAGCCCGGGAGACATTGGTGGAGCGGATCGCGGAGACCGACGATGCCCTCACCGTGAAATACCTGGAGGGGGAGCCCATCTCCACCGAGGAGCTGCGGGCAGCTCTTCGCCGGGCCACCATCACCGGGAAGCTGGTCCCGGTGCTGTGCGGCTCGGCCCTTCGCAACAAGGGCATCCAGCCCCTGCTGGACGCCATCGTCGATTACCTGCCTTCCCCGGTGGACATCCCGCCGGTGAAGGGCGTCAACCCCCTCACCGGCCAGGAGGAAGCCCGGCCTGCCTCCGACGAGGCCCCCCTGGCCGCCCTGGTCTTCAAGGTGGTCACAGATCCTTATGTGGGCCGCCTGGTCTATTTCCGGGTCTACTCCGGGAAGATCACCGCCGGCCAGCAGATCACCAACTCCACCCGCGGGAACAAGCGGGAGCGGGTCGGCCGCGTCCTCCGGATGCACGCGGACCGTCGGGAGGAGATCAAGGAGGTCTACGCCGGAGATATCGCGGCCACCCTGGGGCTGAAGGACACCTTCACGGGGGACACCCTCTGCGATCCGGAGGCTCCCATCATCCTGGAGAGCATCACCTTCCCGGAGCCCGTGGTCTCGGTGGCCATCGAGCCCAAGACCCTGGCCGATCAGGACCGCCTGAGCGAGGCCCTGCGCAAGCTGTCCGAAGAGGACCCTACCTTCCGGGTCCGTATGGATCCGGAGACCGGTCAGACCATCATCTCCGGGATGGGTGAGCTGCATCTGGAGGTGCTCATCGAGCGGATGAAGCGGGAGTTCCGGGTGCAGGCAAATGTGGGGCGCCCACGGGTGGCTTATCGGGAGACGTTCACTCGGCCGGTGAAGGGCGTGGAGGGGCGTTTCGTGCGGCAGACGGGCGGCCGAGGCCAGTATGGGCACGTGGTCATCGACTTCGAGCCTCTGGAGCGGGGTAAGGGCTTCGAGTTCATTGATGCCACAGTGGGCGGCATCATCCCGAAGGAATTCATCCCGGCCATCGAGAAGGGCCTGATCGAGGCCATGGAGGCCGGGGTGCTGGCCGGGTATCCCCTAACCGACATCCGGGCCACCTTGGTGGGCGGGTCTTACCACGAGGTGGACTCCTCGGAGATGGCCTTCAAGGTGGCAGCCTCCCTGGCCCTGCGCAACGCCGCCGAGAAGGCCGCTCCCGTCCTCCTGGAGCCCATCATGCGGGTGGAGGTGATCGTTCCGGAGATTTACACCGGGGACGTAGTCGGAGATCTCTCCTCCCGCCGGGCCCAGATCCAGGGGATCGAGAACCGGGGGAAAGGCATCCAGTCCATCCGCGCCCTGGTCCCCCTGGCCGAGATGTTCGGATACGCCACCACCCTGCGCTCCATCACCCAGGGCCGCGGCACCTTCTCCATGGAGTTCGACCACTATGCCGAGGTGCCGCCCCACATCGCGGAGGGGATCATCCGCGCCGGCGAAAAGAAGCCCGTCGGTCGATAATCCGGGCGATTTGTCTCAGAACTCAGAACATTTATAAGGAGGCGAGCGATGTCGAAGGCGGTGTTTGTGCGGGCGAAGCCGCATGTGAATGTGGGG